>NZ_JBIORB010000001.1:0-532500 GCF_051714025.1 Enterococcus sp. AZ167
ATTTCAATTTTTCCGGCATAGCTCAGTTGGTAGTAGCGCATGACTGTTAATCATGATGTCGTAGGTTCGAGTCCTACTGCCGGAGTTCTCTAATAAGAGAAAACAAGCAAGAGTAATGAGCTTCTTTTAGGCTGGAGAGTTGTCCGAGTGGCCGAAGGAGCATGATTGGAAATCATGTAGATGGCTATCGCTGTCTCAAGGGTTCGAATCCCTTACTCTCCGTTTTAAATTTAGGTCCGTTGGTCAAGTGGTTAAGACACCGCCCTTTCACGGCGGTAACACGGGTTCGAATCCCGTACGGATCATTACAATTTAATGAACAACCTTCGGGGGTTTAGCTCAGCTGGGAGAGCATCTGCCTTACAAGCAGAGGGTCAGCGGTTCGATCCCGTTAACCCCCATTACGGTTTGGTAGTTCAGTTGGTTAGAATGCCTGCCTGTCACGCAGGAGGTCGCGGGTTCGAGTCCCGTCCAGACCGTTTCATTATTTTTGTAAAACTTATATTTTCTTATATGGCTCGGTAGCTCAGTTGGTAGAGCAATGGATTGAAGCTCCATGTGTCGGCAGTTCGATTCTGTCCCGCGCCACCATGGAGGAGTAGCGAAGTGGCTAAACGCGACGGACTGTAAATCCGTTCCTTAGGGTTCAGTGGTTCGAATCCACTCTCCTCCATTCATAGGGGCATAGTTTAAAGGTAGAACAGCGGTCTCCAAAACCGTTAGTGTGGGTTCAATTCCTGCTGCCCCTGCCATTATATATTTCAACAGTTTTCTTATCACGGCGGGTGTGGCGAAGTGGTTAACGCACCGGATTGTGGCTCCGGCATTCGTGGGTTCGATTCCCATCACTCGCCCTTTCATTTTTGGGGTATAGCCAAGCGGTAAGGCAACGGACTTTGACTCCGTCATGCGTTGGTTCGAATCCAGCTACCCCAGTACAATCTTCACTTGATTGTAGATTGCAACAATAGTATAATGGCGGTATAGCCAAGTGGTAAGGCAGAGGTCTGCAAAACCTTCATCACCGGTTCAAATCCGGTTACCGCCTTAGTACTAAATACTAACCTTTCAACATGCCGGCGTGGCGGAATTGGCAGACGCGCTGGACTCAAAATCCAGTGCCCGTTGAGGGCGTGCCGGTTCGACCCCGGCCGCCGGTATCTCAAAAACAGCAAATCTTAATTGATTTGCTGTTTTTTGTTTTTAATAAAGTAAGAATCACTTATTTTGGCTCTTTGTCAATAAGGACTGATGAGTTGTGCAAAATCAAATCTGGGTCAGAATGAACCAGATTCTGGCTCAGATTTTTTGTTATCTTACATTGATTAATTGATTGATCAAAAAGATTCTAATTCTCATGTTCTCGAATGATTTAAATCCGTAGGATACTCGTTTCATTGTCTTTATGTGGGTATTCTTCGCTTCTATTTTTCCATTGGAATAAGGATAGATCATTGCGTTGGTGATGCCTTCTTCATAGGTCAGAAGGTTTTGAAGCTTCTCCCGAAAGCCGTCATCTAACGTTTCGGGAAGTTCTGCCAATAAGGAGAAAAATAAGTCAGGGTCTTTGTCTCGAAAGGCTTCGACTAATTCATGAAAAAAGGGATACGCCTCCTTTAGGGGCGCAGAAAACTCAAGCAATCGATCAATCATCATTGCTTCAGTGAGAAATGGGTATTTTGGTGCTCGGAAACTTTTCCATGTTTTGTACTCATAATGGTTGATGCTTGCACGATTTTTTAGCAAAAAGCGCCAGTTCTTTTTCAGTTTTTCTGCCTGGCTTTTCTGTCCTGCTTTACGAAGTTCATTCATTTCACGGATACGCAACTCATTGAACGCTTGATTCATGTGTTTGACAATATGAAACCGATCAATCACTATTTTCGCATTTGGCAGAACACGTTTGGTGAGCTGGAAGTAGGCAGCGTTCATGTCTGTAACCAAGAATTCTACTTCTTCTGGATTGGTACAACCTAAGAAATAGCTTGTTAATCGGGGTAATTTACGCGTAGGCAAAACATCTATTAATTTTCCTGTTTCGCCATCTGCACAAATAAAGCTCATCTTATCTTCTATGGAAGTGTGCGAACGAAATTCATCAACCATCAATACTCTGGGGAGAATCTTCTTAGACTGCTTTGGCAAATAGCTTTTAAACTCTTTTAATGTACGAATAACGGTGGTCAAAGATACCTGACAGCTTTTCGCAATAAAAGATAAAGATACTTTTTCAGTCAGTAAAGAAGCAATTTTATATCTAACATGATTTGCGATTGAATGTCTGGGTTGGACAAAATAACTTTGAGCAGTCCAATGGGTTCGGCAGTTTTTACAGGTATAGCGCTGCTTTTTTAGGCGCATAACCAAAGGCATATGATTGTATTGTTCAAAACGGACAATCGTTTCCTTCTTCCCATTTTTCACTATAATTGCTTTCCCGTTTCCATCTACCACAGTAGAACCACAACTTCTACAAGCACGAGGAGTAGGCGAGAGAACAGCATCGACGACCAACGTCTTTTTCTTCTGAAGGGTCTCGTAAGAGACCTCTGTAATCATCAAATCTTTCTCTATTATTCTCAGCATTTTTTTGATAGAATCATTCATATAGCATATCGTCCTCTCAGTTGTTTATTTTGTGGTGATTTAATCATACTAGAGAACGATATGTTTTTTAATACCTAAAATGAAAATGGGGCTGAAGAATCAATTCTGATTCATCAGTCCCATACATTATAGAGCCCTTATTTTAAGAACTAACATTTAAGATTTTAAAACGAGAAAGATCTTTATTAAGATTGAAAACTGACTGGATGTAATTGTCACCATATAGTTTCCGTGGGATGGAAAGATTTGAGTAAAGTTTATAAAATATAGTTTTTAGATAATTAGAGATAACTTGATAATCTATGTGAGGAATATATTGTCAATAAAATGGTATAGCAGAATACTATTTTTATTAGAGTGTGATATTCTATACCTTTAAGTGCTTGATATCTTGGACCGAATTGTTTTCAAAAGAAAGTATAGGTTATCTGAAAAACCGTTCTTATTTGCTTCACTTAATAGCCATTTATGTTATTTAATAATAGGAAATACTTTTCAAAATAGAGAAATTCACCTATAGGTGAATTTCTCTATTTTAATTTTATCTGATTTATCGTTATAGTGATGAATGTCAAGTTTAGAAACCATCACATGTAACATGAACAAAAAAAAGCGATCTGATTTAAAACCGAATCACAGGTTGTTTTTGCATCTTGAGAATCGAGACACTATTAATTGCTGATCTAATAACGATGGTTTTTGAAGTTAGACAATTCAGAGGAGGAGGGAGAATGAAAAAGACAAACATTCGGGTCATTAATAGTTGTTTAGTGCTCGCAATTATGCTCCAACTTTTAGCATTTTCTACAAACAAAGTTAACGCGGAAGAAGCTAAATCAGTTGAAACTGAAAGCTCAGTGATCTTTACGGGTGTTTATGAACCAATAGGACAACCCGAGCCACCACCCCCAGAGGGGAGTGAGCCAATCGAAAAGCCTCCGGTTGTTTCTAGACCAGGAAACCGATTGCCGCAGACCAATGACTTACAAAACCCCGGGTACATCATTTTAGGTATTATTTTTCTACTGATTGTTGGCATACGTTATTTGAAAAAAATGCCGACTAAGTACAAATCATTACTCATTACAAGAAACCATTAAAGGAGAAAACTCATGAAATTCTTACGTTTAACTACTATTACTGTTCTTACTGCAACAATTTTCGCTGGAGGTATTTCTGCTTTTGCCGATGGTATCGCGGAAGTGGAAGGTGCAAATCCAGCACTGAATGTGGAAACAGATGGCCAAATCATTTTTGCTCCTAACACAGACGAAGAGACCATCGTTCAACCACCGGTCGACCAACCAGATGTCGATATTGATCCAGTTCCAGGGGGACAAACAGGACCTTTGACAATAGCATATGCACCAACTATGGATTTTGGTACACAAGTCATCTCGAATCAAGATATCTATTATGATATGGTTGCTGAAATGCAACAAAGAACTGGCACAGAAGGTGATGAACATAAAGTTCCTTATGTTTCATTTGCTCAAGTTCAAGATACACGCGGAAACAATCAAGGCTGGGAGCTAGAAGTTTCGTTGAGTAAATTTGAATCAGGTACGTTGAATAATGAATTGCGTGGTGCACGTCTTTTATTTAAGGCACCAACCCTCGACTACAAAGGCAATAACGAAGAAAACGTACCAGCCATTCATCAAGCTGGTATGTACTTGGACGCGGACGGAGGAGCAATGACTGTGATGTCAGCTGGCCAGGACAAAGGTGCCGGTGTTTCTTCTGTTGTATGGGGAGACCAAGTAGCTATTACTGCGCAAGTAAATGCGGGGGCAGAAGTTGTGGTTAACGACGGTATCCAATTGTGGGTGCCTGGTGCAACTGCGAAAGATGCGGCCTTGTATGAAGCAACCTTGACATGGAATTTGACTTCAACAACAGATGAAGCAGGCGAAAGCGTTCCAGAATAAACGATAGAGAAGAGAAGAAATTAATTCAAGAAAGAAGGAAATAAAAATGAAAATGATTCGTTTAGCAACGATTGCAGTTTTGACCTCTACGATTTTAGCCGGTGGCATTCAAGCCTTCGCGGATGATGATGTAAAGGAAATCAGAAATACCACCACAGAGAACACTGTTACCTTTACAGGTGATGGAGATGAAGACGTTGTTGTTCAACCGCCAGTTGAAGAACCAGATGTGGATTTGGGACCAAATCCATCTCCACAAAAGGGACCATTAACGATTTCTTATGCACCTTCTGTATTTGATTTTGGGTCAAACCCGATCTCTACACAAGACCAAGCGTACTCCATGATCGCTGAGGAGCAGACAGTTACCGGAACTCAGGATAAAGTACCTTATGTCTCCTTTATCCAAGTCCAAGATACGCGTGGGAATAAAGATTCAGGATGGAACTTAACGGTTTCGTTATCCCCATTTGTTTCAGCAACAGATCCAAATGACGAATTAACTGGTGCTCGGATTGAATTTATCAACGCTCAAAAGAGATTTAATGAGGACAAAGGAGACCAAGCATTAGCACCTATCGTGAACGGGGAAAACGGCAGTTTGATCTTAGAATCTGACGATTCTGTAGTGCCGATGATGACTGCAGCGGCAGGACATGGACGAGGTAGCTCTTCAACCATTTGGGGAGATCAAGACGAATTGACGGCTGACTTCAATAGTGATGAGCTAGACGGCCCTGTTAGAAATCACGCCATCAAGTTGCATATTCCAGGCACAACGATGCCTGAGGCTAATGTTGCCTATCAAGCAACTATGGAATGGATCTTATCTGATACTGCAGATGGTGCCGGAGAGTATATTCCGGGAGAATAAATAGAAGAGACTTGAAGGAAGCAACAATTGTAGGTGGGAGTAGCTACTTATTCCCGCCTTTTTTGGAAGGAGAACCATTAGTGAGCGAACGACGAACAAAAACAAGCTGGCGACAACTACTAACAGGATTGATCCTCCTAGTAACGCTATTCATTAACCCTTTACAGGGCTTTGCTGAGACCGATTCAGAATTGAATTTTTATGTGACGCCGATTTTACCGGACAGTCAATTAGCAGGAGGGGCAAGCGGCTACTTTGATTTGAACATAGGTGCGGGAGACCAGGACGAATTAGGCTTGGAGATCCAAAACGGTTCAGATCAAGCCATTGAGATAGCAATCACCGTTCATACTGCTTTTACGAATGTCAATGGCGTTGTGGAGTATGCTAAGGATGCAGAAACACCTGATCCCACATTACCTGCGATGATCGATGAGTTGGTAGAAGCTCCGGGAACGATTACATTAGAACCGTTGGAAAAACGAACGATCCATTTTCCGATCACGATGCCGGAAGAGGCATTTGAAGGGGTATTAGCTGGAGGGATTCGGATCCAAGAAGTGCCTTCTGAAGACACCCAGAGTAGTCAGGAAGAAGGACTAGGGATCAAAAATGCTTTTTCTTATGTGATTGGTTTGGTGGTCAGCAACAACCGTTCTGCCACGGATCCGGGATTAGAGTTATTGGATGTATTTGCGGATCAAGTCAATTACCGCAATGTCTTTAGTGCAACGATCCAAAACTACACGTCGACTTTTGTTAATCGATTAGAGGTAGAGGCGAGTATTCGTGCTAGCAACAGTGAGGAAATCTTGTATGAAAGTAACCGAAGCGGAATGCAAATGGCACCTAATTCCCATATGAATTTCCCGATTCCTCTTGAGGGAGATCGTTTTCGTACAGGAGAGTATATCTTGAACTTGACGGCTCGTTCAGAAGAGGAAGAATGGACGTGGGAACAGACATTTACAGTTGAGGCGGAGGAAGCTCGACAATTGAATGAGACAGATGTTTCAATCGACCGCAGCATCAATTGGTGGATGATCGCAGCCATTGCCGTTTCCGTCGTCCTTTTGGGGATCCTAGCATACATGATCTATCGCTCGAAACAAGAAAAAAAAGAAACGCAGGATAGTGAATCGAAGGAGTGAAACAAATGAAATCACTTTTCCGAAAAAAAATGATTGGGGGCTTCGTCACGTTACTGACTGTTGTACCCTTGTTCACAACAATGACGATATTAAATGCAGACTCCCTTTTTTCAACAGCAATCGAAACAAATGATACATCGGAAACAGAAACGAATGAGGAACCGCAGTTTTCCCTCGAACAAGAAACGCTTCAGGGGGAAGTGGATCAATTACTTACTTTCACATTTTCTGTCGATCAGCTGATTCAAATGGTTCATTTAACGATCCCTGAAGCAGTTGCAATCGATTTTTCAGAACTGACGTCAGAACTATCAGTCACTCAAGGAGAAAAGGAAGATGAATTGCTCCTTGATAGCCAAGAAGCAATTGATGAATTCACGCTTCCTATTCGTGTGACACAAAGCGGCGAATATACGATCTTGATCGAAGAAGATACGGAATTATCTCTTCTCGTGGAAGAAAAAGCAGAAGACCCGACTGAGGAAGACCAAGAAGAGCAAGAAAATGCTGCTATAGAAGACCAAGAAGCGGATAATGAAGATTCATTGCCAGAAGGCCAGGACACTGAAGATGCTGCACTTGTACAGGATGTTGCAAGAGATGATTCAAATGCTCTTAATATGACTGTAAATAAAGATAATTTCTTAGAGCATTTTGAGGTACATGGAAGTGCGAACTATAATCAAGAGACTGGTTACTTACTATTGACTCCGGCAGCGAATAATTCAGTTGGAAATGTGACACTGAAAGAAAAACTTAATGTGAATCAGCCATTCATTTTAAAGGGGCGGGCTAATATTGGTTCAAATGATAATGGAGCAGATGGGATGGCGTTTGGTTTTCATAATTCTGAAAATGATGCCCTTGGGGTACGTGGAAATGGAATGGGTCTTGGTGGTTTAACAGATACTTTTGGCTTTAAGTTAGATTCGAATTATAACCGAAATACAGATACAATAGATGGAGTAAGAATAGAACGAGATCCGTCTGGATTAAGCGATGCTCCTTTTGCTGGCTACGTTTACCATCCTTCACCGAACAATATCGTTACTTGGTGGGGGAACAATGACGAGGCTCGTGCAAGAAGGACTGGGAACATTGATGGTGTCTATGAACCTATCACTGTAAGTTATTTGCCAGACGAAACAGGACATTGGTTCGTTATTGATTATAAAGGACAAACTTGGCGTCGTGATGTAAGGGATTGGCAAAATCCTGAAGTAACAGCCTCTTCTTTTCTTATTGCCGGCAGTACCGGTGCCAGAAACAATCTTCATGCATTCATGTTTGAGAGTATGACTTACACAATCGGAACAGGGGAAGTGGAAGTCAACTACCGAGATATAGATACCCAAGAGGAGATCTCGCCGACCGCCTTTCTTGATGAACCGCTGCGCACCACGGTGACACTTGATCCTCGTTCAGGGACAGAGGATGAACCATATTTAAAAGGATATGACTTTGTCCGAGTTGAAACAGACTCTGAGAATTTTGATCCAGCAACCAATCAGATTGCAATCGATGCAGAGCGGCAAGTTGTAACCTATTATTTTAAACGTGCAGAATCAGAAATCAATGTTCACTACGTTGACGAAGATGGCGAGGAGCGAGCCCCTTCGGTTCAACTAAATGGATATGTAAATGATGAGGTTGAAATCCCTGTCATAGAGATTGAAAACTACGCATTTCAGTTTGAAGCAGACGACAAACCATTGTCTACGAGACATCTACGTGAAGAACAAGAATATACTCTTGTCTATCGTATGATGGGGGTACCATCTCCTGTCGATCCTACTGATCCAGACAATGAGGTTTCACCAGAAAATCCACCTGAAATCGATGAAGACCAAGGACTGATCAGTATTGATTTTGTTTCTCAATACATTTTTGGTGATGTAAGTATTAGCGCCGGAACAGCGACCTACCCTGCTCGGCCACAACGGTTGCTTGACCCACAAGGAAATCCGACCGAGGAACGACCAAATTATCTACAGATTTCTGACCGTCGAGCAATAAATGATGGGTGGACCCTTACAGCAACAATGACAGAAAATGGTTTCCAGAGCAATGAGGGAGATTCACTGCCAGGAGCGCGAATATTATTAGAGAATATCGAGATGGTGACAAATTCAATGAATCAATCAACAGTGCCACCAACTTATAACGAAACTGCAAAAATCGAACCGGGTATTCCTACACCTATTGCTTCAGCTTTAGACAATCAGGGGACAGGGACCTGGGTACAACGCTATGGGGATTTAAATACGATGGGAAATAGTGTGAAATTAGAGGTTCCGATCGGAGCAGATCCTAAGCAAGCTACGTATCGTGCAACGATTGAATGGGAACTTAGATTTGTTCCTTAACCGTTACGTACAAACATCTAATAAAGTATAATAAAAATGGAAGCTGCTTGAGAAATCGACAGCTTCCGTTTTAATTAGTCATTGAGGTGGTTTTAGTGCTTGATGTTGAAGAAAATTCTTTATTAATAAAATGTCTTCATTCAACAGCTCTTAAAAGGCAAATGATCATTTTAAGACAGTTTGAGGAAAATAAACCTACAAGTGGTGATCATTTAGCAATAGTTTGCGGCTACTCAAGACGAACGATCGTTTCAGATATCGAAAGTATACGTGATTACTTTCATCAAGAAATTTCGATTCATGCTACAAGCAATGGCTATGAACTAACGATTATTAATTTTGCTAGCTATCAAAAGCGAAAAAAATCGCTATTGTTGAAAGACGCGAATCTTTTGTTTCTTCATCTACTTTGTCAACAAGCACCGAATATCAAAGAGTTTTGGATGAAGACAACAGGATTTGGGAGCCAAACATTCAAAAAGCAACGCCGTTACTTAGAAAAAGTTCTTGGAGATTATGATTTATCTTTTAGTGAGAAACCATGGCGAATGATAGGCTCTGAAGAGAGCCTTCATTGTTTTTATCATGCTTTTTATTTTGGAGAAGATGAACAACCCTATCATTTTTACGACGAATTAGATAATGGTATGGAAATTCATTGTCCGAGCCTGTTCGATACCTCCAGAGCTAAGCAATGGTTCTGAGTTTTTATTTTACGAGAGGTTCAGGGGGGAAAGTTAACTGAAAAACCGGTATTTAGTGATTTCTGTCGTCGATTTAAGGAACATACCGAGTTTACGATCACTCTATTTGGTTACCGTATATCTATTTCTGATCAGGAATATTGCCTTTTGTATCTTTTAATGATGGATGAAGAAGAACTTTTGTCTTTTTTACTAAAGAACGACTGGCTAGAAAAAAGGTTTCCCTTCAAAATTTCAGATGTTGTAGAAGAGATTACGAGTAATTATGAATTAAAGATTACAGATGAGCAGCTCTTTTCAAGACTTACACTAGTGTGCATGCTATTAGATAGATTGTTTCAAATACCTATTACTTCGAGAATTTCTCAAAGAGACAAATCAGCAGTAGTAGAGAATAATCTATTATATAGAGAAGGCCTATCTACAAAAGCGATTGATTACTTAATAACGCTGGGAAAAGTTGAGATAAAAAATCAATTGGTCAGATGCTTAGGTATTCATTATTATTGGAAGGTTCCAAGGAAAGTAAATCAATGGATCCAAGATGAATTGAACGGGTGGTTAAATCGACAAGGAATTCAGGTGATTTCTGAAAAGAATCAAACTTTCGAAGAAGCTAACATAAAACAAGTTATCGTGACAGATCAACAATGGGTACAGACATTTGCTCAACCGCCAGTTTATAGATTAGGGAGAAACGTTTCTGAGCAAGCGATTCAGCAACTAGGAATCAGAATAGTAAAAGATTTAGAAAAATCAATGTAAGTGATAATTATTAATTAATTGTGTGAAAAGGAATATTTTAGAGATGGGCTATAAGATAGTTTTTGCGAAAACTCAATGAATCTATCTGTTACATGTCTTTTATAGAACAATAGGATCACCTGAAGCTATTTAGGTGGCTGAGAATAATGCTTATGGATCGGTAGGTTCGATGCGAAAGCAGAACACTAAACGCATTACCAACGTGTATACATTTAACTAATGTAAAATCGTTTCATAAGGTAGAATTATTTATTTTTCCATAAAGAGAATGACGAAACCACCATGAAAGATCGAATTATAATTGGTAAATTTGAGTACGAGCTATTTTTATAAGATAGCAACCAAAATTTCGTCTATTTAGCTAAAAAGTTATTAATAAAAAAATAACGAAACTAAACTATCCCTTATGACTTTTGCTTATTAGGAATCTTTCTATAGATTATGAAGTTTTTCAATATGTTTTTTGCTATCTATAATGTCAGCAGCCTAAAAGAACACTTTTTAAGTTTGGGACTTAGAAAGTGTTCTTTTGGATTTATTCGCTGAATTTGATCACAGCTACCTCTGTAGCTGCTAATTGGATTCGATCCACCTCTTTTTGAGTTAATAGAGAAAACCCTTTTTTTAAAAAATCAACTTGTTGAATCTGATCCGTATGGTTCAAAAGAAACACGAAAGTGAAGTGATCTCCTTGACGACAAGTCACTGAAAGGTCAGTCGGTGAGGCTAGAAAGTTTTGAGCATTCGTTTTTAATTGGTTAGTATTTAAAATATCTGATAAAAAAGTTATTAGTCCCCGCTGATTCAATTCTGTTCCCACGTAATACGCATACCCATCGTCGATCTGATTCATAGTAATGGCTGGCTTATCGGACAAATAACCGGATTGGAAGGTTGCCAAAGCTTTCGCACCTTTTAGATGAATGACTTCCTCCCATAGAGAATTGCTGTACCGACGACCTTGGAAGTCAATTTGGTGATGGGTAGCTGCTTTCATTGGGTAAAACTCTTCTACAATGATCCCTAAGGTGTCTTTAAACAGTCCTGGATAGTCCCCAAGATAGACTTGGTCATATTCATTGACGATCCCACTAAAGAAATTGGTCAAGAAGATGCCGCCTTGTCGCACGTAATCATGGATCTTCTTGCCGAAGGCTTCGGGTGCTGAATAGAGATTTGGGGCGATCACTAAAGGATAGCCGTCTAGGGATTCGGAAGGATGGACAAAGTCTACGCTCAAATTTAACGCCCTTAGCGCGGCATACAGGCTGCGTAACTGATGAATGTACTTTAAGGTTCTTGGTTTGGCATCCAACTCCAGCGCCCACCAATTTTCCCAGTCGAAGACAACCGCGACATCAGCCAAGAAGCGCGTCCCAACAATTTCCGACAGTTGCGAAAATTCGTTGCCTAATTGCGCACATTCACGAAAGATACGGCTTGAATGAGGATCTCCGTGTGGCACCATCGCACTATGAAATTTTTCCGCACCGCCACGAGACTGCCGCCATTGGAAGAACATGATGCCATCAGCGCCATGAGCGAGCGCTTCATAACTCCAAAGACGCAGCTGGTTGGGTGTCTTGGCACCATTGATTTGCCGCCAATTAACGGCGCTGGTGGCTTGCTCCATGATCAAGAAAGGTTTTTTCTTTAAACTACGAGTTAGATCGTTAGCAAGAAATTGCGGGTAAGGGATCTTTTCAAAGGGATTCGGGTACGAATTCCAGCTGACTACATCCATTTCGGGTGCCCATTTAAACCCATCCACGTATTTGTGCAAGCCCATAAGATTGGTCATATAAGGGATGCCTTGGGAATATTTTGCGATCGCCGCCTTTTCGAGTTGATAGAGCTCCAGATTCATGTCGGAAAGAAAACGGCGATAGTCTAACTGCTGCGCAGGATTTTTGAAGGTCGGCATCGCTTCAGGTAGAAAAATTTCGTCCCAGCTGCCATAGGATTGACTCCAAAACTTGGTTGACCAAGCATCATTCAATCCAGCGATGTTCTGATATTTCTCTGCTAACCATGTCTGAAATCTTTTCCGACAATGATCGCAATAACACTCGTGGATGTGACAGGTATATTCGTTATTGATATGCCACATGACTAGCCCTGGATGATTGGCATAACGGTTTGCGACTGCTTCTGACAAATCGGTGGCATATTGACGATAGATAGGGGAAGTCGGACAGTAGTGCTGGCGCGCCCCATGAACCAGTCGATTGCCATGAATGGTCACAGGCAGCATCTCAGGGTGTTTTTGAACAAGCCAAGCGGGAGGCGAAGCCGTTCCATTGGCTAGGTCGATCATGATATTGTTTTCATATAAAAGATCCATCAACCAGTCCAGAAAATCAAAATCATAGGTGGATTCATCTGGCTGCAGATTGACCCAGCCAAAAATATTGATACTTACATAGTTCACACCTGCTTCTTTCATTAAGCGCATATCTTCAAGAATGACTTCTTTAGACCATTGTTCAGGATTGTAGTCGGCACCATAGTAAAGTTGACGTTGCGTTTTCATCAAATCACTCCTTTATAAACGTTTTTTTAGCATCAAGATACTTGAATCATATCAAAAATTTATCTGTTTGATAGCGGTATCATTTGAAAATCATGAAATGATCCAAAAAAACAAAAATAATTCAATCTGGTTTCGCAGCTAGGTCTATCGTCCATCAGTTCTTTTGCCTTGCTGTTTTTTTAACAAAAATATACAATTGAAAAAGGCGGTAAATTAAAGTATCTAGAATTTATATTCTCAGCTAGTTGTTTTTTTATCGAGGGTTTCTTTTTGCTAAAATGCATGTTTATAACTATATGATCCAGAAAAACTTTGAATCACGAGTAGAAAAAACACGATGAGTCAAAGAAATGAATAATTATGTGTTGAGGAATCATAAAAAATGAATGACATAAGTTATTCAACAAAATTGCCAAGAAGGAGAGACAAGTTCATGAACCAGCCAATACAGATTTTTTCTGAGATTGCCCCTTTAAAACGGGTGCTGTTGCATCGTCCAGGCGCAGAATTAGAAAACTTGATGCCGGATTATCTTGATCGATTGTTTTTTGATGATATTCCTTTTTTAACCCAAGCGCAAAAAGAACATGATTTTTTTGCGGATACGTTAAGAAGCAAAGGGGTGGAAGTCCTTTATTTGGAGGATCTAGCTGCTGAAACATTGACAACAACTGGTGCCAAAGAGGCCTTTTTAGAAGACTATTTAAATGAGACAACGATCCTTGATGAAGAGATTCGCAACGAAGTGCGCAACTTTTTCCTGTCGATTAAAGACAATCGCGCCTTTATCGATCATACGATGGCGGGCTTGAAAAAAAGTGAGGTAGAAATTTCAAAAGCCAGTAACTTAACGGCAATCGTTGAAACAGAATATCCTTTCTTGATCGATCCAATGCCAAACTTGTATTTCACGCGAGATCCGTTTGCGACGATTGGACACAGTGTTTCCTTGAATCGAATGTATTCTGCAACGAGAAGACGGGAAACCCTCTACGGAAAACAAATTTTTACGCACCATCCGATGTTTGCCCGCAATGAGACGAACTTTTTGTATCATCGGGACGAAACGACGCGGATGGAAGGCGGGGATCAGCTGATTTTATCAGATAAAATCGTAGCGATCGGGATCTCTCAACGAACAGAAGTTGCCTCAATTGAAAAAATTGCCGAAACGATTTTTGCCACAGAACCGAGTTTCGAACATATCTTGGCATTTAATATCGGCGAGGAACGAAAATTTATGCATTTAGATACGGTCTTCACGATGGTGGATCATGATAAGTTCACAATCCATCCAGAAATCGAGGGAGAACTTTCGCTGTATTCAATCACTAAACACAAGGACGGTGTGCGAGTATATGAGGAAAAAGATACGTTGGAAAACATTCTTTGCCGTTATTTAGATTTGCCTGAAGTACACTTGATCCGCTGTGGTGGCGACGATTTAGCAGCGGCAGCTAGAGAGCAATGGAATGATGGGTCTAATACCTTGGCGATTGCACCTGGAGAAGTCGTGGTCTATGACCGCAACACCATTACCAATGGGCTGTTAAAAGAGGCAGGAGTCATTTTGAATGAAATCTCGGGCAGCGAATTGGTTCGCGGACGTGGGGGCCCCCGCTGTATGAGTATGCCGTTTATACGTGAGTAGGTCGATGCTTTGTTATTTTAAATACTTGTCTTTTCTTTAGAAGCATTTAAGTTAAGAAAAAGACGAGAAAAAACTAAAAGAAAGATTTGAAACATCATTTTGTTTCTAATCTTTCTTTTTTGTCATCATTTAACCCCCAATAAAATGAAAAGGATTTCTTTTTGTGAAAATGTGTAATTTTTGTGACTTTTATATGTAAAGACTATAAAAAAACGCTAGGAACCTTGTTCTATCGCAAAATTTATGTTACGGTTATATTAGAAAACGGAAATAGGTGAAGGTATTTGCCACTTATTGATTTTTGACACCCTACGATCAGCGAATGCCATATGCTTGATTTGTAGTGGTTTTTTTTGCGGAAAAAAAGTGAAAGCAGGTGAGAAAATGACAGTAGATGCCATTCGATTATTACAAGAAGCAGAGCAATTTGCGGAAAATAAAAATAAAGAAGCAGAAGCAGAAAAAAAACAATTGGCACAAGCAATAGAAGAACGGTTGAAGGCGTTTAAAAAAGAGTTGGCAGAAAAAGAAGCCCAACAAAAAGAAGCAATCAACCAAAAAATCGCAGCTGAGTTGGTACAGTCTAAGGAACCACTCTTGGCTAAGACCAAAGCAGAAGTGGAAACACTGCGAACGATTCCTAATGAATTGAAAGAAGAAGCATTAGCAATAATAATAAATAAGGTTGTGACATAAATGGCAATTGCAAAAATGCAAAAGTTCAGTCTGTTGACCTTTTACGATCAGAAAGAAGCTGTTTTAGAGCAGCTGCAAGACTTTCAAGGCGTAGAACTGCTTTCTTCGGAAAAATATTATGATTCTGAAGAAACGACGGGTGTTTTGACACCGGTTCGCGAGGAACAGTCTGAAGAAGAAATGGAGAACCAGTTTGGTCAAGTCAACTGGAGCTTAAATTTTTTAGAAGAATATGTACCCAAAAAAGGAATGCTGGCACAACTGCGGCAACCAATCAAAAAATACACCCTTCAAGAATTGGCTGAAACAGCCCACACCTATCCTTGGCAAGAATTATGCCAAACCCTTCGTAAACAAGACAAACGTCTTCGCTTGATTGATCAAGAAAAACGCGATGTATTAGCACAAGAAGCAGAGCTGTCGATCTGGAAGTACTTCAAAGAGCGCCCAGCTGTGTTAAAAGAATTAAAAAAATCAGGTGGCTTGTTAGGATCGATTCCTACTTCTGAAATGGCTGACTTTACGACCAACAGTGAAAAGCTGCCGCTTGTCTATGTCGAAACCATTTATCAATCCCAAACGACAACTTACTTATTGGTACTTTTCCATAAAGATGTAAAAGAAAAAGTAACTACTCTTCTAAAGAAAGCAGCCTTCGAGCAATACATCTATCCTTATGAGGGTATTCCAGAAGAAGATCTGCAAACGATGAAAGAAAAATCCCAACGTCTAATTGATGAAGAAAAAGAAATCAAAGCTTCTCTTGGTGCGATGACAAAAGAGCAAGAAACCTTGCGGATCGTTGCCGAGTATTTAGATGGAGCGATCACCCGCTTAAAAAGCAGTAAAATGCTTTTGCGTTCGACTCATGCGGTCTCGATTTCTGGCTGGGTTCCTGTTGATGGGGCGGCCGAATTAGAAAAACGTATCAAAAAAGGGACCACGGATAACTATTACCTCGAATACCAAGAAGTGACGGAAAAAGAGCTGGCTGATGTGCCGATTTTATTAGAAAACGCACGTTGGATCAAACCTTTTGAAGGACTTGTTCGGATGTACAGCTTGCCGCAATATGACGAGTTAGATCCGACACCATTTATGGCGCCTTTTTACATGGTGGCATTCGGGATGATGGTTGCCGATTTTGGCTATGGATTGCTCTTGTTTCTGGCGACATTTCTGGGGAAAAAGCTGTTCCACCTCAGCAAAGGGCTGGAACAAAACTTGACTCTCTTTCAGTTGTGCTCGATCCCTACGATTATTTGGGGCTTGATCTATGGCAACTTCTTTGGATTTGAATTCTCATTCCAACTGTTGTCTGCCCAGGATGATGTCAATCAGATCTTAGTCTTATCCGTGATCTTTGGGTACATTCAGATCATGTTTGGCTTGGCGCTGAAATTCTATATTTTATGGAAGAAAAAAGATCAGAAACTGGCTGCGATGTTCCAAGCCGGTTCGTGGATCGTCTTTTTGATCAGTGTCGTTTTTGTCGCCGCAGGAATGCTGCTTTTCCCTGACACCCCGTTACAAACGATTGGGATCGTAATGATCGCTGTCAGTCTTTTAGCAGTGGCAATCGGAGGCAGTTTAGAAGGAAAAACGTTGGCAGGAAAAATCGGTTCTGGATTGTACGGATTGATGGATGTGACCAATTATGTTGGTGACTTGATCAGTTACACCCGTCTGATGGCATTAGGGGTTGCCGGCGGAAGTATCGCCTCAGCCTTCAACTTGATCATTAGCTACTTGCCGCCAGCAGCTCGGTTTACCGTCGGTATCTTATTATTTGTGGCGCTACATGGCCTGAATATTTTCTTAAGTTACCTTAGTGCGTATGTTCATGGTATCCGCTTGCAGTATTTAGAGTATTTCGGAAAATTCTTTACGGGGGGCGGACGTGCCTTTGACCCGTTCAAATCAAATGAAAATTATGTAGAGATCATCTCAGAAGAAAAGTTACAGGAGGATAATAATGGAAAATTGGATTAGTTTCTTTTACGAAAATGGTGGAATTGTTTTTGCAGCTTTAGGTGTAGCGACCGCAACGATTTGTGGTGGTATCGGATCAACAATCGGTGTTGGGATGACCAGTGAAGCAGCATCAGGCTTGATCTCAGAGCAGCCAGAGAAATTCGGGCAAGCGTTGATTTTGGAATTGCTTTCTAGTACCCAGGGCCTATACGGTTTCGTAATCTCCTTTATGATTTTTGGTCAGATCAGTGGTTCGATCTCATTCGATCGCGGGTTGTATTTGTTTATCGCTTCATTACCGATCGCGTTAACAGCAATTATCGCTGGTAAATGGCAGGGACGTGCCGCAAGTGCTGCGATGCAGATTTTAGCCAAAAAACCAGAACATGTGACCAAAGGAATTATCTTGGTAGCGATGATGGAAACGTATTGTATTTTAGGGTTCGTTATTTCCTTCTTGCTTGTCTTGAATTAAGAGGAGGGAAAAGTGAATGTCTGATATTACACGTTTAACTGACAAAATAACCGCTGATGCGGAGAAGAAATACCAGCTTCAAATCAAAGAAGCACAAAAAGAAAGTGAAAACCAAGAAAATTTAAAACGAGCACAGTTAGAAAAAGAGCTTAGTGAACGGTTAGCTTTTTATGAAAAAGAAAAACGTGCGGCGATGTATTTGGAAATCTCAGATGTGCATATCCAATCAAGAAACAAGGTCTTGGCAGCAAAGCAGTCCGTCTTAGATGAGCTGTTTTCTGAGGCTCTGACCCGTTTAAACACGATGGATCAAGAAGCATTTTATACGTTTATCGCGAAAGGCTTGGCGAATGCACGGTTAACTGGTGAGGTCGAGTTGCTTTTAGGCGAGAAGTCCCGTCATTTCGTAGATGAGGAATTCCTTACTAAGTTGCAAGCATCGGTCCCAGAGGTTCAGCTGAAACTGGTAAATAAAACGATCCCTCGCAAGGGTGGCTTTTTGTTGCGACAAGAAGCAATTGAGTTGAATTTTACCTTTGATGCGCTACTAGAAGCCAACAAAGAAGAGTTAAGCAATACGTTACTGCAATTGATTTTTGAACAGTAAGCAGGTGCAAACAGATGAATGACATCAAATATAATACGTTGAATACGAGAATTCGGACGTATGAATCGCAATTATTCGATCGTAGTCGCTATGAGCGAATGCTCTCAGCTGCCAGCGCAGAGGAAATCTATGGGATGCTGCAAGAAACGGTTTATGGTGACTTCATCAATGAAGATGATCGTGTACACGATTTTGAACAAGTCCTGATGGCTGAGTTGAAACGGGTATACGAAACGATGTATCAGTTGACACCAGAAAAAGCGATCGTTGATTTCTTTGCTTTGAAATATGACTATCAAAATCTGAAAGTTTTAGTAAAAGCGGCGTATATGCAAGAAGATTTTTCGGCGTATCTCGTCCCAATCGGCACCCAGCCACTTTCCGTCCTTAAATATCTGGTCAAGACCAGAAAAAGTACTCAGGTCGCGCAAGAAATGGTTGCCTGTGTGGAAGAAGTCTTTTCTTATATTGAGAACTATCATGAAGTCCAGTCCATCGATATCATCTTTGACAACCATTATTGGGAGCAATTATGGACGATCGGTAAAGAATACCAAGACGAGTTGCTGCAAAGCTTGATTCGCCGTCAAATCGATATCTTCAATATTTCAACAACGTTGCGCAGTTACGCGATGAAACGCAAGCGCGGCTTTATCAGCGCAGTTTTAGCCGACCATGGGAATTTACCTGCAAGTGAGTTGTTAGCAGAAATCACGACTTCTCTTGAGGCGTTTGTGGGATACTTGCAAGGAACCCCTTATAAAGAGCTGATCAATCATAGTTATGAAGAATTGGTAGAAAAGAAGACCTTGAATACCTTTGATATACGTAAAGACAATTTTCTAATGGCGAAGCTCAAAGAACAAAAAATCGTGCCTTTTGGGCCGTCAGCATTGGCAGGGTATCTGTATGCCAAGGAAATTGAAAGCAAGAATTTGCGTATTCTCTTGATTGGTAAAATCAATAAGGTGCCAGAAGAGATTTTAAGAAGTCGGGTGCGTGATAGTTATGCATAAAAAAATAGCAATGATGGGTGGTAAGAACTCGATCTTGCCTTTCAAAGGGCTGGGGATCGATATCTTTCCAGTCAGCGATTTGGATGAAGCCGCCCAACAATTAGAAGAGATAGCTGAAGCGTATGGTGTGATCTTTTTGACCGAGCGGTTGATCGAACAATTAGAACCGATCGTTCGTCGTTACGAAGAAGTACCGACACCAGCGATCATTCCGATTCCAAGTAGTACGGGTAGTTTAGGGATCGGCATGGCACGCATTCAGCAAAATGTGGAAAAAGCGGTAGGAATGAATATATTAGATTCATAACAGACAAGTCAGCCAGCTAGGAGGAATAAATGTGGCATTTGGCACAATTGAAAAAGTATCGGGACCACTGGTCACCGCCTCAGGATTAAGTGGCGCAAAAATCCACGAAATCTGCAAAGTCAGTGACAAGGGCCTTATCGGTGAGATCATTGAGATCAAAAAAGGGCTGGTTTCGATCCAAGTATACGAAGAAACAGCGGGGATCGGACCAGGCGAGCCCGTAGAAACGACAGGCGCACCATTGTCTGTCGAACTAGCACCAGGTTTGTTGACTCAGATGTTTGATGGGATCCAACGACCATTAGATACATTTATGTCGCAAACAGAGAGTGATTTTTTGGAGCGGGGGGTCACCATCGATCCACTGAATCGCCAAAAGAAATGGACCTTCGTCCCACAAGTACAAGTTGGCGATACTGTACAAGCCGGTGATATTTTAGGTTCAGTACAAGAAACTTCGGTGATCGAGCATAAGATCATGGTGCCACCAAACTATGAAGGAACCGTCAAAGAAATCATGGTGGGAAATTTTGCGATTACTGAAGTGATCTGTGTTTTAGAAACCATCGATGGTGAAAAATCCTTGACGATGGTTCAGAAATGGCCAGTGCGTCAACCGCGGCCAGTTACTGCTAAATTAAATCCAGGAGAACCGCTAGTCACTGGACAGCGAGTCATCGACACCTATTTTCCAGTGGCAAAAGGCGGCTCAGCTGCTGTTCCTGGACCTTTTGGTGCTGGAAAAACAGTCGTTCAGCATCAGATCGCTAAATGGTCAGATGTGGATATCGTGGTCTATGTCGGTTGCGGTGAGCGGGGCAACGAAATGCGGGATGTCATGAACGAATTTCCTGAGTTGATCGATCCGAATACCGGCAAGTCGATCATGGAACGAACGGTATTGATCGCCAATACGTCGAATATGCCAGTTGCTGCTCGGGAAGCCTCGATCTATACAGGAATCACGATCGCGGAATATTACCGTGACATGGGCTATAGTGTTGCCATCATGGCAGATTCAACTTCTCGTTGGGCAGAAGCGCTGCGAGAAATGAGTGGGCGCTTGCAAGAGATCCCAGGAGATGAAGGCTATCCGGCTTACCTTGGAAGTCGAATTGCGGAATACTATGAGCGAGCAGGGCGTTTCCATTCATTAGGCACGCAACCTCGGGAAGGAAGCATTACCGCAATTGGTGCGGTTTCACCTGCTGGAGGAGACATCTCAGAACCGGTCACTCAAAATACCTTGCGAATCGTGAAAGTCTTTTGGGCATTGGATAGTATGTTGGCGCAAAAGCGGCATTTTCCATCCATCAACTGGATGAATTCCTATTCCCTTTATGAGGATCAAATCAATTCTTATTTGGATCAATTATTAGGTGATCGCTGGTCGGAGCTAGTCAATGAATCCATGGCGATTCTCCAAGAGGAAAGCCGATTAGAAGAAATCGTTCAGCTGGTAGGGATGGACTCTCTTTCCCAGAAAGACCGCTTGACGATGATGACTGCTCGTTCTTTAAGACAAGACTACTTGCAGCAAAACGCCTTCGATGACGTTGATACGTACACTTCCCGCAACAAGCAGTTCAATATGCTGGAAAACATTCTCTACTTTAATGAACAAGCACAGCGTGCATTGCAGCTAGGTGCTTACTTAGATGAGATCACCAAAGGAACGGTTGATCTGCGTGAGCGCATCGCCCGCAGCAAATACATTCCTGAAGAAGAATTGACTCGCTTGGATACGATCAAGCATGACATCAAAGAAATGTTACAACGAATCATTGAAACTGGAGGTGTTCATTGATGTTAAAAGAATATCGTACAGTTTCCGAAATTGCTGGCCCCTTAATGGTGGTCGAAAATGTTCGAGGCGTGAAATTCGACGAACTCGTTGAGGTCCGCATGGACACAGGCGAGATCCGTCAAGGACAAGTACTGGAAGTCAGTGATGACAATGCTGTTGTCCAAGTCTTTGAAGGTACCAGTAATTTGAGTGCAGAAGAAAGCAAAGCAAGGTTTCTAGGGACTGGTTTGACTCTAGGAGTTTCTCTAGATATGATGGGTCGGGTGTTTGACGGTTTAGGAAAACCAAAAGATAATGGCCCGAGAATCTTGCCAGAAAAACGCATCGATGTAAACGGTGAAGCCATCAATCCGATGGCGCGGGACTTCCCAGATGAATTTATCCAAACGGGGATCTCAACGATCGATCATTTAAATACATTAGTTCGTGGACAAAAACTACCAATTTTTTCTGCGTCTGGTTTGCCTCATAAAGAGATCGCTGCTCAAATCGCACGACAAGCAACAGTACCTAGCCAAGAAGGCAATTTCGCGATCGTCTTCGCAGCAATTGGGATCCCTTTTGAAGAAGCTGAATTTTTCGTGGATGAATTTCGCAAAACCGGTGCGTTAGATCGTTCTGTTTTGTTTATGAACCTTGCCAATGATCCAGCAATCGAACGGATCGCTACACCTAAGATGGCATTGACCGCAGCAGAGTATTTGGCTTTTGAAAAAGGCATGCACGTCTTAGTGATCATGACCGATATGACGAATTACTGTGAAGCGTTGCGAGAAATCTCCGCTGCCCGCCGAGAAGTTCCAGGACGTCGCGGCTATCCAGGGTATCTATACACCAATTTAGCGACGCTGTATGAACGGGCAGGACGTTTGATGGGCAAAGAAGGATCGGTCACACAAATACCGATCTTAACGATGCCAGATGGCGATAAAACCCACCCGATTCCTGATTTGACCGGCTATATCACGGAAGGACAAATTATTTTGTCGCGGGACCTTTACAAGCGTAATATCAACCCGCCAGTGGATATTTTACCAAGTCTTTCACGGTTGAAGGACAAAGGAACGGGAGAAGGTAAGACCCGTGCCGATCATGCGGCAACGATGAATCAAATCTATGCCGCCTATTCCGATGGGAAAGCTGCCAAAGAGCTATCGATCGTTTTAGGGGAGTCTGCCTTATCTGACCTTGATAAAAAGTACGCGCGCTTTGCTGATCTTTTTGAAAAAGAGTACGTCAATCAAGGATTTGAAACCAATCGGACGATTGAAGAAACGTTAGATTTAGGCTGGAAGCTATTAGCTACCTTGCCAAAACAAGAGTTGAGCCGTATCAAAGAAGAATTTATCGACGCCTATTACCCAACGGACGAGGATGTGAGTTCTTAATGGCGATCTTAAATGTCAATCCGACACGGATGGAACTAAGTCGTTTGAAAAAGCGGCTGACGACGGCAACCCGTGGTCACAAATTATTGAAAGACAAGCAAGATGAGCTAGTACGTCAGTTCATTCAGCTAGTAAAGAAAAACCAGGAACTTCGTAAAAAGATGGAGACCGCATTGCAAGCAGGAATGGAAGAGTATGTGCTGGCTTCTAGTAGTATTCCCGATGTTGTTTTGCAAGAAGCCTTTATGATCCCTTTGAATAAAGTGACCTTAGATGTGCAAAGCCGAACCATCATGAATATGGATGTGCCAGTGTTGAACCCTGTTTACGAAGAAGAAAGCTCGGATGATGATTTTTCCTACGGTTTTGTGAGTACCACCAGTGAGCTGGATCTCTCGTTGTCCCATCTGGATCAAATGCTGCCAGTGATGCTGCAGTTGGCCGAGATCGAGAAAACCTGTCAACTGATGGCCAATGAGATCGAACGGACGAGACGAAGAGTCAATGCGTTAGAGTATATGACGATTCCCAAGCTGACAGAAACCATTCAATACATCGAAAGCAATCTGGCAGAAGACGAACGAGCAACATTGACTCGCTTGATGAAGGTAACGGACATCATTGCAGAAAACGAAGCGAAGTAAGGCTTTTGCAAGCAGTGTGATTACAGCAAAAAGGCACGTAGAAAGGAGATTCTTTCTACGTGCCTTTTTTGCTTATTAAGAGCGTAAGAGCAGTTGGTCATCTTTCAACTCAGCACCACTATTTTGATGGAACATTTCCATCAATTCAGGGACCGTCAAATGCTGCTTTTGCTCACCGGCAATGTCTACGACGATCTTGCCTTGATGAAGCATGATCAGGCGATTGCCATAACGAATGGCATCTTCCATGTCATGAGTGACCATGAAAGCCGTCAACTGTTGGGACCGAATCAACTGATCGGTCAATGCCATGACCGTCAATGAGGTCTTAGGATCAAGGGCTGCGGTATGCTCATCTAATAAAATCAATTTAGGCTGCTGCAACGTTGCCATCAAGAGGGTGATAGCTTGCCGCTGTCCGCCTGATAGCAAACCGATCTCAGCAGAAAGGCGATTTTCTAAGCCTAAGTTTAAGCTGGCTAACTTCTCTTGGAAAAACGCGCGGTTTTTCGCTTTGACGCCTGTCGCAAATCCGCGGACTTGGCCGCGTTTGTAAGCCAATGCTAAATTTTCTTCAACGGTCAAACGAACCGCGGTCCCCATACGTGGATCTTGAAAGACCCGACTAATATCTTTTGACCGTTTGGTCACGGATAAACGGGTAATGTCTTTCCCATCTAAGGTGATTTTTCCTTGTTCTGTTGGGATCGTTCCTGCGATACTGTTTAAGAGGGTCGATTTTCCAGCACCATTCCCACCGATGATCGTAATAAAATCACCGGTATTCATCGTCAGGTCAATGCCTCGCAAGACATGGTTTTCATTGATCGTTCCTTTTTCAAAGGTTTGGTGTAGATTCTCGATTGTTAAGACTGAAGTCATTAGGATTGGCCTCCTTTGGTTTTTGGCAGCATCTTTTTAAGTCCTAGTTTTGAACGAAGCTGCGGTAAGGAGAGGCAGATGACTAAGACGATTGCAGATGCCAATTTGATATCGTTGGCCTCGACATTGAATTCGAATACGACGGCCAAGATAAAGCGATAAACGATTGCCCCGATCACGATGGTGATCAATCGCAAAAGCAAAGATTTATTGGCAAATAAAACTTCTGCAATAATGATCGATGCTAAACCGATCACGATCGTACCGATCCCTGAGTTCAAATCAGCGAAGCCATTGTTTTGGGCTAAGAGGGCACCAGAGAGGGCGATACAGCCATTAGAGATCATATAGCCGATAATCTTCATGTTATCAGTGTTGATGCCGTTGGCCTCGCTCATAGCTAAATTATCGCCCGTCGCTCGCAATGCTAAGCCGATCTCTGTACGGAAAAAGAGGAACAAGCACAAAATGACGATTGCCGCGAAGAGAAAGCCTGCAAGAATCACGGCATTGTTTTTGGTCAGTCCCATGGCTTGAAATTGGGTGAAGACCGTGTCTTGCCCCAGCAAGGCGATGTTGGGAGCACCCATCACACGATTTGTGATGGAATACAGTCCAGTCATCGTGATGATCCCCGCCAATAAGGCAGGGATTTTTAGTTTTGTGTGCAGCAGGCCAGATACTAAGCCGGCTACCATGCCGCCGCCAAAGCCCATCAGACTCGCTAAAATAGGCGAGAGACCATTCGTAATACTGATTGCTGCGATCCCAGCGCCTAAAGGGAAACTCCCTTCAGCAGTTAAATCAGCGATATCTAAAATACGAAAGGTTAAAAATACACCAATCGCCAGCAATGCCCAAAGGATCCCTTGAGAGGTGGCAGATTGTAGTAAGAGCAAGAATGTGTCGACTAAATTCATATGATTTCCTCAAATCTAAGTTAGTATGGTTATTCTGGTGCAGTGATGCTGGCAGGATCAATCCCTAAAGCAGCAGCCATCTCTTCATTGACGACTAACTCTAAATTATCCGCTGTTTTAACGGGCGTCGTTGCTGGCTCTGCATCGCCATCCAAAATTTTCGCTGCTAGTTTCCCTGTTTGAATGCCAAGGGATTTATAATCAATACCGTAAGTTGCTAGGGCACCATCATCGACTTGTTCTACGGAACCAGCGACGATCGGTGTTTTGGTTTCTTTGGCCACTTCGCCGACGATTGCAGCAGCAGAGGCAAAGGTATTATCTGTTGGAACATAAATGCCGTCAACATCTTTTGCAAGGCTGGTGGTTACTTGTTGCACATCATTGGTTGTATTGGCGGTCAATACTTTTACATCAACGCCCGCAGCTTTTAAGGCTTCTTCTGCCAAGTCAGCTTGGATTTTTGAATTGGCTTCACCTGCGTTATACATAATGCCGATCGTTTTGGCATCAGGCACGATGCTTAACAGCAAGTTGATCTGTTGCTCAATCGGCACCATGTCTGAAGTACCGGTGATGTTGCGACCAGGTTCTTCATTTGAATCGGCCAATTTCGCTCCAACTAAGTCAGTGACGGCAGTAACTACGATTGGGGTGTCGGTGGTTTCATTTGCTAAAGATACAGCAGCAGGGGTGGCAATGCCTAATAAAAGATCTGGTGAGGCATTCACTAGGCGTTCGCTCATACTTTTTAAATTGTCTTGACTGTTTTGCGCATTTTGGTATTCGATCGTTAGGTTTTCACCTTCCGTGTAGCCCGCTTCTGCTAAGCCTTCTTTGAACCCTTCGTAGGCTGCATTCAAGGAGCCATGTTCGACCAATTGTAAGACACCGACTGTTTTTGTTCCGTCGTTTTCTTCCGAAGTGTTGCTTGATTCTCCGCAAGCTGCCAATGCCAGTAGGGAAGCTGTCAGTAACCCAGTCGTGATCCATTTTTTCATTTTCATTGTAATTCCTCCTATGATCGTCTCTTTTTTTATGGGGGTTTACCTGAACAAAAAAATCCATTCAGACAATCGTCTAAATGGATTCGATCCTATACCAAGCGTAAACGTCTATTGGCAACCATTTAGAAGATTTTCTACATGGCTGCAAGTTCAAGTTAAAATGCTTTAGCCATCATAGATACAAACAAAACTCGTTTTTGGTTTGCATCCATAATGTGATATGAATACAAACTATCTAAAGTAGCTAAAGTAAAAGGTATTCAGTTGTGGGGATACGGTCGTGTTTAACATAAAAAGTTCCTCCAAACTTGAATTGATTTTAGTATAGACAAAAAAAAGCGTACTGTCAAATGTTTTTCCTGAATTATCTGAAAATTTTTGAATAACATGCAGAAAATGTTTGGAAAACAAGTTTTGTTTCAATCATTTTCAAAGAAAGAAAAAAAACTTTGTTCCTTCAAGCTTTTTAGCTAAAAAAGAAGCAAAGTTTTTTTCAGGGTCATTCGTTTTCTTCTTTATAATAACGAATGGTATTTTTGATTTCACGAATACTATAAAGCAGATCATCTTCGAAGGATTGATCTTGATCGATATCGATCGTCTCATTGAACATCGCTTCGTATTCAGCGATCGTTAGTTTTTGACGGTCATCGAGCAACGCTTGGTGGGCCGCTTGCGCCAACTGTTTTTCATAGCCAGGTACCAACAAGCCGCTGAAAAATTCAGCAACCGCTCCAGATCCGTAGCTAAATAATCCGATTCGATCATTTGCTTGCAGGCTAGAGGAATTTTCCAATAAAGAGATCAAGCCCAGATACAGTGAACCAGTATACAAGTTGCCGGTACGACGACTGTAAACGATTGATTCTTCATAGCGAGCCATCAGGCGTTTTTGTTCTGTTTCATCTTCTTCGGCAAAAACAGCCAACAAGGCTTTTTTACCCATTTTTGTATAAGGGATATGGAAGCTCAAAGCCGCATAATCTTTTGCTGTCCGCTGATTTTTTTCGCAATGGGCTTGCCAAACTTGTTTGAAAGAATCGATATAAACGGCATTTGACAAATGACCATCTACCATTGGATATTGATGTCCTACTGGACGCCAAAAATCATAAATATCTTGCGTCAACATCAAATTATCATTTTCAAGCTGCAAAATTGCTGGATCCGCCGAGATCAACATAGCAACAGCTCCCACACCTTGAGTGGGCTCGCCACCAGAAGCTAAGCCATAACGGGCGATATCTGAAGCCACGACCAAAACTTTGCTTTGTGGATTGGCTTGTACATGGGCTTTGGCAAATTGTAAGCCCGCCGTTGCGCCGTAACACGCCTCTTTGATTTCAAAGGACCGTGCAAATGGCTGGATACCTAATAGGCGATGCAAAACCACTGCCGAAGCTTTTGATTCATCGATGCCAGATTCTGTTCCGACGATCACCATATCAATTGCTTGTAAATCTTCTTTCGAAAGGATATCTTTTGCCGCGTGCATGGCAAAGGTGACGATATCTTGTGTTTTTTTATTGACCGCCATTTGATCTTGACCGATCCCGATCGTAAATTTATTCGGGTCTACCTCTCGGGCGTGAGCTAGATCAACCATATCTATAAAATAGGGGGGGACAAAAAAATTTATTTTATCAATACCAACGTTCATTCCGTCGCTCCTTTATGTTCTACATACTTAGTAGGCTACACGTTCTAAGGTATCATATTTTTTGAAAAAAATGAAAAAGAATTGATTAGAATTTAAACTTTATTAAAGAAAGTAGAAAAGGGTGCGACAACCGAATGTGGGGTATTCTTTTTTGGAGAATTTAATGATATATTTCAAGAGGAGGTGACGTACGTGGAAGAAGTTGTCATTATCGACGCACTAAGAACGCCAATTGGCAAATACCATGGGTCATTAAAAGAATATACAGCGGTAGAATTAGGAACAGTCGCTGCAAAAGCCTTGTTGGCAAGAAACCAACAAGCAAAAGAACATATCGCACAAGTGATTATCGGAAATGTGCTACAAGCAGGCAGTGGTCAAAATCCAGGACGCCAAGTTTCCTTGCAAAGTGGACTTTCCTCAGATATTCCAGCCTCAACGATCAACGAAGTATGTGGTTCGGGAATGAAAGCGATTCTAATGGGGATGGAGCAAATTCAATTGAACAAGGCATCCGTCGTATTGACTGGTGGGATTGAAAGTATGACGAATGCGCCGCTCTTTAGTTATTATAACAAGGCGGAAGATCAGTATTCAGCCCCGGTGTCAACAATGATGCATGACGGATTAACAGATGCATTCAGTAGCAAGCCAATGGGACTGACGGCTGAGACGGTAGCAGAAAGATACGGGATCACTCGCAAAGAGCAAGATGAGTTTGCCTACCACTCACAAATGAAAGCTGCCAAAGCGCAAGCAGCAAAGAAATTTGATCAAGAGATCGTGCCGTTGACTGAAAAATCGGCGACCGTTCTTCAGGACGAAGGCATTCGCGCCGCTACGACAGTCGAAAAATTAGCTGAATTAAAAACAGTTTTCAAAAAAGACGGTACGGTGACTGCTGGGAACGCCTCAACCATCAATGATGGGGCGGCCATGGTCTTGATCGCGTCAAAAAGCTATTGTGAAGAGCATCAGATTCCTTATCTGGCAGTGATCAAAGAGATCGTCGAAGTCGGTTTCGCCCCAGAGATCATGGGAATCTCACCAATCAAAGCAATCGATACGTTACTGAAAAAGCAAGCACTGACGATTGAAGATATCGGTATTTTTGAGATCAATGAAGCCTTTGCAGCTTCTTCGATCGTAGTAGAACGTGAACTTGGTTTGGATCCGAAGAAAGTCAACCGTTACGGCGGGGGCATTTCACTGGGACATGCCATTGGAGCGACTGGCGCGCGGATCGCAACGACCGTCGCTTATCAGCTAAAAGACACCCAAGAGCGCTATGGAATCGCCTCTTTGTGTGTCGGTGGCGGATTAGGGCTAGCGATGCTGTTAGAAAATCCTTCGGCGACAGCAAGTCAAACGAATTTTGATGAAGAGTCGGCATCAGAAAAAACAGAAAAAAAAAAGTTTTACGCCCTCGCGCCTAATGAACGATTAGCCTTTCTTGAAGCACAAGGAGCGATCACAGCAGCAGAATCCTTGGTTTTTCAAGAAATGACGCTAAACAAGGAAACTGCTAATCACTTGATCGAAAACCAAATCAGTGAAGTAGAGATCCCGTTAGGCGTAGGGCTGAACCTGCAGGTGAATGGCAAAGCATACAATGTCCCGTTAGCCACAGAAGAACCCTCGGTGATCGCAGCGATGAGCAATGGAGCAAAAATGGCTGGGCCCATTACAACGACCAGTCAAGAACGTTTGCTTCGAGGCCAGATCGTCTTTATGGATGTTCAGGATCCGGAAGCGATTTTGGCAAAAGTTGAATCCGAGCAAGCAACGATCTTTGCAGTGGCGAATGAGACGTATCCTTCCATCGTGAAACGCGGCGGTGGATTGCGAAGAGTGATCGGTCGGAACTTCTCGCCAGCAGAATCTGACTTAGCAACCGCTTATGTGTCGATCGATTTAATGGTTGATGTCAAAGATGCGATGGGCGCCAATATCATCAATTCGATTTTAGAAGGAGTGGCAGAGCTTTTTCGAAAATGGTTCCCAGAAGAAGAAATTCTCTTTAGTATTTTAAGCAATCTCGCTACGGAATCGTTAGTAACAGCCACTTGCTCGGTACCTTTTGACAAATTGAGCAAGACCGGAAATGGCAGACAAGTTGCCGGAAAAATTGTTCATGCAGCTGATTTTGCCAAGATCGATCCATATCGTGCCGCTACCCATAACAAAGGGATAATGAATGGCGTTGAAGCGCTGATTTTGGCTACCGGAAACGACACTCGCGCCGTTTCTGCCGCTTGTCATGGCTATGCTGCCCGTAATGGCCGCATGCAAGGGTTGACTTCCTGGACCATCATAGAAGACCGTTTGATTGGTAGTATCACACTGCCGTTGGCGATCGCCACAGTCGGGGGTGCCACAAAAATATTGCCAAAAGCCCAAGCTGCGTTGGCATTGACTGGTGTTGAAACGGCGAGTGAGTTAGCTTCGCTGGCGGCAAGTGTCGGGTTGGTTCAGAATCTGGCAGCGTTGCGAGCATTGGTTTCAGAAGGTATCCAGCAAGGCCATATGAGTATGCAAGCCCGTTCATTAGCTATTTCAGTTGGAGCAAAAGGAAACGAGATTGAACAGCTTGCAGCTAAGCTGCGAGCTGCGACTCAAATGAACCAAGAGCAAGCCCGTAAATTTTTAACCGAAATACGCAATTAAAAAAGGTTCTCTAGGCATTTGTCTAGAGAACCTTTTGTTTATCGTTTCGAAATCGCCGTGTGGGCATACGCCTCGATCAATGGAATGACTTCTAATTTTACTTTGTATTTGCGCTCTAGCGCAGTTTCGATGGTAAAAGTATCACTTTCTGTTTCAGAAATCGTTGCTAGAACACGATCTTCTTTCGGGGAAGCTTCGATCACGATCGTTTCTCCTGAAGATTGTTTGGCAGAAAATTTAGGGAATGCTGCAATTTTTTCAGCAAATGCTGAAAAAGTCATTGTGTCGTCAGCAGTATCAGCCATTGTTTCAGTTGCTTTTTCTACTTCTTTAGTTGATGCAGAGGTAGTCGGTGCAGCCGCTTCAGATGGTGCTGATTCTTCCTTCACTTTCGCTGGTTCTTTTGCAGGAGCGGGTGCCGCACTTTCTTGCGTATTGGTCGGCAACCAGTAAGCAGCGATCTCATCGACTAAGTTATCGCTGAAACGATCAAGCAAACCAGCTTCTAGCCGTTGGATTCGTTTCACAACGATCTTGAAATTTTCATCTAAAGGAACAGCGATTTTTTGCTCTTTTGGCGTTTCCTTCAACAATTCAATCAATAATTCCTCTTGGTTTTTAGGATTGATATACACAGTCGTCGGAAGGTCAAACTTATCTGCTGTTTTGCGCTCGATCGCTGTAAACAACTGTTGTCGAGCTGTTTCATAAGACGGGCGGAATTGTTGTTTCAATTTTGCTAATTGTTTCTTTTTCATAATCTTCTCCTCTCGATCACTATCGATTATAAGGAAAATTTGCAGAAAAGAACAGTGATTCTCATGAAAAAATACAAAAAAATTTATATACTTCCTGAAAAAACACCAACGCTGCTAAAAAAGCGGCGCTGGTGTTTCTACTAGATCATTGATTTGATGGTACTTAGGCATCAGGACCAAAAGGTCATTTTCTCCAGTGGCGACTAAGTAGTTTTCCCAAAGAAAAAAGCGTGGTTCCCCAGTAAGTTTCTCGGTCAGCATCTGCTGATAGTCGCTGGTCGTCCATTGACGTGCTGGAAAGTGTTGGACTTTGTCTGGCCAAACGAGAAAAACAAAATCAGCATGTAAGGCTTTTTGAACAGCAGGGGAGAGGTGATTCAAATCAGTTTTTTTCATAGGCTTCTCCTTTATAGAGAGTGAAATTAAAACCCTGTCGTATCTGGATTGGTCGCTTTCCCAACCACACCATCTAATTGATCGATCGTTTTCATGTCCTCTTCAGATAGCTCAAAATCAAAGACGTGAATGTTTTCTTCGATCCGACTTGGTGTGACTGATTTTGGTAATGGCAAGAAACCATGTTGTAAAGACCAGCGTAATGCAACTTGAGCGATTGATTTTTGATGCTTTTCAGCTAATGCTTTCATTTCTGGTACATCAAAGATCTTCCCAGTACCTAATGGGCTGTATGCTTCAAGCAATACATCGTGTTCTTGGCAATAAGTCACGACTTCTTCTTGTAACTCGCCAGGTGCAAGGAAAATTTGATTGACCATTGGGAAGATAGTCGCTGTTTTTTTCAATTCTTCAAAATGATGTGGTAAGAAGTTGCTGACGCCGATCGCTTTGATTTTACCTGCTTGATACAACTCTTCAAAAGCACGCCATGTTTCTGCGTTCGCTGTTTGCCAATTGTCGCGAAAAGCCACTGGATTTGGCCAATGGATCAAGAAAAGATCGATATAGTCTGTTTGTAATTTTTCTAAAGATTCTTCAAAAGAGGACATCACAAGATCATAAGAATGGTTCGCATTCCATAATTTTGTAGTCAAGAAAAGCTCTTCGCGGGGAATGCCGCTTTCTTTGATCGCTTGACCAACACTGGCTTCATTTTTATAGCCTTGTGCTGTATCAATATGGCGGTAACCTACGTCCAGTGCTTTTTTGACTGATGCTACGGCAACGTCGCCGTCTGGTGTTTGCCATGTGCCAAAGCCTAGCTCAGGGATGGTCACATTGTTTGATAACGTATAGCTGTTCATGTTCATTCCTCCGTTTTCTGTGATACTTCTAGTTTAGCAGACGAGGCAGGAATTTCCAATGATTGCACCTTTTAAAAAGAAAGCGAATGTTGAAGGAAAATGCCGATTCGCTCTTGTCAGTTCGCCTATTTATTTTGTACACTAGACAAATGGATAAGGAGCGTAACCAATGGATATTTATTTGAAACATGCGATTTTACACATTGTGGACCGTCAAACAGGCGATCCAGTTTTTTCTCAAGTTGAACTTGATTTAACAACGGAATACATTCGTGATTATTTGACGAAGAAAATACAGAAACTTGCTACACCGCAAACCAAAACAGGTCGTTTACTCGAAACTTCAACGATCGCTCAATTGGTCAAACAAGCACCAGACGACTTTATCGCAGCCAGTGAAGCGATCGTGCAACGCTGGTATGAAGCGTACAAGGAAAGTGAAGATGCGCCAAGTGCGGATGCGTTTGTCGTCTTATATGAATTAGATACAAGAATGCAGCTGGCTTTTTTGAAGGTCAATTATCAAGATGGCTATACGCATTTTATTGATAATGGGGAGGCTGGGATCGAAAATAATTTGATTTTGCATCGTGCCTTACTAGCAGGTAAAACCCAAAAGGCAGATGAAGGGATCACGATCGATGTGGAGAGCTTAGACTTTGAACTGATTGAAAAGAAATATAGCTTTTCAGGTGAAAAATACGCCTACTTTTCAACAAAAGTCATTGATGCCGAACCGATCCCATCTTTAGAAGAAAATGTCAAAGTCATCAAAAAAGTAGCCGAAAAAATTGGTCAGAAATTTGAAACACCCACCTATAACGTCGTTGCCGATTTGAAAGAAGCGGTCTACGATACGATCGAAGAGTCTGGTCATATCGATGTGAGTGAAGTGGCGCAAAAAGTTTTTAAAGACAATATTACTGCTCAGCTTTCATTTCAAGAAGAAGTGGTTGAAAAAGGATTCGTCAATCAAGCACCGATGATGCGGGATGTTCGTGAAATCTCGGAGAAAAAATTTGGTAAGCAAAAACTAAAATTATCGAATGGAATCGAATTGATCGTTCCTTTGGATGTTTACCGAGATCCGAATTTGATCGAATTTATCAATAATCCCGATGGCACGATTTCCGTAACGATCAAAAATGTAGAAGAAGTGATCAATCGGATGTAACAAGAGCTGTTTCTAAGCAGACGATGGCAGAACAAGTACAAAAAAGCGGCTCTTTGTCAATAATGAAAATGGAGCTGAAGAATCAATTCTGATTCATCAGGCCCATAATTAATAGAGCACAAAAAGCAGGGCGTCCTCATTTAGAAAGAGGACGCCCTGCTTTTTTACAGACGCTTGCTTGATCGACAGCAGCAATTATTGAGGGGTCAACTTTTCGAGAGCCGCTTGAGGAACGTCTTCTTCAGAAACTTCTTCCCAGCTTATAACGCCTTTGTTTGGATTGACCAATAGTTTCAAATAGGCGCCTTCTTTCAAAGGAGCGGAACGATGTTCATTCATTTTGACCGTTTTGACGTCACCAGAGGCGCTGTAGGCTGTTTGTGTATAACGATAGATGTTTTCAACGACCCCCTCGTCACTGACCTCGGTATCGTGTTCCCCCGCATCGTTGATAACTGTATAGTAGTCACTTCCACCATAGTAATAATCATAAGTAAGGAAGCAGCCGCCAAGGAAAATTGCTGTAAAAACCAGCGCTGCAATGATTTTCTTCACATTTCTCACCTCATCTTCTATTATTCATAAAAACTAGGCTTGCGTCCAATGGATCACAAAAAGCAAAGAAATTCTTAGGGATTAGTTGCCGAGACCTCTTGCTTGACTTTGACTAATTTTGACCTATAATAAGGGTAGATTTAAACTTACAAAAAATAAGTTAATCCTTATCTCTTTGGAAGCGTAAATCGCAAAAATATGATTCGAGTCAACCAACGACTCAACTTTCTCTAGGAGGGAAACAATATGGCAAAACAACATTATGATCGTAGCAAACCCCATGTCAACATCGGAACGATTGGACACGTCGACCATGGGAAAACCACCTTGACTGCTGCAATTACGACAGTTCTTGGGAAAAAAGGGCTTGCCAATCCGCAAGATTACGCAAGTATCGACGCGGCTCCTGAGGAACGCGAACGTGGTATCACAATCAATACTGCTCATGTGGAATATGAAACGGAAAAACGCCACTATGCCCATATCGATGCACCGGGACACGCGGATTATGTGAAAAATATGATTACAGGGGCTGCTCAAATGGACGGCGCAATCTTGGTCGTATCAGCGACAGATGGCCCAATGCCACAAACACGGGAGCATATTTTGCTTTCTCGTCAAGTGGGTGTGAAACATTTGATCGTCTTTTTGAATAAGACGGACCTTGTCGATGATGACGAGTTGATCGATTTAGTTGAAATGGAAGTCAGAGAATTGCTGACTGAATATGATTTTCCTGGCGACGACATTCCTGTGATCAAGGGCTCTGCGTTAAAAGCCTTGGAAGGTGACCCAGATGCTGAAGCAGCGATCTTAACGCTGATGGATACAGTAGATGAATATATCCCAACGCCTGAACGAGATACTGACAAACCATTGTTGTTACCGATCGAAGATGTCTTTTCGATCACAGGACGGGGAACCGTTGCTTCTGGTCGGATCGATCGCGGCATGGTAAAAGTCGGGGATGAAGTAGAAATCGTCGGAATCAAACCTGAAACACAAAAAGCAGTCGTGACAGGGGTAGAAATGTTCCGCAAAACGATGGACTTCGGAGAAGCTGGCGATAACGTAGGGGTATTGTTACGGGGCATCACCCGTGATGAAATTGAACGTGGCCAAGTGTTAGCAAAACCAGGTTCTATCACACCGCATACGAAATTCCAAGCGGAAGTCTATGTGTTGACAAAAGAAGAAGGCGGTCGCCATACCCCATTCTTTAATAACTATCGCCCACAATTTTACTTCCGTACAACGGACGTAACTGGGAATATCGTTTTACCAGAAGGAACGGAAATGGTGATGCCTGGTGACAACGTAACGATCGATGTGGAATTGATCCATCCGATCGCTGTAGAAAATGGAACGACCTTCTCGATTCGTGAAGGTGGACGAACAGTCGGTTCTGGTATTGTTACCACGATCGAAAAATAATGATGAGTGAAACAGTGCTTCCTTTTGAAGAAGCGCTGTTTCCTTTTTCTTGTCGAAAGATCGCCAATCCCTCGGTCAGCTTAGGATTGCTTGTTTTTTTCTAAATAATCTTGTGATTTTATTAAGGATTTTTTAGGAGAGAAAAAATTCTAGTCAGCCCGTTCATTTCATAGTACGATAGATTCTGACTTAGAAAAGATGGGATGTATTTGATGAGAAAAATTCGACGTTTCCTAGGATTTATACTGAAGCTGGCCCTCGTGCTGCTGCTGATCGGGGCAGGGGTTTGGGTCTATCGAAACTACACGGCATTGAAAGCTGTCTATGCGTATGAAGAAGCAATCGCGCAACAGACGCAAGCCCACGACATCTCTGAATATCAGTCATTAGCCATGAGCATCATGCTGACGGAGTCAAAAGGACAAGGCAACGACCCGATGCAAAGTTCTGAAAGTGTTTATGGAAAACAAAATCAGTTCGATACGCCAGAACAAAGCATCGAACAAGGTGTTTCCTATTTAGCTGAGTTGATTGAAAAAGCCGAGCAAATGAACTGTGATCTTTGGACCGCCGTACAGGCGTATAATTTTGGTACAGATTATATTGATTATGTCGCTGGCCGAGGGGGAGTGAACACCTTAGAGTTAGCAGAAACATATTCCAGAGAGGTTTTATCTCCATTGTTAGGCAATGATACGGAACAAACCTATCGTTACTGGGGCATCCAATCCGTATTTTATAATGGTGGTCACCTGTATCATAACGGCGGCAATTTATTCTACGCTGATTTAATAAAAATGAATCAATGGAAGATCAATGTTACGGCGCGTTTCTTTTCATAAGCGTTGTAAAATAAGTGAAACAAAAAAGCTTGAAATACAAATAAAATATGGTAAAATCATTATGAGTGATTCTGTCTAATTATTCTTCGCACTGATATCTATTAGTGCGTTTTTTTACCTAGTAAACCGATGAATACTTACCAAATGGAGGTGAGTGGATGGCACGAATTCCTCAAACGGTCATTGACGACATTCGCGAACGTAGCAATATCGTCGATATCGTGGGACAGTATGTCCAGTTAAAGAAGTCTGGAAAAAATTATTTTGGTTTGTGTCCGTTCCATAATGAAAAATCACCTTCTTTTTCCGTTGCAGAGGACAAACAAATTTTTCATTGCTTTGGTTGTGGTCGTGGTGGAAATGTGTATGGTTTCTTACAGGAGCTTGAAGGGATCAGTTTTCCAGAAGCAGTCGTCAAAGTAGCAGAAATGAACGATATTCCTCTTGATCCGCAATATCAGCAGTCTGAAGGCATCAATGAAGCGACCTCACAAACGAGTCAATTGATTGCGTTACATGAAAAAGCCGCCGAAGTCTATCATCACATGTTGGTGAATACGGCTGCTGGACAAGAAGCACTTGATTATTTATTAGATCGTGGATTGACGATGGCACTGATCGAAGAGTTCAATATTGGCTTTGCACCGAATGAACGCTCGTTTTTGGAGAAAGTTTTTTTGAATGAAAAAGCCAAAGCAGAGTTTTTTCCTGATACAGGACTCTTTGTTCAGCGCAACGATGGCTCACTGGCGGATCGCTTTTACCAGCGAATCATGTTTCCGATCCGCAATCCTCAGGGGAAAACGATTGGTTTTTCTGGTCGGTGGTTAGCAAGCGAAAAAGTCGGTGATCAAGACCAACCAAAATATTTAAATAGTCCTGAAACGATTCTTTTCAATAAACGCGAGGTTCTTTTCAACTTTGACAAAGCGCGACGAGCGATGCGTAAAGATGGCCAAGTGTATTTATTTGAAGGATTTATGGACGTGATCGCCGCTTGGCAAGCAGGGATCGAAAATGGGATCGCCTCGATGGGGACCAGCCTGACCAATCAGCAGATCGCCCACATCGAGCGAGTGGCACAAGAAGTGATTCTTTGTTACGATGGAGATAGTGCAGGGGTTGAAGCCACGAACCGTGGGATCGATCTTTTGCAAAACAATAGCCGCTTGAAATTATCTGTGGTTCGAGTGCCGGAACGGATGGACCCAGATGACTATTTGCGCAAATATGGGACAGAAGCTTTTTATAAATTAGCTGTACATGGGAAAGAAACCGTCTTTGCTTTCAAAATGGATTACCATCGAGCGAATCGAAATTTGGCCAATGAGAAAGAGCAGCTAGATTATGTCCAAGTCGTTTTAAATGAATTACAGCGGGTAGATTCTTTGTTGGAGCAAGACCGTTATTTGACTCAGCTGTCCACAGAGTTCAACTTGAGCCGTGAGACCTTGCAGCAGCAGCTCAAGCAAAACCGGCAAGAGCAGCAGCCGCGGCAAGATGCACCGCCGCCAGCGCCAACAACCAATCCTATGGTCTTCACGCCGCCTACGCGGCAGCAGCCCAAAACACAGGTAGAAAAAGCACAAGAATTATTATTGTACCGTTTGTTTCATGACAGTACGTTAAACCATCGCTTTCGAGCGAGTGGCATATCCTTTATCCATGATCGTTACCAACAGCTTTATCTGCTGTTTGATGCGTATATGGAAACAGAAGAACACTTTGTTTTAGCAAAGTTCTTAGATTTTTTAAAAGAAGATTCAATGAAAAAAATGGTGATCGATATTGCAGATCTTAAAGCTTCTGAGGAAGGGACTGAACAAGAATTTCAGGACATTCTGCAGGTATTTCAAAAGTCGGGCATTGCTGAAGAAATCAATCAAAAACGAATCCAGCAGCAAGAAGCAAGACAAAAAGGAAACCAGCAATTAGAACTTGAACTTGCGATCGAAATCATTGATTTGACCAAACGGTTGAAACAAGCTAAATAGCGAACTGAAAGGGGCTTTCTTTCATGGCAGAAGAAACAAAAAAAACGTATGACAAAGCAGTTGCCGAATACATCCGAGAAAACAAAACAAAGGGGCAAGTTGTTTACGATGACATTACGAATCGTTTAGCAACGCCGTATACTTTGGATGCTGATGCAATGGACAAATTAATTCAAAAACTGGAGGATTCAGGCATCAGTGTCGTGGATGAAAATGGAGAGCCTTCAGTCCATAGTCTAAAGAGCAATGAAAAACGACAAGAAACACAACCTCAAGAAGATCTGTCTGCACCAACTGGTGTGAAAATCAATGACCCCGTTCGGATGTACTTGAAAGAAATCGGTCGTGTGCCGTTATTGACCGCAGAAGAAGAAGTGGCTCTCGCACTGAAAATCGAAGAAGGCGACCAAGAGGCAAAACAGCGTTTGGCAGAAGCCAACCTACGTTTGGTCGTTAGTATTGCCAAACGTTATGTGGGTCGAGGAATGCAATTCCTTGATTTGATCCAAGAAGGAAACATGGGCTTGATGAAAGCCGTTGAGAAATTCGACTACCGCAAAGGGTTCAAATTCTCGACGTATGCGACCTGGTGGATCCGTCAAGCGATCACCCGTGCGATCGCTGACCAAGCGCGAACCATTCGTATTCCTGTGCATATGGTGGAAACCATCAACAAATTGATCCGTATTCAACGGCAATTGCTGCAAGACTTAGGGCGCGAACCGACACCAGAAGAAATCGGCGCAGAAATGGATCTGCCGACGGAAAAAGTTCGTGAAATCTTGAAGATCGCTCAAGAACCTGTTTCATTAGAAACACCGATCGGCGAAGAAGACGATTCTCATCTAGGTGATTTTATTGAAGACCAAGATGCCACAAGTCCAGCAGAGCATGCGGCTTATGAGCTGTTGAAAGAGCAGTTAGAAGATGTACTGGATACGTTGACTGATCGTGAAGAAAACGTGCTGCGCTTGCGTTTCGGAATCGATGATGGTCGTACTCGGACATTAGAAGAAGTCGGCAAAGTCTTTGGGGTAACGAGAGAACGGATTCGTCAGATTGAAGCAAAAGCATTACGGAAACTACGCCATCCATCTCGTTCAAAACAATTGAAAGATTTCTTAGAATAATCAAGGTTTATCGACTTTCCAAAGGAACCCTTTGGAAAGTCTTTTTTATTCAGATTCTGTCCTCTCGACACAAGATTGGTAAAGAACTTAATAAAAACGTAACCAAGCAAGTGTTGGCTAATTGCCAAGAATGTGATAAATTTAATTTTGTGCATCTGCATCAAAACGTAACAAACAACGAAGTGTCAAAAAAGACCCATTATTTGCTGGTCTAAAAAAAGAAGCAGTAGGTACAGCAAGCGTCTGATAAAAGAGGCAACTGCTTTATAAAAGGAAATGCAAAAAACAAAAGGAGTCAGTTTGAATCAATGAAGAAGACATGTCCTGAATGTGGATTTCAAGCAATAGAAGAAACACCCGTTTGTCCCAATTGCGGGTTCCAATGGAACCAGGCAAAGGAGAATGAACTGGAACCAACATCTGACTCTTCCGTTACGCCAGAAGAGCCCCAGAATAAAAATGATGATATTCGCTGGTCAGACTTTAAAAACGTCCCAATCGGAAAAATGGAGGAGCACTTAGGTGATCGGCCATCCTCAAATGAAGAAACGATCGACCTCGCGCAGCAAGGGACTCTTTCCGATGAGCAACACGTACCCCCCACATCAGCCTCTAAGAAAGAAGCTGAGGAAAAAACGGAAGTAGAAAGCTCTAGCGCAACGCAAGAGCAAACGACATCAGCCAGTGAGGAAGCAAGTGAAACCGATGCATTAAGTACGGAGGAACAGCATGACGCTGATATTTTGGCTGCTTATATCCGCCAACACAAACTTGATGAAGAAGAAAAAGCCGCTGCTCTAGAAGCAGAAGCCGACGCTGATGATTTGTCTGCTACTGAAGAAGAAAGTCAGGAACAAGCCAGTGAGGAACCTCTACTGATAAGCGAAGATGAACCAGTGACGGATCCAGTCATTAAAGAAGCGAAGAAGCAGCCAGAACCAGTGATCGATCCAATTCCTGAGCCGATCACCGCAGCGGATGAAGCACCGAAAAAGGCGACTACTGAAGAAAAAACGTCGACGCCTAGCGAAAAAAAGAAGAGTCCTCGCAAAGCACTCTATATTACAGCGGCTTGTTTATTAGTGGCAGCTGGTGGCGGTTGGGCGTACTACTATCAACAGCAGCAACAAGAAACTGCCCGCCAAACGCAACTGGCGCAAGAAAACCGTACACTCGATCAAATTGAAAATGAGCTGAATGATTTTTATACAAATGATGAACGAGTGTTCATTAAAAGCGACAAGACAGCAGAACAGCTGACGGCTGTGACGAATCAGTTGGCAGAGTTTCAAGACCATGAACGGTACGATGCCTTGTCACAAGAAGCAGAGACGATCGCTGACAAACTAGCAGCTTTGACCGAAATCAACAGCTATTTTAGCAGTCCTGCCGTTGTGGAGGATCAGTTGGAAGAAGTTTCATTGAAAGAAGCAGCTGCTGTCACAATGGCGAAGCGCGAGAACGGGGATGCCTTTGATGAGTTGATCAATCAAGCCATCGACATGGGACAAAAAGAGTTCAGCGCGATCGAGGAAGTTCAAAATGCAGTGAAGAGCATGGTGGCTTTAAGTGGTGATGGTGAAGCACCTGCAAGTGTCACCCGTGAGAACTACAATGCCTTGATGAAAAAAGTCCAAGCTTTACCGATCGATTCATTGGTGGAAAGTCTCACTGCTGATCTGCGCAAAGTCGATACTGCGTTGACGAAGCGTGAAACCGCTACGCAAGAAGCAGCGGCACAACAACAAGCGGCCCAAGAAGCAGCACAAGCGGCGGCTTCTGAGAACAACGCTTCCGCTTCAAGCGGCGGTTCTACAAGCGCTGCGACGCCTGCACAAAGCACGTCTGAAGAAGAGTATGTGCTTTCGCCAAATACGCCAACAAATACCAATAATCAGCCAATTATTCCAGCCCGTCAAAGTGATTTGAATGATGTAAACAATAGCGCTTGGGTGTGGGCAGATGGTGTCCAAGAAAAAATCATTGCCACAGCGATTGCCCGTGGTTACGTGGTTGATGGTGGTTATACTTTTGAACGCGTGCGGATCGTCAACGGCGAAGGCTATTACAATTTTTATGCGACAAATGCCCAAGGCAGCTTGCTTAAAGGAACGGATGATTCAGCGTTCCCGCTATACTTATTTACGGTAAACGCCAAAACTGGCTATTTCAGAGGCAATGGGAACGATCACACCGTTCGCTAAGTCTCCTGAGTCACTAGAAAACTTTCAGAGTTATTACATGCACATGTGAAAAATACTTGTTTCCCCTCCCTGTTTTCGATATGATGAAAGATAATCGTTCAAACAGGGAGGGTTTTTTGTGCAGAAAATAGAAAGATATGATCGCTTTGAAGATGGGGTCATTGCTTGTGTACCAACGATTCTTGGGTACTTAGGGATTGGTTTTGCGATGGGGGTCGTAGGAAAAGGTGTTGGGTTGTCGATTCTTGAAATTATTTTAATGTCTATTATTGTCTATGCAGGCAGTGCTCAATTTATTATTTGTGCATTACTCGCGATTCAAGCACCTTTCATGACGATCGTCGCAACCGTCTTTTTAGTGAATTTACGACATTTCTTAATGAGCTTATCAGTGGCTTCCTATTTTAAAAAGACTCCTTTGCTTTCTGCTATTGGGATTGGGACGCTTTTGACTGATGAGTCCTATGGTGTTTTGACGACGGCACTGCAACAAGACAAACCAGTCACAGCGAAATGGACCCATGGGTTGAACGTGATGGCGTATTTGAGTTGGATCTTCGCAACCTTTTTGGGCGGACTATTAGGCTCGTTTATTCCAGATCCAGAAGCGTTAGGCTTAGATTTTGCCTTGGTAGCCATGTTTGTTGGTCTTTTTTTATTTCAAGTAGAGCGACCCCTCAAGAAGAAAACCCAGCAAACGCTCTTAGTACTCGGGGCAGTTGTGGGGACATTGATTTTATTTATGCGTTTTTCTACTGCTGAGATCGCGGTAATTGCTGCGACCTTGGCAGGATGTTTGGTTGGGACGGTGACACATCATGACTAATTTTGTTATACTAATGCTAGCATGTGGGTTGGTTACTTGGATTCCGCGGATCGTTCCTTTTTTATTTTCTAAAAAGCTCGTATTTCCGAAACCTTTCACCATCTTTTTGAGTTACTTGCCGTTGTGTATTTTGGCGGCATTGTTGGTTCAAAATTTGCTGATCTTTCGAGAAGGGCAATTTCCCATCTTGAAAGTCAAAGAAACTGTTGCCTGTATCCCAGCATTGTTGGTGGGGTATTATACAAAAGATTTGATGAAGATCGTTATCACAGGCGTTATTGCTATGGCACTGCTGCGTTTCTTTTTCTAGCAACGGGCAGTTTTTATGAAGAAGGAGAGAATAGATGAAAGACTTATTAGCATCCGTATTTAGCGGATTGATCATTGATGAAAATGAACAGAATTATTTTGTTCAAAAAGGCGGGGTTACCTTCCGACTAGCCAAGGAAGAAGGCGAACATCATTTAGGTGAAGCCGTCGAAGGGTTTGGCTATCAAAACCAAAAGCAAGAAAATGTACTCACTACGAATATTCCGAAAAGCCGCAAAGGGCATTATGCCTTTGGTACAGTCACAGGAAGCCGTCGCGACTTAGGCGTTTTCGTCGATATCGGTTTAAAAGACAAGGACATGGTGGTTTCATTAGATGAATTGCCAACAATGCGGGAACTTTGGCCCAAAAAAGGCGATCGTTTGATGGTCAGCTTGCGCGTCGACGACAAAGAGCGTATATGGGCTTCGTTAGCAGATGAGAAAATCTTCAAGGCACTGAGTAAGAATGGTACGGAACAGATGAAGAATCAAGATGTTACAGGTACCGTGTATCGCTTAAAACTAGCGGGAACCTACTTATTGACGGATGATTTTTATATTGGCTTCGTCCACCCATCAGAGCGCTATCAAGAGCCGCGTCTTGGGGAAGTTGTCAAAGGACGAGTGATTGGGATTCGTCCAGATGGCGTCTTGAACCTTTCGTTGAAACCAAGAGCCCACGAGGCGATTTCAAATGATGCCGCCATGGTCCTAACCTTTTTAGAACGAGCACCAGAAAATAAAATTCCTTTTACCGATAAATCAGCACCAGAAGAGATTTTACAAACGTTTGGTATTAGTAAAGGCCAATTTAAACGGGCGTTAGGAACCTTGATGAAACAGCGTTTGATTGAGCAAAAAGATGGCTTTACGATTCTTGTTAAAAAACCTAATTGAGAATACTTGTTTCTTTTGCTGTTCTAATTTATAATGATTACAATGTTTGTCTTGGGTGATTCTCACTCAAATTAGAATCGTTATAAATTAGCGGCATACGGAGGCAACTATGAACACAACAGCAGCGTTAAAAAAGACCAAGAAACAATTGCACGAGTCGGGGTTCAAATTAACTCCTCAGCGAGAAGCGACGTTGTTGGTCTTATTAGAAAATGAGAAAGATCATTTATCCGCCGAAGAGATTTTCTTCTTTGTGCGCAAAAAAAATTCTGAGATTGGCTTAGCAACCGTCTATCGAACATTGGAGATTTTGACGGATTTGAAAATCGTCGATAAAGTCAGTTTTAATGACGGTGTCGCTCGTTATGACCTACGTAAAGAAGGCGCCAAACATTTCCATCATCACTTGTTGTGTTTGGAATGCGGCAATATCGAAGAGGTTGAAGAGGATCTGTTGGGCACAGTCGAAGAGATCGTCGAACAAAAGTACCATTTTTTAGTAAAGGATCATCGGTTGACATTTCATGGTGTCTGCCAAAAATGCCAAAACAAAGCCTAGTGTCTGTAGCTGGGTAATTTGAAAAAAATTTGTTATCACCCGAATGATAGTCAGATGGTTTCGATAGGAAGAGTGCTCTTTTTTCCAATTTGAAAGAAACCAAAAAATCTGCTATGATTCGGGTGTTTCCTTGGGAAAAAGATACGGGTAGATGCCTCTTTTTTTGTTGGCAAGCTACTATCTAAACGAGCCAGAATTTGATATGATAAAAAAGCTGAAAGTAGAGGAAGCCCCATGAACGAACAAATTATTGATTATCTTCATTATTTGACCATTGAGCGCGGGCTATCCCAAAATACCCGTGCCAGCTACCAGCGGGATCTGCAACAGTATCTTGCGTTTTTACAAAAAAAACAAGTGACGCAGTGGCAACAGATCGACCGAGTGATCGTTTTGTCTTTTTTGCAAAGTTTGCAAGAGGCGGGAAAATCCTCGGCAACCGTGATTCGGATGGTTTCCAGTTTGCGAAGATTCCATCAATATTTGCGTCAAGAACGGTTGACAGATCATGATCCGATGCAGCATATTGATTCGCCGAAAAAACAGCAGAAGCTACCTGACACTTTGAGTTTGCAGGAAGTGGAGCGCTTGATCGAAACACCAGATACTCGAGCGGTGTTGGGCATTCGCGATCGAGCGATTTTGGAAGTGATGTATGCGACAGGTTTGCGCGTCAGCGAGTTGATCGGTTTGAAATTGAATGATTTGCATTTAAGTATGGGCTTGTTGCAAACAACCGGGAAAGGCGACAAAGAACGGATCGTCCCATTAGGGGATTTAGCGATTCAATGGATCGAAACGTATCTCAGCGATGCACGTCCGTATTTGACGAGAAAAACACCGGATGAAAGCCACCTGTTTGTAAACAACCATGGCACGCAGCTGTCTCGTCAAGGAATCTGGAAAAATTTAAAAGCCTTGGTTCGACAAGCTGGGATCACCAAAAATGTGACTCCCCATACGTTGCGCCATAGTTTTGCGACCCATCTATTAGAAAACGGGGCAGATCTGCGAACGGTTCAAGAGCTGTTAGGACACGCAGATATCTCGACCACTCAGATTTACACGCATATAACGAAGAAACGGATGACGGAAGTGTACAAGCAGCACTTTCCGCGCGCCTAGAAATCGAGGATGGAATGGAAGAAATCAAAATAAAATTAGCTGTCTTTGAAGGACCGTTGGATTTGCTGCTTCATTTGATCAAAAAACTGGAAATCGATGTTTATGACATTCCAGTTGCAACCATCACCGAACAATACATGCAGTATATCCATGCCATGAAAATTTTAGAATTAGAAGTCGCTGGTGAATATTTAGTCATGGCGGCAACTCTGATGGCGATCAAAAGCCAGATGCTGTTACCGAAACAAGAGCTGATTGCTGAAGTGGAAGAGTACGAAGAAGATCCACGGGATATGCTGGTGGCACAGCTGCTAGAATACCGCAAATTTAAGTATGCAGCCGAGCAGCTTTCCGAAAAAGCGGAAGAGCGCAGTTTGTATTATACGAAAGATCCGATGGACGTCGATGAATACAAAGAGGAAGAAGATCAGTTAAGAGCCAATCAATTCAATACGATCGATCTCTTTTTGGCTTTTCAAAAAATGATCGAGAAAAAGAAAAATCGCCAAGTACTAGAAACAAAAATTTCTCCTGATGAAAGCACCATCGATGAAAAGATGGCGGCGATTCAGCTGGAGATGCAGCATGTCAGTGCCAAAAAAGGCCGCAGCTTTGATTCGTTTTTTACGACCTACAATAAAACAGAAGTTGTGGTAACTTTTATGGCACTGTTAGAATTAATGAAAAAAGGAACGATTCGAGTAGAGCAAACAGACAATTATGCGTCGATTCTGCTCTATCCAACAGGTAAAGAAGATGAGTAAATATAGTGAATTAGAAGCGATCTTATTCGTCGTCGGTGATGAGGGGATCGGACTTGAAGAATTGAGTTACTTAGTCAAAAGCAATACTGCCAGTGTCTATCAGCATTTGCAGGAACTAAATCAGCAATATGAAGAAAATGAACATACTGCGTTGCATATTCTTGAAGTGGGCAATCATTTTATTTTGACCACCAAGAAACAATTTGCCCCTTTATTGAAGAAATATGCTGAATCACCGATGGGCAGCTCGTTGTCGCAGGCCGCTTTAGAAACGTTGTCGATCATTGCTTACAAGCAGCCGATCACTCGGATGGAAGTAGAAGAGATCCGCGGCGTCCAATCTAGCGGATCGGTTCAAAAATTGGTGGCAAAACGACTGATTGAAGAAAAAGGCCGCGTTGACGGACCAGGACGAGCGATCCTATATGGTACGACGGAATACTTTATGGATTATTTTGGCTTAAAAAGTTTGGCTGAATTACCCGATATCCAATCCATGGAAGATGAACTTGAAGAAGATGCACCGTTTGATCTTTTTTACGACCGCTACAAACAAGCAGAAACAGAAGGAGAATGAAGATGGAACGTTTGCAAAAAGTGATTGCCCATGCTGGCATCACCTCAAGAAGAAAAGCTGAAGGATTGATAACCGAAGGCCGAGTGCGTGTCAACGGGCAAGTGATCAAAGAATTAGGGGTCCAAGTTAGCTCAAAAGATGTTGTTGAAGTCGATGGTGTACCAATCGAACAAGAACAACACGTCTATTATCTATTCTACAAACCTCGTGGTGTGATCTCAGCTGTAACGGATGATAAAAAGCGCAAAGTCGTTTTGGATTATTTTGCTGAAGTTCCTGAACGGGTGTATCCCGTCGGGCGCTTGGACTATGATACCTCTGGTTTGTTATTGCTGACAAATGATGGGGAATTGTCACAGACACTGATGCATCCGAAACACGAAGTCGACAAAGTGTACGTTGCCAAAGTCAAAGGGATTGCGGATAAAAAGCAGCTGCTCCCATTGACAAAAGGGATTCGGATCGAAGGCCGTAAGACGGCACCTGCTCGCTTTGAGATCTTGTCGACAGACCAAACGACGCAATCTAGTATTGTGCAATTGACGATCCATGAAGGACGCAACCATCAAGTCAAAAATATGTTAAAAGCAGTTGGTTTGCCTGTGCAAAAATTAAAACGGGAAAATTATGGTCCGTTAGATTTGAAAGGTCTTCGTCCAGGGGAATATCGAGAATTGTCGAAGAAGGAAGTCAGTCAGCTGAAAAATAGTGCAAAATAGTTGAAAAGTATCTGAAAACGTAACTATTGTTAATTTTTAGATTTTGTGTATAATAGGACATGTAATAAATAGAATAAAGGTTCGTCTTCAGGGGCAGGGTGCAATTCCCGACCGGTGGTTATAGTCCACGACCTATTTCTTCGGAAATAGCTGAATCGGTGAAATTCCGATACCGACAGTACAGTCTGGATAAAGAAGATAGAGCGTATTTGATTTGCTTATGGCTATTTCGAATGCCCTCTTTTTTCCCTGTGGAAAAAAGAGGGCATTTTTTGTCTGGCGCCGACAAGAAAGCCGAGGAAATTTAATAGGTTCGTTTGAAGAGGAATCCTGAACTTAGGAGGATTTATACTGATGAACAACAAAACAAGAAAAATGGTGACAATCGCCATGTGTGCTGCTATGGGAACAATTTTGCAATTTATCGCTTTTCCGATTTTCCCAGCATTCAGCTTTTTAAAGATCGATTTTAGTGATATTCCCGTGATGATCATGATGTTTTTATTTGGTCCTTGGAGTGGGGTATTGACTGCTTTCATTCGTTCGGTGCTGCATTTGTTCTTATCTGGTTTTTCACCTGCTGATATGGTGGGGGATACGGCAAGCTTTTTAGCATCATGTGCCTTTACTTTGCCAATGTACTACTTTTTCCGCAAAGGTATTCACACCAAAAACAAAATGGTTGGTGTCATCAGCGGTATCTTGTCGGTAACGATTTTTATGAGTGTGGCGAACCTATTTGTGATCACACCGCTTTACCTGCGCTTTTTCGGGGTCACAGCCGATCAATTTTTAGGAATGTCTTTGCCGCAATATGTGGCGATCGGGATCTTACCTTTCAATTTGGTAAAAGGCGCAATCGTCAGTGCCGTCTTTTTAGCACTTCACGCCAAACTGTTGCCATGGTTGGCTCGTAAGCAGCCCCATCATTCTGCTATAGGAAAATAAAAAAATGAGCCGACTTGCTGTTGCAGACGAAAGGTCTGTCAATGGCAAGTCGGCTTTTTTTATTTTTCCATGATAATCGCACGGGTAGGGCATTTGCGATAAGCAGTTTTGACTTTTTCTTGTTGGTCTTCTATGATAAACTGTTGCCGAGCATTCGGTTCTTGGGCAAATAAAACGATCCCGTCTTCATCATAATCGAAGATCTCGGGGGCATAGATCGCACATAGGCCACAAGCAATGCAGCGCTCAGGAATAATTTTACAGCGTTGTGACATTTTTTAGTCCTTTCTGGAGGGGAAATATGGATTCTTTTATTTTAGCGCTGTTTTCTGATACTGACAAGCTGCGCCCATCAACACTTTATCAAATTCTCATTGGTAAGCGTACTAGCTCTGTCTTGAGTTATGCCTTTTTTTATGATCGCTTAGGTCTCTTTCAATCGTTGCCCCAGTTGAATGAGAAAGCGTATCAACAGACGCTCGCTGACTTGATCCAACGAGGGGCTCTAAGTCGAGATTCAGATGGTCTGCTGCTCAAAACGACCGCTAGAAACAGCCAGCAGCCAGGTGAACGATTGTTGCGTTATGCGAATTACTTTCGTTATGGACGAACGACGGAGGAGGCTTGGCGTTTTGTTCGGCTGCTGGTTCAAGCAGCTGCGTATCAAGGCGTGACCAATCAGTATATTCCCGTTGAAAACACGCCACTCTATACAGAACCTGTCCGTCAGCTGATCCGTCACAATCCTGACATCAAAAAGTGCCTGTATCAAGAGCTATCAGCAATTTTTGACCAGCTTCCCGCAGAAATGGCAGATTTTTTAGCGGGCACCTTATCTGGTCCAGATATTCTAGGGCAGGCGTTTTTTCAGCTTTTACCAGAAAATGTTCAAAGTAAGCCTTGGGACACTCTTTATGTAGGAGCTTCGATCCATCAATTTTTAACCTTGATCGAAAAAACGCCCCAGACGATCCTGTTTCGAGGCTTGTCGCCTTTTCTAAAGAGAAATTTAAACCAAAGTATGGTGGAAAGCCGAGCATTGTTTTTGCGAGGCGATTCTGTCGAGCAGATTATGGAAAAAAGAAGGATCAAACGAGGAACTGTTAATGATCATTTGATTGAGTGGGCATTGCTTGATCCAACGTTTCCTTTTCAGCGCTTTGATACAGCGTTGTTGAAAAAGCTGCCAGAAGCTTCTTGGAAAAATAGCTATCAAGAATTACAGGCGCTTCTTACGACTGATTTTTTGACGATTCGTTTGTTACAGATTGCTCAGAAGCGGGGGATTCGATGTTAGAAGATGCACTGAATCAGTATTTTGGTTTCAAAACATTCCGCCAAGGACAAAAAGAAGTCATCGAAAGTGTTTTAGCACAGCAAGATACGTTAGCGATTCTGCCTACTGGGAATGGCAAAAGTCTGTGCTATCAGCTGCCAGGGTACCTAGTAGACGGGATCGTGATCATTATCTCGCCGTTAGTCTCTTTGATGGAAGATCAAGTCTACGGCTTACAAAAGCAAGGGGAAAAACGCGCGATTGCGTTTAATAGTCAATTGGACCTTGCCGATCGCCAGTATGTGATGCAGCATTTGCAGAAGTACAAGTTTTTGTTTTTAAGTCCAGAAATGATCGTACAAGAAGCTGTTTTGCATCAATTGGAACAGGTTAAGATCGCCATGCTCGTGGTGGATGAAGCCCATTGTGTTTCGCAATGGGGCATTGATTTTCGACCAGAGTACTTGCAGCTTGGTGAAGTAAAGAAACGCTTGAAGGCACCCGTTACGTTAGCCTTGACGGCTACTGCAACAGCACAAGTGGAAGCAGACATACGGCAAGTATTATTAGCAAAGAACGCCAATGTCTACCGTTATTCGATGAACCGCAGCAATATCGGCTTGTTCGTAGAGCAAACGACAGACAAAGATGCGGCATTAGCAGACTATCTCAGCCGCTTAGGCGGGGCTGGGATCATCTACTGTTCCACAAGAAGCAAAGTCGAAGAAGTCTATAACAAACTGCGTCAGCGCTATTTGGTAGGCTATTATCATGGTGGTCTCGCGAGTGATCAAAGAAAAACGTTGCAGCAGCAGTTTTCTCAGAATAAATTAAAATTACTCGTTGCTACCAATGCGTTTGGGATGGGGATCAATAAGGAAGATATTCGCTTTGTGATCCATTATGATCTACCTGATTCGTTAGAGAATTACAGTCAAGAAATCGGGCGAGCTGGTCGTGATGGCAAACAAAGCAATGCGATTTTGCTTTATCAGGAACATGATGAGCAGATCCATTACTTCTTTCAGCGAGAAAATAAAGAAGAACGCCTTGCTTTAGAACGAATGGTTCAGGAGAAGAGGAAAGAACCCTTGACACCGTTGCAAGAAAAGTGGCAGCAAAAAATGAAAGAGTTGGGGACTTCCTTTTGGCTGGAAACATTGAAACGCAATGAACAGCAAAAACAAGAACAATTACAGAAAATGTTGGCTTATATTCATTTTACAGGTTGTCGCCGGCAATTTTTACTGGCGCATTTCGGAGAGGAAGCCCAGGAGAATCCTTATTGTTGCGACAATGACGGGATCGAAATAGCGGGTGAAGAACAGCTGCCCGAGAAAAAGGAAGCCCATCATTGGCAGGAACGTTTAATAAAAATTTTTAAAGATATAAATTGAATCGTATTTTGTAGGACAGTTTTTATTTACCTATGGTATAATACATCGGAAGGAAACTAGGAGGGAATACGAGTGAGCAAGAAAGACAATGACTACAATTCAGAAAATCAAGAACCGTGGGAACAACCAATCTATGATACAGAATACGATGATTCTGCATCAAGATCCCAACAAAGAAAACAAAAGCGTGGGAATTCACTCTTTTTGACGATCGTTTTAGTTTTGCTTTTCTTGATCGTGGCAATTCCGGTTGGTGCCGGTATTTGGGTATTGAACCATAACAATGATGCCCCAACCACAGCAAGTTCGAGCAGTACTGTAGAAAGTACGACAGAGTCTTCAACAACCGAATCATCAACGACGGAATCATCCACTACGGAATCGACAAGTGAAACGAGTTCGTCAACAAGTGAATCAAGTTCTTCATCAAGTAGCAGTAGTTCTGCACCAGCTTCAACGACGCCATCAAGTAGTGAACCGGCGCAACAAGAAAACAATGCGGGACAAGAGAATACGCAAACTGATCAAGGTCAAGGCGCAACTGGTACCGAGGAATACACGACAGTCCAAGCTGGCGAAGGTCCTGAACAAGTGGCAGCCCGTACAGGCATCTCAGTTGAAACCCTATATCAATTAAATGGGATTGATCCAAACAACTACATGCTTTACCCTGGCGACACCTTACGAATTAAATAAAAAACCGCTTTGGCGGTTTTTTTTCTTGAAAGAAAGAAGCCAAGGTGGGCGATAAGCAGAAACGATGAAGGAATACACATCGTTGGGAAACGAGGAGTAAGAAAAATGAAAAAAATCAACATCGCTATTGATGGTCCTGCGTCATCTGGGAAAAGCACAGTGGCAAAAATCATCGCGAATGACCTGGGATTTATTTATACGGATACTGGTGCCATGTATCGAAGCATCACGTATTTAGCTTTAAAAACGGGCTGTTCACTTGAAGATGAAGCGGCGGTCGCTGCTTTGATCGATCAATACCCCATCACTTTTGAACCGACTGAACACGGTCAAGAGGTCTTTGCAGGAGGAGAGCAAGTCACCGAAGCGATCCGTCAGCCAGAAGTAACCAACGCAGTTTCGAAGGTGTCGGCATACCCTGCGATCCGCGAAAAACTCGTCCAACAACAGCAGATGATCGCTAAAGATGGCGGTGTCGTGATGGATGGCCGCGATATTGGTACGGCGGTTTTACCACAAGCAGAAGTCAAGATTTTTCTGGTAGCAAGTGTGGAAGAACGCGCACAGCGCCGTTTTAAAGAAAATCAGCAAAAAGGGATCAAAACCGATTATGAGACGTTGAAAGAAGAGATCCAGCAAAGAGATTATCTGGATTCTCACAGAGAAGTCTCCCCTTTGAAACAAGCGGAGGATGCGGTTCGAATCGATACGTCTGGTTTAACGATCGAGCAAGTCGTCGAAGCAATCAAAAAAACCATCAAAGAAAAAATTGATTAACAAAAACAATGGGTGTTCCCCATTGTTTTTTTATTTTTCGAAACCAAAAGATGAAAGTGAGTAAGAAAACAGAGGTGAAAAGACTTTTTTAACGAAAAAACCGTAGTTTTTTAGGAAAATAAGAGAAATCGCTTTATTTTTTTTTCATTCTATTTTAAACTAAAAGATGTAGTGCAATTATTGCAGAATTGTTGGTTAGGAGGACATGAGAGATGACAGAATTTGAAAATAATCAGGTTGAGAGTGGAAATGAATCAATGGAAGCCGCTTTAGACAATTTCCAAGAAGTAAAAGTTGGAGATATCGTTAAAGGTGAGGTATTGGCCATTGAGGATAAACAAGCGATCGTAGGGATCGAAGGCGCCGGCGTTGAAGGCGTTGTTCCTGCAAAAGAATTATCAACTTTACCTGTTGAAGACATCAACGAAGCAGTCAAAGTTGGGGATGTCTTAGAATTGGTTGTGATTTCAGCAATTGGTAAAGACAAAGAAAACGGCAGCTATCTCCTTTCTAAACGTCGCTTAGACGCGAAAAAAGTTTGGGAAGATATCGAAAAAGATTTCCAAGAAGGAAAAATCATTGAAGCACCAGTCACCAACGTCGTTAAGGGCGGGTTAGTGGTTGATGTAGGTGTTCGTGGGTTTGTCCCAGCATCAATGGTCGAAGACCATTTTGTTGCGGATTTCGAAGATTACAAAGGGAAAACATTGACCTTCAAAATCGTTGAGATCGAGCCTTCAGAAAACCGTTTGATCCTTTCTCATAAAGCAGTTGTCGAAGCAGAAAAAGCAAAACAAAAAGAAGCTTTATTAGCTGATTTATATGAAGGACAAGAAGTAGAAGGAAAAGTAGCGCGTTTGACCGACTTTGGTGCCTTCGTAGACCTTGGCGGCATCGATGGACTTGTCCATGTCTCTGAAATTTCTCATGGACATGTTGGCAAACCGAGTGATGTTTTATCTGTTGGCGATACCGTCAATGTCCGGATCTTATCTGTTGATGCAGACAAAGAACGTGTGTCACTTTCGATCAAAGACACATTGCCTGGACCTTGGACCAATATTGAAGAGCAAGCGGCTGTTGGCAGTGTCTTGACGGGGACTGTTAAACGCTTGACAAGCTTCGGTGCGTTTGTGGAAGTCTTCCCAGGTGTTGAAGGGCTGATCCATATTTCACAAATCTCCCATAAACACATTGCGACACCACATGAAGTCTTACAAGAAGGCGATGAAGTGCAAGTGAAAGTGCTCGAAGTGAACCCTTCAGAACACCGAATCGCATTAAGTATCAAAGCATTAGAAAAAGCCGAAAATACCAATGAAACACAAGAAGTTTCAGAGGACGACTATCAATTGCCAGAAGAATCAACTGGGTTTACCATGGGTGATATCTTAGGCGATGCCTTAAAAGACAGCGACGAAGAGTAATTGTATGCCATCAGCTTATAACGATTCGATGTTTGAATTTGTTATAAGCTGGTTTTTTGTTTGCCAGGAAAGCTTGCAACTTTCCATGGCTTTAGGTAAACTAAGTAAGATTGAATACAAGAAGCAGCGTACAAGGACTGCTTTTTTAAATGGAGGGTAAAAAATGACAAATCCAACAATAGCGATCGTTGGACGTCCGAATGTGGGGAAATCGACCATTTTCAACCGGATAGCTGGAGAACGAATTTCGATCGTTGAGGATACTCCAGGAGTGACCAGAGATCGTATTTATGCCACTGGTGAATGGCTAGGCCGTGAGTTTAGCGTAATCGATACAGGTGGGATCGATTTAAGTGATGAGCCGTTTATGGATCAAATCAAGCATCAAGCAGAAATCGCCATCGATGAAGCAGATGTCATTGTTTTTATTACGAGTGCTCGTGAAGGAGTAACAGATGCTGATGAGCTTGTGGCTCGTTTGTTATACAAAAGCAACAAACCCGTGATTTTAGCGGTCAACAAAGTTGATAATCCCGAGATGCGTACCGACATCTATGAATTTTATGGTTTGGGTCTAGGCGATCCATACCCAATCTCAGGAAGTCATGGATTAGGGATCGGGGATGTTCTTGATGAAGCAGTCAAACACTTTACCAATGAAGCGGAAGAAGAAGACGATTCTATCATCAAGTTTAGTTTGATCGGTCGACCAAACGTCGGGAAATCCTCTTTGATCAATGCGATTCTAGGGGAAGAGCGAGTGATCGTTTCAGATATCGAAGGAACGACTCGTGATGCGATCGATACCCATTTTACCAGCGAAAGCGGTCAAGAATTTACCATGATCGATACCGCCGGCATGCGTAAAAAAGGGAAGGTCTACGAATCTACTGAAAAATACAGTGTGATGCGGGCGATGCGGGCCATTGAACGTTCAGACGTCGTCTTGATGGTCTTGAACGCCGAAGAAGGGATTCGCGAGCAAGACAAACGGATCGCTGGCTATGCCCATGAAGCAGGCCGTGGAATCATTATCGTTGTCAATAAATGGGATACATTGAAAAAAGAAACGAATACGATGCGTGATTTTGAAGAAGAAATCAGAGATGAATTCCAATATTTGGATTATGCACCAATCATTTTCGTTTCCGCAGTGACGAAACAGCGCTTGAATAAGTTGCCGCAGTTGATCGAAGAAGTCAGCATGAATCAAAACATGCGTATTCCATCTGCGTTGTTGAATGACGTCATTATGGATGCGGTGGCGATCAATCCAACACCAACAGACAAAGGCAAACGTTTGAAGATTTTTTATGCGACGCAAGTGGCTGTCAAACCGCCAACTTTTGTTATTTTTGTCAACGAAGAAGAACTGATGCATTTCTCTTATGCACGTTTCTTAGAAAATCAAATCCGCAAGGCATTCACTTTTGAAGGAACGCCGATTCGGATCATTCCTCGCAGAAGAAAATAGAGATTTTATCATACTTTGTTTCTTTTTACAAAGAAATCTGTCCTTTTCTAGAAAAATGGGAAAAAACCAAAAAAAAACCCCCTAAAAACGTTAAAATCCTTGATATTACAAGGTTCTTATGATAACGTTATATCAGAATATTGATGGTAATCAATATTTGACAAAAACCTTGGACCACTCAAGATTTTTGTTGATGCATGACATCAAAAAAAATATCAGGAGGTGAAACCATCCATGGCAAATAAAGCAGAATTAATCGAAAAAGTTGCAGCAGCTACTGACTTAACTAAGAAAGACGCAACTGCAGCAGTAGACGCTGTATTCTCAACAATTCAAGACGCTTTAGCTAACGGTGAAAAAGTTCAATTGATCGGCTTTGGTAACTTTGAAGTTCGTTCTCGTGCAGAACGCAAAGGACGCAACCCACAAACTGGTGAAGAAATCAAGATCCCTGCTAGCAAAGTACCTGCATTCAAACCAGGTAAAGCTCTTAAAGACGCAGTGAAATAATTGAGTCTTGTAGAAACCCTTGAGTAATCAAGGGTTTTTTCTTTTGTCTAACTAGGGACTGCCACCATGCAGGCGGATCGAATGGGAAAAGAAACGGTTATTATTGTCAGAAAATTCAAAAATATTTTTTGTTTTTCTTTTGGTCTAAAAAAAAACAAGGGTTGCGGGCACACTTTAATTCTCAAGCAAGAATAAAGGTGTTTTAAAAGTCATTTTTATCAAAAGAAGCAAGCGATTAAATGACATCTAATGTGAGAAAGGGTTCCTTGGAATTGTCATTATTGAAAAAAAATTCAGAAAATTCGTTGACAAGTGTTTTTGCAAAGGGTATATTGGTAAACAATTACAAGAACGTTACTATTTCTAATGAAGGAGCCATTTTCTATGCGCAATTTTAATCAATATTTATTAGTCATTATTATTGATACCAGGACTTAGAACACGGAAGCAAAAATTATCCGTTTGTTTGAGTCCTATTTGCGTAAGTAAAATGGGATTCTGGCAAAGCATCCCAGTTTTTTATAACCGGGATGCTTTTTTTTATTCCAAAATGCAGGAGATGATGAGTGTGAGAAGTGATCAGATTAAAAAAGGGATCGATGCAGCGCCAGCTAGGAGTCTGCTCTATGCCACAGGACAAGTAAAAAATATCCATGACATGAACAAGCCATTTATTGCGATATGTAATTCCTATATCGATATTGTGCCTGGACATGTGCATTTACGGGAGTTAGCAGATATCGCTAAGGAAGCGATTCGTGAAGCTGGCGGCATCCCTTTTGAGTTCAATACGATCGGTGTGGATGATGGCATTGCGATGGGCCATATTGGCATGCGTTATTCGCTACCCAGCCGAGAATTGATCGCTGATTCCGCAGAAACCGTGATCAATGCTCACTGGTTTGACGGCGTATTTTATATCCCGAATTGCGACAAGATCACTCCTGGCATGATTTTAGCAGCGATGCGGACGAACGTACCGGGGATCTTTTGTTCTGGCGGTCCAATGAAAGCCGGTATTGATCCACGGGGCCACCAGATAACCTTGTCTTCCATGTTTGAAGCCGTGGGGACTTACAAGACTGGCAACATGACGAAAGAAGACTTTGAATTTATGGAGCAAAATGCCTGTCCGACTTGTGGTTCCTGTGCAGGGATGTTTACTGCCAATTCAATGAACTGTCTCCTAGAGATCTTAGGATTGGCAATGCCAGGCAATGGTACGATCCTCGCCGTGTCTGAAGAACGACGAGAACTAGTTAGACAAGCCGCCTTTAAGTTGATGGATCTTGTTGAAAAACAAGTGAAACCTCGAGACATCGTGACCAAAGAAGCTATTGATGATGCCTTCGCTTTAGACATGGCGATGGGGGGTTCCACCAACACAGTGCTGCATACCTTAGCGATCGCCAATGAAGCTGAGATCGACTATGACTTAAGACGGGTCAATGAAATCGCTAAAAGAGTGCCTTATCTCTCAAAAATCGCGCCATCATCAGCCTATTCGATGCACGATGTTCATGAAGCTGGCGGCGTTTCGGCAATCATAAGGGAGCTTTGTGATATCGAGGGAGCGATTCATCCTGATCGACCGACTGTCACAGGCAAGACGTTACGAGAAAATGTCGCTGAAGCGAAGATCCACAACGAAGAAGTTATTCATCCCAAAGAAAACCCGTATAGTCCTGTGGGTGGTCTATCGATCTTGTACGGTAATATCGCCCCAGAAGGCAGTGTTATCAAGGTCGGTGGGGTCGATCCAAGTGTCCAAGTGTTCAAAGGCAAAGCGATCTGTTTTGATTCACATGATGAAGCAGTTGCTGCCATCGACAATCATACCGTACAAAAAGGACATGTTGTAGTGATCCGCTATGAGGGACCAAAAGGAGGACCAGGTATGCCAGAAATGCTGGCGCCTACCTCAAGCATCGTTGGACGTGGGTTAGGCAAAGATGTCGCCTTGATCACCGATGGTCGCTTTTCAGGAGCGACCCGAGGAATCGCCGTTGGCCATATTTCGCCAGAAGCCGCTGCAGGGGGTCCATTAGGCCTTGTCAACGATGGCGATGAAATCATTATCGATTTACCAAATCGAACGCTGAATCTGCAAGTATCCGATGAAGAGCTTGCCCAGCGTGCGCAAGAACGACCGAAGTTTAGTTCAAAAGTGAAAAAAGGATGGCTTGCACGTTATACCGCTTTAGTGACTTCTGCCAATACGGGCGGGATTATGCGAGTACCTGATGAGGAGGAGTAGCAATGGAAAATATCGAGTATCAAGCATCGCATCTAAGGACTGGCGCACAAGTATTAGTGGACAGCTTACAAGAGCAAGGCGTCGAAATGATCTTTGGCTATCCGGGCGGCGCCGTCCTGCCGTTATATGATCAATTATATGATGCAGCGATTCCGAATATTTTGACGCGTCACGAGCAAGGCGCGATCCACGCCGCTGAAGGCTATGCCAAAGCTACTGGCAATGCTGGGGTCGTTTTAGTGACTAGCGGACCAGGTGCTACAAATGTCGTCACGGGCATTGCCGATGCTATGAGTGATTCCGTACCATTGGTAGTTATCACAGGGCAAGTGGCGGTACCAGGAATTGGCAAAGATGCCTTCCAAGAGGCGGATATTCTGGGTATCACGTTGCCGATCACGAAGCACAACTACCAAGTCCGCTGTGTCGATGAGCTGCCAAAAGTGATCGCTGAAGCCTTTCATATCGCTTCCACAGGGCGAAAAGGACCGGTTGTCATCGACCTTCCGAAAGATATTACCTTACAAGAAACCGCTGAAACCTGCTCATTGCCGATCACAAGGAAAAGTTATCAGCCGACGGCAGAGCCATCCCGTCTGCAAATCGAAAAACTGATGCAAGTCTTGGAAAAAGCTCAGCGACCAGTGGTATTGGCGGGTGCAGGCGTGATCGCTGCCGAAGCTGCGGCTGAACTAAATGCATTTATTGCCAAGTACAAGTTGCCGGCAGTGACAACGTTGCTTGGCTTAGGCTTACTGCCAAGTGATCATCAATTTTTCTTAGGCATGGGCGGTATGCATGGCACCTATGCGGCGAACATGGCTTTATCAGAAGCCGATTTGATTATCAATATCGGCTCTCGCTTCGATGATCGCTTAGCAACGGCCGGCAGTCAGTTCGGTAAGCAGGCCATCGTTGCTCATATCGATATTGACCCAGTGGAGATCGGCAAGATCGTAGAAACAAAGATCCCAATCGTCGGCGATGCCAAGGCTGCTTTGCAGCAAATGCTGCGGTACCCACCAACAAGAGGAACCTGGACGACTTGGTTGGATCTATGCCAAAAACGGAAAAAGGAAAAACCTTATCGCTATGATCGCACTCAGACACAAGAGATCAAACCACAAAAAGTCATCGAAGAAGTAGGGCGTTTGACCAAAGGAGAGGCTTACGTCATCACCGATGTTGGTCAGCATCAAATGTGGGTCGCGCAGTATTATCCTTTTCGCTTTCCTAAACAATTGATCACCAGTGGCGGACTAGGGACGATGGGCTATGGCATCCCTGCAGGAATCGGCGTTCAATTTGCTCATCCAGAAAAAATGGTCGTGGTGTTCGTTGGTGATGGTGGATTTCAAATGACGAACCAAGAATTTGCGATTTTGAATGAGTATGGCTTGAATGTCAAATTTGTGTTATTGAACAACTGCTCTTTAGGAATGGTTCGCCAATGGCAAGAAACATTCCATGGCAAGCGGCGCTCTGCCTCCGTTTTTGCGCAGCAGCCTGATTTTGTCAAACTGGCACAGGCTTATGGCATTGAAGGCTGTCGGATCGATGCCCCAGAGCAACTGGTTGATCAATTGGCAGCAGCTTTTTCTCAAGCAGGGCCGCAGCTTATCGAAGTAATGGTCTCGCCATCTGAGCATGTGCTGCCGATGATCCCACCGGGGAAAGCCAATCATGAAATGATGGGGGTCTAAGGGGATGAAACGGGTATTAGCAGCAATCGTCCATAATGAAGCAGGTGTTTTGAGCCGTATCACGAGTGTCTTGAACCGTCGTCAAGTCAATATCGAGAGTATCTCTGTCGGTACGACAGAACGACCAGAGTTTTCACGTATGACGATCATTGTCAACGTGAACGATTTGGCAGAAACAGAACAAGTGACTAAGCATCTGAACAAGCAGATCGATGTCTTGAAGGTTTCTGATATTACAGAAGTTCCTCATATCGAACGGGAGCTGGTGCTGATCAAAGTCAATGCGCCAACCACAAGCCGTTCGGAGATCCAAGCAGTGATCGATCCATTTCGAGCACACATTGTCGATGTGGCACTAAAAACAATCGTTGTGCAAGTTGCTGGCGATACGAAAAAGGTAGAAGCGTGCATCGAGGTTTTACGTCCATACGGCATCAAACAATTGGCACGGACGGGTGTCACTGGCTTTACAAGAGGGTAAGTGCAATTTTGAATTGCTTAAAATAAAGAAAGAATTCGGAGGAAACAAGTATGGTAAAAGTATATTACAACGAGGAAGTTACAGATAATTTAGGAGACAAGAAGATTGCAATCGTCGGTTACGGCTCTCAAGGGCACGCTCATGCGCAAAATTTACGGGACACAGGTCATGAAGTCTTTATCGGCATTCGTGAAGGAAAATCAGCGGAAGCCGCAAGAAACGATAGATTTGATGTTTTCCCAGTAGCTGAAGCCGTTCAAAAAGCGGATGTAGTCATGATCTTGGCACCCGATGAGATCCAAGGATCGTTGTATAAAAATGAGATCGAACCGAATCTTTCAGCGGGCAATGCATTGGCATTTGCTCATGGTTTCAATATTCATTTTGATGTGATCGCGCCACCAAAAGAGGTGGATGTTTTTCTAGTTGCGCCAAAAGGACCAGGTCATTTGGTGCGTCGAACCTTTACCGAAGGGTTTGCGGTACCAGCCTTGTTTGCAGTTTATCAAGATGCGACTGGCAACGCACAAGCAACGGCTTTATCCTATGCAAAAGGCATTGGTGCCACACGGGTCGGCGTTTTGGAAACGACCTTTAAAGAAGAGACCGAAACCGATCTTTTCGGTGAGCAAGCCGTACTTTGTGGCGGTTTGACCAGTATGATCGAAGCGGGCTTTGAAACATTGGTAGAAGCGGGGTACCAACCGGAATTGGCTTATTTTGAAGTTTGTCATGAATTGAAACTGATCGTTGACTTGATTTATGAAGGAGGCTTCAAAAAAATGCGCCATTCGATCTCGAATACGGCTGAGTATGGTGACTACGTTTCTGGTGCTCGGGTGATCACTGCACAAGCCAAAGAAAACATGAAAGCCGTATTGACAGACATCCAAAACGGCCAATTTGCGAAAGGATTCATTGAAGACAATCAAAACGGCTTCCCTGAATTCCATAAAATGCGTGAGGAAAACGGCAATCATCAAATTGAAAAAGTCGGCAGCGAGTTACGGAAAATGATGCCGTTTGTTGCGAAAGATTAGGAGGGACGCGTTTGTTGGTGACAGTTTCTGCAATCGAACAAGCCTACGAGCGACTGCGGGGAGCAGTTAGTCATACGCCGCTGCAGTATGATCGCTTTTTATCTGAGAAGTATCAAGCGACGGTCTTGTTGAAGCGAGAGGACTTGCAAAAAGTCCGCTCCTTCAAATTACGCGGTGCCTACTATGCGATCACCCAGGCAGATCCTGAACTGACTCGTCGTGGCGTCGTCTGTGCCAGTGCCGGGAACCATGCGCAAGGTGTTGCTTATACCTGTCAAGAACAGCAGATCCGAGCGGTTATTTTCATGCCGACAACGACGCCACAGCAAAAAATCGCGCAAGTCCTCTTTTTCGGTGGAGATTATGTCAAAATCGAATTGGTGGGAGATACGTTTGATGCGGCAGCCCAAGCGGCTAAACACTTTGCAAAAGAACAGCAAATGGCTTTCATTGCTCCCTTTGACGATCCTAATATTATCGCAGGACAAGGAACCGTTGCTGTGGAGATGCTGGCGGATGCTGAAAAAAAACAAGTAACGATCGATCTGGTCGTGGCAGCGATTGGCGGGGGCGGCTTGATCAGCGGAACCGCAGCCTATTTGAAAGAAAAGCAACCGAAGATAAAAATTGTTGGAGCAGAACCTGTAGGGGCAGCCTCGATGCAAGCCGCCTTTGATCATCAAGGACCAGTGGCACTGGAGCATATTGAAACCTTTGTGGATGGTGCAGCGGTCAAACAAGTCGGAGCTCAAACCTATGCCCATGCCAAACGCTACGTGGATCAATTGGTAGCTGTGGAAGAAGGCGCAATCTGTCAAACGATTCTGGAATTGTACAGCAAGCAAGCGATCGTCGCTGAACCAGCTGGTGCCTTGAGTGTGGCAGCTTTGGATCTGATCAAAGAGCAAATCAAAGGCAAAACAGTCGTCTGTATTGTGAGTGGCGGTAACAATGATAGTTCCCGTATGGCAGAGATCGAAGAGAAATCACTGATATATCAAGGATTGAAACATTATTTTATCGTCAATTTCCCACAACGTCCCGGTGCGTTGAAGGAATTTGTTAGCCATGTATTAGGTCCCGATGATGATATCACTAGGTTTGAATATACAAAAAAAATCAATCGTGGAACAGGACCAGTAATGCTGGGAATCTTGTTGAAACACAAAAAAGATCTCCCCGCATTACTGTCACGAATTGAACAGTTTGACCAAAACTATATCAACCTTCAGCAAAATCAATCACTCTACTCACTTTTGGTTTAAGAAAAAACATGATTTTCCTTTGGAAGAAGAGGAAATCATGTTTTTTGCTTTTTATCGGATCATTGAACCAATCACAGGAAAATACTTCCTAATCATTAGCGATTTAGTAGGTGTTTAAGCGGCTTCTTGTTATAATAGGAAGTAGTAGCAAAGGAGTGAGCCGATGGAAGCTGTTTTTTTCCGAAATGAACAAGAAACCCAAATTTCTTATGGTGAAACACTAGCATCGGTCATGAGAGAACAGTCGATCGAGCCGCAGCAGGTGATCATTTTGACGAATCAGCGCTATTATGACCGCTTTTCAGAAAAATTGACCCGCCTGTTTTTGCCACGAGAGGTCAATTGGTATATTTGTACCAATCAAATGTATTGCAACAACTTTAGTGAATTTAAAGCTGCAATGGATTTCTTCGGCCGCTTTTCAAAACAGGAGCCGCAGCTGATCGTCGGTTTTGGCAATGAAGGCGTGTTGGCATTGAGCAGTTTTATCCACGCGACGTCGGTTCTGACGACACAGCTTTGGCTGATTCCCGTTTCCTTGCGGGCCTTAGCTAAAAGTGTGAAAGAAACAGCGATCGTTGTGAAAAAGCCAGATATCCCGATGCTGGAAAATCCTAATACACCCGAATTTGTTATTTACGATCAGACGATCGCAGAAAAACAGATCGATGGGAAATTGGTCGATTTTTTGACACTGATTCGTTGTGGCGTGCTTGCCGATAGTGAGTTTTTAAAAGAGCTTTATCGAACCTATCCCAGTCATCAGGCGTTGATGAGACATTCGTTGGCTGCGTATACCGATCGGTTGATCCAACTATACCAGCAATCAGGCAGCGAATTGGAGGAGTTTGGCCAACTCTTTGCTGATGCTGCTTATCGAACGGAAAATGGGCACTTGCTGTCTGATGCGATGAAATTATTCTTTGGCTTTTTGTTTCATTTTATGTGGACCGTCCAGCAGCAGCAATTGACTGTCGATCTGCCCGTGTTCTGCCAATGGCTTGCCCGATTAGGCTTTCCCATCGAATTGCCCGAGTCTTTTTCATTAAGCGAATATTTCAGTCATGTACTAGAATTGCAGCAAAAAGAAAAAAAACTGTTATTTTTGGCAAAAGTTGGTACAATAGGGGGCAGAACGAAAATCGAGGAAAAAGATCTCGTCCAGACGATGGAGACTTATCAGCGATTAATCAATGAGATTCGAGGGGTTTAAATGGAAACATATAGTGAAAAAATGTTAAAAGCATTAGCCGCGGAAGAACTGGCTGAAGCACAATTAAATTTTACCGAAGCTCTGCAAAAAGATGATGATGAGACATTAGGCGCTTTAGGTGATGAACTATTGCAGATCGGCTTTTTGGAAGAGGCGAAAACGTTATTTGAAACCTTGCAGCAACGACATCCTGATAATGAAGCTTTGCTGCTTCCTTTAGCAGAAATTGCGATGGAAGAAGACCAGATCGAAACGGCTTTTGCCTATATTGATCAAATACCACCGACCAGTGAAGCGTATTTGCAAGCCTTGCTATTGAGTGCGGATCTTTACCAATTGATCGGTATCCCTGAAGTTAGTGAAGCCAAACTAAAAGAAGCGCAAAGCATTGTGCCAGATGAACCTTTGATACGGTTTGCCTTAGCTGAGTTAGCCTTTTCGACTGATCGCTATCAAGAAGCCGTTGACCTTTATCAAGGTTTGCTGGAAGAAGAAATCACGGATATTTCGGGGATCTCGATCGTTGAACGGACTGGTACATCATTGAGTATGGCGGGCAAGTTTGAAGAGGCATTGGAATATTTTGAAGCAAGCCTAGAAGACGAACAGACCGATGAGCGTCTTTTTCAAACAGCTTTAGTCTATTTGCAGCTAAAAGAAAATGAACAAGCGATTCGCTACTTGCAGCAGTTGCGGGTCATGAATCCGCAATACCGTGCCTTGTATCTTTATCTTGCAGAAGCATTGCAAGAAGAAGAGCAGCTGGAAGAAGCGCAGCGTGTGATCGAAGAAGGGATTCATGAAGATCCATATCAAGTGGATTTCTATCATTTTGCTGCCGAGAATGCTTACCGACTTCATGACAGTGAAGCAGCAGAATCATTTTTACTAAAAGCATTGGAGACTGGTGACAAAGAAGATGATACGTTACTGACCTTAAGTAATTTATACTTGAATGAAGAGCGTTGGCAAGAAGCGATCTTGACCATCGAACGAATGGAAGACAATGAGCAGCCGCATGCCCTTTGGAATTTGGCGCAAGCGTATAATGCGCTGGAAGATTTTGACAAAGCAGCAAACTATTACGAAGAAGCCAATGCTGATTTGCACCATGAGCCAGCATTTATGAAAGAATATGGCATTTTCTTACGTGAAGAAGGGCGTTTACCTGAAGCACTTCATTTGCTGCAACATTATTTGGCGCATGAGCCAGGTGATTTAGAAGTACAGTCGATCGTGGAGGACTTATTAGAAAGATAGGTGAGAGAAATGAACATCAATGTACAAGAAAAGAAAAAGTTTCTTAATTGGTTAGTTTCGACCGTTTCCTTCAGCCGCCGAGAAGTCTCTTGGGTGTTAAACTATCTGGCGAACCATGAAGCGATCTTGACCAATGTTCATTTTGTAGAAGGGGCAGCCGCAGCCAAACGGGGCTTGAGTGTCCGCAGTACAGAAATTGGGGGCGAACCGTTTGTCTTGAGCATCGAAGGGCAGACCTTTTATGACATTGATCAGATTTTTCATGAGATTCGCATGAATTGGAAACAACCCTTGTATCTTGAATGTCTCTTCCCAGATTCTTGGTCGCAATCCTTTTATTTAGCAGTTTTAGAAGACAATCCTTATGAACGTTGGAACGACCACTTGGATCAAGAAATGACCCAACATGTTACCCAGTATCTTGAAAAAGAAGAAACAAAAACCAAAATCGATACCTTGTATCGGCAAATCGATCTAGCCTTGGAAAATGGGGATCGTGATGCCTTCTTAGAACTTTCGGATGAAGTAAATCGACACTTGCTCCAGCAAAAAGAAGAAAGCCGGTAACAAGCAAAAAGCAGCCCTTTAACCGGGGCTGCTTTTTTCAGTCTTTATTTTGTTTTAGAAACAGCGGTTTTGCGCTGTAAGAACCGCGACTTAGGTCTTAAGTAGGTAAAGCCTTCACCTTCGACTTCATGGACATTGATGACAGAAACAAACGCTTGCGGATCAAAGTCATGAACGATGCGCTTGACTTCAGAAATCTCCCGCCCGCTGACCACCATATAAATGATTTGTTTCGCCACTCTTGAGTAAGCCCCTTCGCCCTGTAAAAACGTGACGCCTCGTTCTAATTCATCCATTAAAACAGGAGCCATCTCTTCGCTGTGATTGCTGATCACTAAGATCCCTTTGGCTGAATAGCCGCCATCTAGGATCGAATCGATCACGCGCGTGAAGACATAAGAAAAAATCAAGGTATACATCATGCGGTTCAAATCTATATAAGTCAAAGAAAGCAACAGGACGAACACATCAAAGATCAAAAGCGAACGACCGATCGTCACCCCAAAGTTTTTCTCTAAAATACGTGCCAATACATCGACTCCGCCAGTCGTTCCCCCGACCTTGTAGACGATCCCACTACCGATCCCTGCAATCAAACCAGCCAAGAGCGCAACGATCAGCAGATCGTGCTGCAGATCGATCAACAGGGGAACACTCTGCCAAAATGCCAACCAAAAAGACAAACCAAAAGTTCCTAATATCGTATACACTAATGAGCGTCGACCAAGAATTTTGCCACCGATCAAAATGATCGGAATATTTAAGATCAGTGTACTGATGGCAGGATTGATTCCCCATAAGGCTCGCAGGATCAAGGTGATCCCCGTCACACCGCCTTCTGCTAAGTCATTTGGGATATTTAGATAGACTAGACCGAAGCCATAGATACTTGTACCAAAAATAATCAAAACAATATCGCGAATCGTTCGCCATGAAAAAAATGCCCGCATCCTGTTTCCTCCGTTATTCAACTTCCACAAGTATCAATGTAGCACGAAATCATTGAATGCACAACAAATCCTGAAGGGGGCTCTATCTAGGCAGGCAGCCATTCTTTTGGTAAGATAAACGAGAAAGGGTGGAGAAAATGACAGAAAAACGTTCTTTGGCATCGATGCAAGAAGAAGTCGATGCGTATATTCAGCAATTCAAAACTGGCTATTTCAGCCCCCTCGCCCAAATGGCTCGTTTGACCGAAGAAGTCGGCGAATTGGCGCGAGAAGTGAATCACTATTACGGGGAAAAAAATAAAAAAAGCGATGAAGTTGAAAAAACAGTGGCAGAAGAACTCGGTGATGTACTCTTTGTGACGATGATCATGGCCAATTCACTAGACATCGACCTGACTGAAGTGTTTGGGGAAAATATGGCAAAATTCAATCAGCGGGATGCGTATCGTTTTGAAAGAAAAGATGGGAAAGTAAATGAAACTGACTAAACTACCAAAAGAATTTGCAGAAGCTGCACCGCTTTTAAAAAAAATCGAAGCCGCAGGCTATGAAGCATACTTTGTCGGCGGCAGCGTGCGAGACACGATCTTAGGCCAGCCGATCCATGATGTCGATATTGCTACCAGTGCATTTCCAGCCGAAATCAAGGCGCTTTTTCCTCGAACCATTGACATTGGCATCGAGCATGGGACGGTGTTGGTTTTGTGGGAGCAGGCGCAGTATGAGATCACTACGTTTCGAACGGAAGCAGCCTATCAAGATTACCGCAGACCCGACAAAGTGGATTTTGTCCGTTCCCTGAAAGAAGATCTAAAACGGCGGGACTTTACCATCAATGCGTTGGCACTTCAAGAAGATGGTGTCATCATTGATCTTTTCGATGGTCTGGCAGATATCGATAATCAGATTTTACGAGCAGTGGGTCACCCCCAGGAACGTTTCCATGAGGACGCCCTACGAATGATGCGGGGGCTGCGTTTTGTCAGTCAATTGGGCTTTGTTTTAGAAACAGAAACATTGGCTGCTATCCATGCGAATCATGCCTTGTTGGGAAAAATCTCTGTTGAACGGATCATGATTGAATTCGTGAAATTGCTGTTAGGCAATCATCGGAACCAAGCACTACGGGCGCTAGTAGAAACCGAATGCTATATCTATTGCCCAGGCTTGCGGGGATACGGTGAGGCGTTACTGCGGATGGCAGACCTGCCAGCGATCCCATTAGAAAACGAAACGGCGGCCTGGGTTTTGCTCATTGACCAAATGGGTTTAGCGCCAGAGGCAGTCCGCAGCTTTTTAAAAGCTTGGAAATGTTCTAATGACTGCATCCGCCAAGTACACACGGCTTATCAAGCACTGCTCGCGCGTCGAAACGGCGAATGGAATGACCTAGTGTTGTATCAGTTCGGTCTAGAAGCAACCTGTTTAGCCGAAGGATTATTGCGTTATGACAATCAGCCCAACGATCCAGCAAAAATCAGTCAGCGCTATCAGCAGCTGCCGATCCATTCACTGAAGGAGTTGGCGATCAATGGACGTGATTTACTACAAACGATCGATCGTTCTTCTGGTCCGTGGCTCAAAGAAGTCTTGACCGCTGCCGAAGCTGCAGTCATCACACGAAAAATCCCTAATGAAAAAGAAGCACTATTAGCGTTTGTCCAAGCGTATTTAGCAAAGGAGGGATAACTGAAAAATGGAAAGCAAAAAAGAATTTATCGTGGGACAGCAAGACACTGCGGCTGTTTTGGGTTCTGGGGGATTAGACGTTTTAGCAACCCCACGATTGGTAGCAATGGTGGAAAACACCTGTTGGGAAGCCCTTGAGCCTACTTTAGATAAAGGGTTTACTACCGTCGGTACAAAGTTTTCGATCAATCATTTGAAGCCTTCACCAGTTGGAGCGACAATCACAGTTCTTGTGCAGTGGGAAAAAGAACAGGGGTTCCAATTTCATTATCAGGTAATAGACGCGAAACAACAGATCATTGCCAATGGGACGCATCAACGAGCAGCAGTGGAAATCTCTCGGTTCATGAAAAAAGTCAACGAAAAACAAAGTTAATTTGTGTCCCGATGGCGACTATGTGTTAGAATTAAAGTGTATTACTAATAAAAAGGAGCGTTTTGTCATGGCTAGAGAAATGAAAGCTTTAAAATTTTATTTCCGTAATGGAGAAACATGGACGATTGAGCGCCGTTACATCGGTGACTTGTGGATCAAACAAATCACGACCAGTTTTGGCCGCATCCACGGAAGCGAATTTGTTGAGATTCATCCATGTGCTGGGTTCAAAATTGAAATCTTCCAAGAAGGCGATCATGTGGCAACGCATGACATCAACTTAGGTGGGCTTGAATTAGGGATGTTTGCCCGTGCGTTGAAATATGAAGATATCGAACGGATGGAAATTCTTTACCGTAACGGTACACCGGATCTTGTGTATTTCCCATATAAGGACAAAGATACGGAAGGATTGGATAACGTATACCAATCAACAAAAATCAGTGAGAAAACGAAGAGCCTTTATATCGTGATCGACCCGAACCAGACAGTCGATGATGTTTATAAAGAACATTTCGAAGAATAAGAAAAACGCAGAACCAGTTGGTTCTGCGTTTTTTTTAGAATGATTCTTGGAACATATCCGTATACTTTTTTAATAAAAGATAATCTTCGGCATATTCATCTTTTAAAACGATCGTATCGCCAAAGAAACTCTTACGCGCATGTTGGATGATACGATGCTGAATATCTTTTTCTAAAAGGTAATCGATCTCAGACTGTTTCAGGTTTTGTGCAGCAGTCGCCCGATTCTTTTCTAAATATTGCAGCAAATCGTACTCAAGGTGTCCCGCACCGTTGATGACTCGTTTGTATTCGATTTTGTCAATTTTCATCTGCTCACACTCCTTGCTATTAAAGTACCTTAGAAAAGAACAAAGGGGGAGGTGGGCGAATCGAAATTACATAAATCTTTAAAAAATGGACCGTTTGTTAATGTTATCTTAAGATTTGTCAGCAAAAAGGAAAGAAAAACGAATCAAGTGCCAGTATTTTTCGAACCATCAGCAAACGGTTCTTTTTCCTTTTGCTGATGGACGGGTCCTATATTAGCGATCCCATCTAGACCACCGGCATGTCCGCCGACTAATTTGCTGCGAGCAATGGCGCGAGCGCCTTCCATTCGGCTTGTGGCATGAACGATCGAAGTGAAGCCATATTTCTCACGAATCTTATCGATGATCAAATCTAATTTACGCTGGCGCAACTGCGCTTCTGCTTGCTCAAAAAGATCCAGCTGGACATTTTCTGTATAAACCAATTTTGAATAGGTAATACCAATGTGGCGAACGACTTGCCCCGTATAAAATTTTCGAAAGAGAAACAGGCAATGAGCCACAAGTTTGCGGGTATTGTCAGTTGGCGGGATCTTCATTTGTCGGGAAAAACCAGAGGCAGTTTCACTAAAGGCTACGCCGATGTAAACATTGATACAAGCGGTCTGACAATGATGACGGCGAATCCGAGCGGCAACTTGTTCCGCCATTTCCTTGATGACGATCTCGATTTCTTCTTGTAAATAATAATTGCGATGTAGGACTTGGCTATTGCCGTAGCTTTTTTCCATCACTTGTGGTGTCGGTTCAGATAAAATCGTGCGATCAATGCCATGGGCGTGATGATAGAGCTGCTCGCCAATGATCCCCATGCGACTGCGTAAAAGATCAGGACTGGCGTGAGCCAATTGCTCGATCGTTTCAATCCCCATCAAGTGAAGTCGTTTTTCTGTGCGCCGACCGATCCCCCAAAACTCTGTCATAGGGGCGATCTGCCAAACTTTTGTCGGTACATCGTCATAGGTCCATTCAGCGATCAAGGAACGATTGTGTTTGGATTCGTTATCTAAAGCTAGTTTTGCTAACAATGGATTGTCGCCAATGCCGATGGTGACATACAATTTCGTTGTTTCGTAAATGTCTTTTTGAATTTGCTGGGCAATCAACCAACGTTTTTCTTCGCGAGAGATCGTTTTATCGGGAATGAAAAGATCCAATGTACGGGTCAGATCCATCATCGTTTCGTCGATCGAATAGAGCAGCAAGTCGTCTTGTCCAACATATTTGCGAAAGACATTATTGACTTTGGTGTTTTCTTTGATATAAAAACTCATACGCGGCGATGCTTTGTACAAATCGGGATGTGTCGGCAGGTTGTCATTGCGAGTCACATTTGAAATTCCCAATACCGATTTTGCCTTTGGGGAAGCTGCTAAGACTAAGCCGTTACCAGTATTGTCAGAATGTGACATGACGACCAGCATCGCTTGGATAGGATCTAATCCACGAGAGATGCATTCTACAGAAGCATAAAAACTTTTGACATCAATAAATAAGATATCGCGTTTTGGCTCGAGCGCATAATTAAAACCACCCATTTTTATCACTCCTTACCGAAATTATACGAACGTTTGTTCTTTTTTGTCAAGCGAACAGGAGCGGATGAGGGGGATTTGTTTTTTTATAGAGAAGTTATTTTTGTTTTATAATGATGGGAAACGTTGGTTTATAAGGAATACATTCATTTCAGATTATCAGAATTCGATTGGACATACATACGGGGTTTTGTCTTTTTACCCGAAAAACGGATAAAAAAACAGCCGATCCATTGGACCGACTGTCGTAGCTTAAATCAATTTTCGGCAGGTAGAGTTGCAAACAAACTTAAGAGATTGCCGTCTATGTCTTTGACAATGGCATAGCGTTGTCCCCAAAAGGCAGACCAAGGTTCTTTGAAAGACTGATACCCAGCAGCAACGACTTTTGCATGAAGGGCATCAACTTCTTCAGGAGAATCACATAAAAAGGCTAATTCAATCGTATCACCCACAGTCATTGGTGCATGTCCGTAGATCCCAGCAACCATCTTGCGGCTATTCAAGGAGATGCGAACCCCGTCGTTTGCTAATTCCATATAATCTTCTGAGTGCTGACCTAATGGCGTGAAGCCAAGTACTTGATAAAAAGCCAGTGCCTGTTCCATGTTTTTTGTGATAATACCGACCATATCTAGTTTCATTGTTTTCTTCCTTTCATGTGGGCGTTCTTTACATAACAGTCAATGCAGTTGCTAGTAATGATGATCACCTCGTTTCTGTCAGACGGTAATGGTGCAACCGTTCAGCCAACGTACCAGTGTGTAGTTCAAACAAATGGTTGTCATCGTCATAAAAATAAATAGAAGCACCTTCGCCTTTGATGCGGGAACGATCTTTTTCGATCTTCAATCCTAGTCCTTGGATGCGCGTAATCAAGGAATCGATTTGAGCTTGATCGATTTTAAAGGCAATATGGTTATACGTTTTCGGCAGCTTCTGGGAGGCATCCTCCATAACAGCAAGCCATAAGCCATCGATCAAAAAGAATTTTTCTGGGAAGTAAGAATGGGCCTGATCTTGACTATCATAAACTTCCTCTGCATCAAACAATGTTTCCAGCATCGTTGTCGTCTTTGCTAAATTCTGTACGATCAACGTGATATGGGAAATCTCCATCGCATCAACACTCCTTTGCTATGACGAAATAGGGGAAAGAGAAACAATCAGTATCAAAAGAAGCATTATGTTAGTGATTGTGAAATACCAAGAGGAAGAGCAGAACATAAAACAGTGTATCTGTTGCGCAAGGAATAAGTTTCTTCGTGTATTTTGTCCAAAAGAAGACATTTATTAAGAAGAGGACAATCACCGTCGGTAGGCTAAAGGTCCAAGCAGGGTGTTTGATGAAAATGAAAAGCATATTTCCAATAAGAGCAAAAAGAAAAGCGCCATAAAACAGACGATAGTTACTAGGTAGATACGCAAAATTGCCAAGCATGGGTTCACCTCCTATAGGCAGTATAGCATGAAAGGGTCGATCGGAGATCAAAGTATACAGAAAAGGTGGCAACGGGAGAGAGCGGCTTCATATTATGGTTATTGCCAAAATCATCTCGCGCATAATCGCGGGAGAGATACTGCAAAAAATTTCGGAAAATAAAGCTGCCGCTTAATCGCCCCTGAAATCTTTGTTGCTGCTCATGCGTTCTCCTGATGCTTATTCAAAAAAGCAGCAGTGCATTCACTAAGTGAATTTGGCTACTGCCTGCTTTTTTTATGATGGACAAAGAGAGACAATAAAACGATGAAAAGAATAGTTATTCGATGTGTTCCAGGAGAAGCTTTTCTGAGCAATTTAGGCAAAGGATCGGCGCGTTTATCAGTGCTAATTCTTTTCTGGGTTTTAGTTGGTAAGCAGAAGCTTTCGGCGGAAACGGCCATTTTGTCCAAACGACTTCCCCTGTGTCGATCACTTTTTTGCAATGGTTGCAACGAAACTCTTTTTCTTCTTTGATAAACATTTAGTTTCTCCTTTTTTATATACATTATACATTAAAATTTATTTTTGTGACTTTACAAAGAAATGGCCTAAAAGTCCAAAGAAGAGAAGTCAAGAAGTAGCTAAAACAAAGAGCAATCAAGGAGACGATGCAATTACTATCTAAGTTTGAAAGAACAAGGGCTAATAGAAAGGGAGTTCCATTCAAAACTATCACCTCAAAGCTAGTTTTTACAAAAAAAGAAGTTCGCAAACGCCTTGGTTATCAGCGTTTGCGAACTTCTTAAATAGTATTATTTTGTTTCGCGGTGTAAAGTAACTTTTCTTTCACGTGGGCAATATTTTTTCTTTTCCAAACGATCAGGATTGTTACGTTTGTTTTTGTTTGATAAGTAGTTGCGTTCTTTACAAGAAGTGCACTCTAATGTGATGTTTACGCGCATGATTTTCCCCCCTAACGATACAAGAATCCTCTAAGAAATCTCTCAGACTAAAATATAATAGCATGTTTTGTGCGGGAATGCTAGCTTTTTCCTGAAATTTGTTAAGTAGTTTTACTTGACGAATTACTTGAAACGCATTAGTCCAATTTGCTCTGGATATCTTCGATCATTTTGGTATAGGCGATAGGACCGTTGTAGAGCCAGCTTGATTCAGGACCGAATTCCCATAAATGATTGTTTTTGACTGCATCAAGATTTTGCCAGACTTGTTCGCTGAAAAAATCAGCGCCTTTATCACTATTCACTAAAATCAAGTAATCGGCATCCAATTCTGCTAATTTTTCCAGAGAAACGGCAGACCAGTCAGCAGTGGCACTTTCACTGATTTCCGAAACCAGTGAGGGAACTTCAAAACCGAGTTCGTGATACAGCAGCTGACCGCTTGATTTTGTTTCTGAAACCATGAAGACAGAGTTATTGACCACCCATAATACAGCGATCGACTTGCCTTGGATTTGATCAGCATACGTTTCCTTGGTAGCAGCGACTAATTCATCATAATCAGCTTCTACTTGGGCAGCTTGCTCTTCTTTGTGTAACACCTTTGCGATATCTGTCAGACGTTCCCGCCAGGTCACGTCTTCGCCATTTGTGACCACATAGGTCGGCGCGATTTTACTGTACTGATCATATTTGTCGCCTTCCACCATGGAATTGCTATCCATCAGCAGCAGGTCTGGCTCAAAGCTCAAGACATCTTCAAAGGGCAGATCGTAGTTGATCCTTGGAACCTCCGCTAGTTTGTCTTGCAAGTATGCTTGATCACTGTCATTACCGACGGTCCATTGAGCAACCGGTGTTACCCCTAAAGCGACCAAATAATCTTCCAAATAACTACCGATCACCCGTTGTGGGTTTTCGGGAACAGTGACTTCATTTCCCATCGCATCGGTAAAGGTTGTTGCTATTTCTGAAGAAGTAGTGGCTGATCCACTGCTATCCGTTGAGTCATTATTCGTGCTGCAAGCACCCAGTAGGGTAAGGGAGCAGGCAGCTAGCAGGGTAAGCCAAGTACTTCTTTTTGACCATTGTTTCATAGAAACACTTCCTCCTTTGTTACATGTTGAGCACTTATTATTTTAATTGAGAATAGTTCTCATTTGCTGATAGCTATTATCACGAAGAAACGCTCCTTTGTCAATCTTATTTTTTTATTTCCTTTTTTTAGAACTATTGACGAATAGTAGGATTACATTCATAATTGATAAGCATTATCAATCATTTATTTTGGGGACGAATATGGCGAAATTACGAACAGTTGACTTGAGTGTCGGCTATCAAAAACAAAAAATTGTGCAAAATCTAACAATTGAGATGCCAGAAGGGAAAATCATCGGCTTGATTGGTCCGAACGGCAGTGGGAAATCGACGTTTTTAAAGGCACTTGCCCGAATTTTACAGCCATTGTCTGGTGAGGTCCTCTTAGATGCACAAAACCTGCAAAACATCAAAACTAAAGAAGTAGCGAAAAAGATTGCGCTGCTCTCACAAGTTAGCGATTCATCGATTGGCTTGACGATTCGCGAAATTGTTTCTTATGGTCGTTTTCCCTATCAAAAAGGACTAAATAGTTTATCGGAACAAGATCTTGCGGCGATCGACTGGTCCTTGCAGGCAACGGGTTTGACAGCACTAGCAGATGAAACGATCAGCACGCTGTCAGGGGGACAAAAACAGCGCGTTTGGATTGCCATGGCACTTGCGCAAGATACGGATATCGTGATTTTAGATGAACCAACGACCTTTTTAGATCCAGCGCATCAATTAGAAATTTTGCTCTTATTACAGCAAATCAATAAAACCTACGGAAAAACGATCATTATGTCGATTCATGACCTGAATCATGCCTCACGTTTTTCTGATTATATTTATGCATTAAAAGGTGGAGAACTGTTGGTTTCTGGTACACCAGAAACAGTGCTGACCAAAGAGTGGCTGCAGCGTTTGTTTGAGATCGATGCCATGTTAGGTACCTTTCCTAATAGCACAAAGCCATTGGTCTTGACCTATGAGTTAGGAGCCCAAGCATGAAAAAGTTTCCTTGGTTGCTGCTGCTTTTTAGCGGCTGCTTTATTATCTGTTTCTTTTTGGCGATCACCCAAGGCGCTACAGACCTTTCCTTTGAAACGATCTGGGATGCTATCTTTGCTTTTGATTATGAGAATCAGCTGCATCAAATCTTGCGCAATATTCGATTGCCCCGTGTGTTGGCTGCTTTTCTAGTAGGAAGTTGTTTTGCTGTTACGGGAGCTATCATGCAGGGAATTACGAAAAACGCTCTGGCAGATGGCGGTCTTTTAGGTGTCAACAGTGGGGCTGCGATGGGATTAGCGATCGCATTTATCCTATTTCCTAGTGTGCAACCGAGTCAAGCGGCGCTATTTTCCTTTTTTGGTGCCTTTGCGGCAACTGCGCTGCTTTTTTTACTGACTCGCTATGCCAAATTGGGTATGTCACCTACAGGCTTGATTTTGGCTGGTGTGGCATTAAGTTCTTTTTTCTCAGCCATCAGCCAGACCCTGTCACTGCAATTTGATTTAAATCAAGAGCTAGCCTTTTGGTTTATCGGTGGTGCCGCAAATGTGACTTGGCAGCAACTGCGTTTTGTGGGCCCCATCTATCTGATTGCCATCGTTTTTGTGCTACGTCTAGGAAAAGCGTTGAATCTGTTAGCGCTAGGAGATGACACCGTCATTTCATTAGGCAAGCACCCGCATCTGATTCGGGCATCTGCCTTACTGTTAGTCGTAGTTTTGGCGGGAATGGCGGTTTCGCTTGTTGGACCGGTCAGTTTTGTCGGCTTAATGGTTCCTCATGTCGTGCGGGGAATGGTGGGCAAAAACTATCAACTGATTTTGCCTTTGACGATCCTTGTAGGGGGAACACTGGTGATGGCCGCTGATCTGGCTGGCCGCCTGATCAATCCGCCCTTTGAGACACCCTTTGGGATACTGATGGCATTGATTGGTGTGCCTTTTCTATTGATCAAGATACGGAGGGAAGGCTGATGAAAAAAACACTCTCTGTTTTTTTCCTACTGCTGATGGTCGCTTTTCTAGGAAGTGTCATGGTGGGAAAAACAATTTTATCCTTTCAGGCATTAGGGGCAATCTTTCAAGGAACGGCATCTTCGAGTCAAGTACTGACGTTTACTGAGTTTCGACTACCACGGGCTTGTCTATCGCTGATCGCTGGTGGTGCCTTTGGTTTTTCTGGGTTTGTCTTGCAAGGAGTAACGAGAAATGAGTTGGCTGATGCAAGTATCGTAGGAATCAACAATGGGGCAGGGCTCTTTGTGATGATCTACTTAGGTTTTTATACCCAAGGATCTCAGCTTTTGCCTGTCGTTGGGATCATCGGTGGTTTATTAGCTGCTGTACTGGTCTATTTGATTGCCTATAAGCACCGCCAATTGTTATCGATGGAGCGAGTACTGCTGGCGGGAATCGCCGTCAATGCAGGGCTGGCGGCGGTTACCTTACTCTTTACGGTGGAATTATCAAAAGACCGCTATCGCTTTGTAACAGCGTGGCTTTCTGGTTCGATTTGGGGAACTTCTTGGCAGCAAATCACCAGTCTGCTTCCTTGGGTCATCGTATTGTCTGCCGCAGCTTTCTGGACCGTACCAAGGCTTAACTTACTTGGCTTTGGCGAGGAGCAGGCAATTAGCTTAGGGGTTTCTTTGACCCGTTTGCGGACGTGGTTTTTAGTGATCGCGGTTGGTTTAGCTGCCAGTACGGTTGGCTATACTGGTAATTTAGCCTTTGTGGGCTTATTGGCGCCTCATATCGCTAAGGGACTCATCGGCAGAGAATCTCGCAGTGCCTTTTTCTTAGCGGGAATGATCGGCAGTCTGCTAGTCTTAGTCAGTGATACGATCGGTCGTTTGCTATTGACAAGCGGCGAGATCCCAGCTGGTATCATCATTTCTATCGTAGGGGCACCATACTTTGTCTTTTTGCTGATCCGACGTAAAGAAGGATGAGCAACTAGTCATGATCTTGTCAAGAAAACTGCGATTCTAGTTTGCTATTTGGACACAGTTTTTGGTACTATTTCTGAGAGGAGTGATCCAATGGAAAAACCAGTCATTAGAGAGCACATGATCCAAACATTAAAACAAATGCCAATCAAACAAAAGCAGCAGAAAGAAACGCTGATTTTGCAGTTGCTGTTTTCTTCTCAGATTTGGCAAACAGCTGAGTCAGTAGGTGTGATCCGTTCGTTGCCATTTGAATTTGATACAGCGGCTATTTTTGCTAAAGGATTTGAACAAAACAAACGAATCGCAGTGCCGAAAGCACAACAGAAAAAATTGCAGTTTTATCATGTGGAGCCGACAACACGTTATGAAGCGTCGGCATTTGGAGTTGAAGAGCCGATCAGTGAGCAAGAAGCCCATCACTTGGATTTGCTGATTGTTCCCGGTTTGGCGTTTTCTAAAAACGGCTATCGCATCGGCTTTGGCGGTGGCTATTATGATCGTTTCTTGTCAGCTTTCGATGGCAAGACCGTTTCTTTGGTCTTCGGAGAGCAATTCAACGATCAATGGACACCAGATGTATTCGACATCCCAATCGATAAAATCTATACGGATTCTCTTATTCGCACGTAAAGGAGCACGTCAATGAATTCTCAAATGAAAAGATGGCTGAATCAGCCGGTCTTCACGTATCTGTTTTTAGCTATCCAAACAATTGTGTTTATCTTAGGTTATTTTAGTCCCTCTATTCAATCAGGCGGGGTGATGTTTGGTCCGTTTGTCGTTTATTTAAATGAATATTGGCGTTTCGTTACCCCGATCTTTCTACATTTCGGTTTGGCTCATTTTGCGATCAATTCTGTGATTCTGTATTATATGGGGCAGCAAGTAGAAGCCATCTATGGTCATAGCCGTTTTTTTGCCTTGTATTTGCTAAGCGGCATCATGGGCAATACCATGAGTTTTGCCTTCAACCAAATAGGGGTTCAATCAGCAGGCGCTAGTACTTCTTTATTCGGACTTTTCGGGGCATTTTTGATTTTAGGTTGGCATTTTAGAAATGATTACCGCATCCAAGCAATGGTACGGCAATTTGCCCTATTCGTTGGATTGAACCTGGTTTTTGGGGTGTTTGATCAAACGATCGATATGTGGGGACACATTGGGGGGATCCTCGGTGGGTTATTGTTAGGGAATCTTTTGGCATTGCCAAAGAACTATGGAAAATATTCGATCCACACCAGAATCCTCTCTGGCGTACTCTTTGTTTTCTTATTGGCTATTTTTGTGATATATGGTTTTAAAAAATATTAATTACTTGTATAATAAGCAGGAAGTGGTTAAATGGAAACGTTATATGACGTACAACAATTACTGAAACAATTTGGTGTTTACGTATATGTCGGCAAGCGGATCTACGATATAGAACTGATGCAAATCGAGCTGAAAAACTTTTATGACAGTCGCTTGATAGATCGGGATGTATATCTGACTGCCCGGCGAATTCTTACGCGGGAGCATCGAATTGAAGAAAGCCGGGAGGAAAACAAGTGATGGACAAAAAAATCATCGGAATTGATTTAGGCGGAACAACGGTGAAATTCGCTATTTTAACGAGCGAAGGCGAGATTCAGCAAAAATGGAGTATTGACACCAATATTCTTGATGAAGGCTCACATATTGTGCCAGAAATCGTGGCATCGATCAATCATCGCCTAGAATTATATGGCTTACAGCCAGAAGCATTTATCGGTATTGGTATGGGGACACCAGGAAGTGTCGATCGTGACAAAGGAACCGTTATCGGTGCCTACAATCTGAACTGGAAAACACTTCAGCCAGTCAAAGAACTGATTGAAAAAGGCACAAAAATCCCCTTTGCCATCGATAACGATGCCAATGTAGCAGCTTTAGGTGAGCGCTGGAAAGGGGCAGGGGATAACAATCCTGATGTCATCTTTATCACATTAGGTACAGGTGTTGGCGGCGGTATCATCATGGAAGGGCAATTGCTTCATGGGGTTGCTGGTTGTGCTGGAGAAATCGGTCATATCACTGTTGATCCTGAAGGGTTTGAATGTACTTGCGGCAAACGTGGTTGTTTAGAAACGGTTTCTAGTGCGACGGGTGTTGTGCGAGTTGCTCGACAGTTGGCAGAAGAATATGCTGGCGATTCGGCATTGAAACAGCAGCTGGACAATGGGGAAGATGTTTCAAGTAAAGATATTTTTGAAGCGGCTCAAGCAAACGATCCATTTGGCTTGATGGTCGTTGATAAAGTGTGCTTCTACCTTGGGTTGGCATGCGGAAACTTAGGAAACACATTAAATCCATCGAGTATCGTTTTAGGTGGAGGCGTATCAGCAGCCGGTGAATTTTTACGTGAACGGGTTGCTGCCTACTTTGCTCAGTTTACCTTCCCACAGGTAACGGAAAGTACCGAAATCAAATTGGCAGAACTTGGGAATGATGCCGGTGTGATCGGGGCAGCATCATTAGCTTTGCAATTTGCAGCAAAAGCTTAGATGCCAAGCTGCTAGGCAATGATACATTCAAGCAGCATAAATCAAAAAAAGAATGATTGTTACAATAGAGAGGAATAGAAGAAATGACACCAATTATGTGGCTAAACTTGGTTTTGGGATTAATCATCTTAGCAATCGCTTTGAACTGGGCGTATTTTCAAATCATGGGACGCCGTTCAGCAACGATCATCTCAGAAGATGAATTCAAAGCAGGAATGAAGAAAGCCCAAGTGATCGATGTTCGGGAAAAAAATGAGTTTGACAGTGGACATATTTTAGGGGCGCGTAATATTCCTTTTACTGTTTTGACGAATTCCTTCAGCGCATTTCGTAAAGATCAACCGATCTACTTATATGACACGCGTAAATCGTTGAGTATTCGCGCAGCGAATAAATTACGTAAAGAAGGCTTTACCAATGTCTATATCCTAAAAGAAGGATATGAAGGCTGGAGCGGCAAGACGAAAAAGAAAAATAGTTTATAAAATAGAGAACTCAAGGCAAAAGAACACAAGCAAATTTGAATGAGTGACGAAACACCAAACGGAGTGTTTCAAGTATGTCATTGTTCAATTTACATTGTGGGCTTTTGCCTTTATTTGAACTTAGGTCTATTAATAAGGAGAGTGTGCGTTGATCAAGCGAAAAAGAATTTATGAAGCGGCGGAAACGACAGATGGCTATCGGGTATTGGTGGATCGCATCTGGCCTAGAGGGATGAAAAAGGAAACAGCTCAGATCGATCTATGGCTCAAAGCAGTCGCACCAAGTACTGAATTGCGCAAATGGTTTGGGCATGATCCTGAACGTTTTGATGCGTTTAAAGACCGCTATCTACAAGAATTAGAGAAAGCGCCCGCTAAAGATGCCTTGGCACAGTTAAACGCGTTGGTTGCTGAACAAGAGACCGTGACCTTACTATACGGAGCGAAAAATGAAGAACAAAATCAAGCCGTGATTTTGCAGGACTTATTGGAGAAGGAAGAATGATTACCTAAAAGAGCCGCCAGCCTATTGAAGGCTGACGGCTCTTTTGTAGCTAATGATTAACGGGCAACGCTTTTACGCATCGCACGTTTCCGTTTTTCATCATGATCCGCTTGTTGTTCATCAATTGGATCAATCACTTGTTTCTTGACCGTCATAACAACACTTGCAGCTGCAGCAACCGTTGCGACTGTTCCTACTAAAAATCCTGAAAGAAATCGTTTCATCATTAAACACCTCGCCTTTAGTTATAGGTTCATTATGAATGAAAACGGAAAAAATATCAAAAAAAATCACTTTTGGGACTGAAAACGCTTGAAATAATTTAGTAAATATTTTACAATAAGTTTACTAAAAAGAAAGTGGGAGTGAGAGAAATGGAGCAATTGCAACAGATATTTATTGATAAATTTGGAACAGAAGGCACAGGCATGTATTTTGCACCAGGGAGAATCAACTTGATCGGTGAACACACGGATTACAATGGCGGTTATGTTTTCCCGGCGGCGATCACATTAGGGACGTATGCAGTAGCACGAAAACGTGAAGACCAGTTGATCCAACTCTATTCAGAGAACTTTCCAGAAAAAGGCGTGATCTCCTTTTCGTTAGATGAGCTGGATTACCGAAAAGAAGATGATTGGACAAACTATCCGAAAGGAGTCGTTCGTTTCCTAAAAGAAGCGGGGCAAGTGATCGATCGAGGCTTTGACATCGCTTTTTATGGCAACATTCCGAATGGCGCAGGTCTTTCTTCTTCGGCATCGATTGAATTGCTGACGGGGGTTTGTCTAAAAGATCTCTTTGATTTAACCCTGACGACCTTGGACTTAGTTAAAATCGGCAAGAAAGTCGAAAATGAGTTTATTGGCGTTAACTCAGGGATCATGGATCAATTTGCGATCGGAATGGGTCAAAAAGACCATGCATTGCTTTTAGATACGAACACGTTAAATTATGAAGTCGTACCAGCGGCATTTGGCGATTATGTCGTAGCGATCATGAATACCAATAAGCGACGCGAATTGGCTGATTCTAAATACAATGAACGACGTGCAGAATGTGAAGAAGCATTGGCTCGTTTGCAAAAATCATTAGCCATTGATTCATTGGGCGCATTAGACGAAGCAACCTTTTTTGCAAATACAGCATTGATCGATGATCCACGCTTGATCAAACGGGCGAAACATGCGGTGACGGAAAACCAACGGACATTGAAAGCAAAAGCTGCTTTGACTGCTGGTGATCTTGAAGAATTCGGCCAGTTATTAAATGCCTCCCATGCTTCATTGCGAGATGATTATGAAGTGACAGGGCATGAACTAGATACACTAGTCGCAGCCGCTCAAGCGCACCCTGCTGTTCTAGGTGCGCGGATGACGGGTGCGGGCTTTGGCGGGTGCGGGATCGCATTGGTCAAAGCAAGTGAATGGGCTGATTTCGAAGCGTCAGTCAAAGCAGCCTATTTAGCAGAAATCGGCTACGCAACCGACATTTATCAAGCAAGTATTGATGATGGTGCACGAAAACTGTAGAATAAGAAACGATGAAGGAATGAAGAAAGAAGGCTGAAAATATGACGATTTTAGTATTAGGAGGAGCCGGCTATATCGGTTCTCATGCAGTCGATCAATTGATCGAACAAGGAAAACAAGTCGTTGTCGTTGACAATTTGCTGACAGGACATCGCCAAGCGATCCATCCAGCAGCAACCTTTTATGAAGGAGATATTCGCGACAAAGCATTTTTACAATCGGTATTTGAAAAAGAAACGATCGATGGCGTGATTCACTTTGCTGCCAGTTCTTTGGTGGGAGAATCTGTGGAAAAACCATTGAAGTATTTCAACAATAATGTGTATGGGATGCAGGTCCTCTTAGAAGTGATGAAGGAACATCAAGTGAAACATATCGTCTTTTCCTCTACAGCAGCAACTTATGGGGAACCTGACCATAGTCCAATCACGGAAGAAACCCCAACAAATCCTAAAAATCCATATGGCGAAAGCAAGTTGATCATGGAAAAAATGATGCGTTGGTGCGATGAAGCTTATGGAATGAAGTATGTCGCATTGCGTTATTTCAATGTGGCTGGCGCGAAGTCGGATGCTTCGATTGGTGAAGACCATGATCCAGAAACACACTTAGTACCGATCATCTTGCAAGCTGCTTTAGGACAACGTAAAGAGGTAGCGATTTTTGGGGAGGATTACGATACTCCAGATGGTACTTGTGTTCGCGATTATGTCCATGTCGAAGATCTGATCGCTGCTCACCTGTTGGCATTAGAATATTTACAAAAAGGCAATGAGAGCAATGTCTTCAATTTAGGCAGCAATCATGGGTACTCTGTGAAAGAAATGGTGGAAGCTGCTCGCAATGTAACGAAAAAAGAGATCCCAGCCAGAGTGGCGCCTCGCCGTGCCGGTGATCCAAGTACCTTAGTGGCATCGAGTGAAAAAGCACGAAAGGTTTTAGGCTGGAAACCAGTCTATACCGACGTCGAAGCAATCATCGAGACTGCTTGGAATTGGCATGTCAGCCATCCAAATGGGTATCAAGGGCAGGAGGAATAACCAATGACGATCAGCCAAACAATCAGCGATTTCGTCACTTTAGCAATCAAGGCTGGCGGCTGGATGGAAATGGATCGTATTTATTTGCAAAACCGAGTACTAGCCATGATCGGGGAAGCTGTTTTTGAGCCCAGCGAAATTCGTTCTGTCGATCGGTCCTCCATTGATTTGATGGACGAGCTGGTGGCATGCGCTTTAAGCAATCAGCAAATTGGCGATTCTCACGCAGAAAGAGAAATCTTTGAAGCCCAGTTGATGGACTTTTTGACGCCACCGCCTTCAGTAGTCAATGCTTTTTTTGCGCAGCATTATGCCAATGATCCTAAAGAAGCGACGGATTATTTCTTTGAGCTGTGCCGTCAAAATGATTACATCAAGACTCGGGCCATCGCAAAGAATATCGTGTTCCCAGTTGATACCGAATATGGGGAGATCGAGATCACGATCAATTTATCAAAACCTGAAAAAGATCCCAAGCAAATAGCGAAAGAAGGAGCTGCTGCTTCTGTAGATTATCCGAAATGTATGTTGTGTTTGGAAAATGAAGGCTACCAAGGACGAGTCAATTATCCAGCGCGGACCAACCATCGGATCATCCGTATGAATTTGGATAATGAAGCATGGGGCTTTCAATATTCGCCCTATGCCTACTACAAAGAGCATTCGATTTTTCTCTCTTTAGACCATCGTCCTATGAAAATCAATTTGCAAACCTTCGCTCGCTTGTTGCAGATCATTGAAGTGATGCCGCATTATTTTGTCGGGTCCAATGCCGATCTGCCGATCGTTGGAGGTTCGATCTTGTCTCATGACCATTATCAAGGAGGACGGCACACGTTTGCCATGGCAAAAGCGCCGATCGAGCAACGCTTTTCTTTAACTGGTTTTCCTGATGTCGCTGCGGGGATCGTGAAGTGGCCAATGTCGGTGATACGACTACAAGCGAAAAACAAACAAAAATTAGCCGCTGCTTGCCAATATGTGTTAGCCCAATGGCAACAGTACTCAGATCCAAGTGTTTCGATCAATGCCTTTTCAGAAGATGGAACGCCTCATCATACGGTGACACCGATCGCACGTAAGCAAGGAGAGCTGTTTGAAATGGACTTAGTCTTGCGGGATAATAATGTTTCCAAAGAACATCCTGACGGCATTTTTCATCCGCATCAAGAAGTGCAGCATATCAAAAAAGAAAATATCGGATTGATTGAAGTCATGGGCTTGGCAGTTCTCCCGCCGCGTTTAGCTCCGGAACTTGAAGAAGTGACTGCTTATCTATTGGATCAGCCCAATCAGATCGCGGCATACCATATTCCTTGGGCAGATGCGATCAAAGCCCGGCACCCAGAATGCAATGCCGATAACGTGTCGCAGATTTTACGTAATGCATTAGGGGAAGTCTTTACACAAGTATTGACGCATGCAGGCGTCTTCAAGCGAGACCAGACAGGGCAAGCGGCCTTTGCTCGCTTTATAGCTACTTTATAAAAAAGTTCCCCGCAAAAAAAGGAGGCTGGAAGATGGCAACGATCAAAGATATTGCACAACAGGCTGGCGTCTCGCCAGCCACTGTATCACGGGTGCTGAATTACGATTCAGAATTATCGGTCAGTTCTGAAACCAAAGAGAAAATTTTTAAAGCCGCAGAAGCACTCAATTACACAAAACATAAAAAAAAGAGTCAGCCAGAAACCAGTAGTATGCGCTTGATCCAATGGTTTGATACCGAGGAAGAATTAGCGGATCTTTACTATTTAGCGATCCGTATCGGGATTGAAAACAAAACCGAAGAATTAGGGATTCGTTTGCTGAAAGAACCCTACGAAGGATTGACTGATACCGCAGTCGATGGAACGATTGCACTAGGAAAATTCGATGATCACCAGATTCGACAATTGAAAAAAAGCCAAGCCAATTTGTTGATGGTCGATTTTGACGCATTGGCTCAAGGCGTCAATTCCCTGGTGGTGGACTTTCAACAAGCGGTGGATTTAGTGATCGATGACTTTATTGCAAAAGGCCACCAAAGGATCGGCTTGTTATCAGGCGTTGAGTTTACCAAGGATCATCACCAAGAAATCGAAGACCCTCGGCGCCGAATTTTTGAGGAACGGCTCCGTCGGTTGAAGCTGCACCACCCACAATATCATCTCAGCGCACCGTTTACAGTAGAGGGCGGTTATGAGGCGATGAAAGAGTATTTGCAGCAAAACAAAGAGTTGCCAAGTGCTTTATTTGCTTCCAGTGATGCCTTAGCGATTGGCGCTATGCGTGCTTTGCAAGAAAAAAACATCAAGATTCCTGAGGAGATCGCAATTATCGGCTTCAACGATGTCAGTGTTGCAAAGTACGTCTTTCCGACGCTGTCAACCATCAAAGTTCATACGGAATGGCTGGGGGAGCTGGCAGTGACGACCTTGCTGGATATCATTACGAATGCAGCACCCGTTCCTCGCAAAGTTACGATCGCAACGGAACTGATCACGCGCCAATCCTCCTAGCAACCAGTTGAATCACCGAAGGATGTCGTTACACACGTCAACTGAGTTTTAATGGAATAACAAAAAATGACTATCGTCTTACCCGAACCTTTAAACAGCCTCGTCGGTTTGCAGCTGCAGCCGTGCTTGCTTTTTTCAAAGGTTCGGGTATTGTTGTCCTATTGTTTTTTTCTAAACGCAGGCATCTTTTTGGAGACTTGGTTGGGCATTTGATTAGAATATGGTAGAATATGAGAGAGTTTTTTGAATGGGGAGAAGATAGATGAAAACATTAGCGATTGATACCTCAAACCAGACACTGGCGGTTGCGGTGGTCGATGGTCAAGAAGTGTTGGGGCAAAGCCAGACGATGGCGATCAAAAACCACAGCACAGCATTGATGCCTGCCGTTGATGGATTGATGCAAGCGGTGGGGATGGCACCTAAAGAGCTGGAGCAAATCGTTGTTGCGAAAGGTCCTGGTTCGTATACAGGTTTGCGAATCGGCGTCACAACAGCAAAAACGCTGGCGCAAACATTGAACATCCCGCTGATTGGTGTTTCTAGTTTGAAAGCAGTCGCTGCCAATTGTGTGGGCGTATCGCAAGTGATCGTGCCGTTGTTTGACGCTCGCCGTCAAAATGTCTACGCAGGTGCCTACCAATGGCATAATGGGACCTTAGAAACAAGGATCAAAGACCAGCATATCTCACTGTCTGAATTATTGACCCAGTTAAAAGCAGTCGATGGTCAAGAAGTGCTATTTGTCGGCGCCGATACCATCAAATTTAAAGACATGATCGAGGCGGAACTGCCGACAGCCCATATCAATCAAGTATCGTTATGGAATTACCCGAATGGCGTTGTTTTAGCTGCTATTGCGAAAGAAGAAGCGCCGGTCGCTTCGATCCATGATTTTGTACCAGACTATTTAAAATTAGTTGAAGCCGAAGAAAAATGGTTAGCCTCGCATGAACCGGGAGTGGATGCCTATGTTGAAAAAATTTAAAACGATGACGGGAAAGCTGGCTCTTTTCCGTCAGATTCAATACCCAGAGCGTAAAAAAGAGATACGAGGGGAAACATACGTTGTTCGTGAATTAGTCGGTGATGACATTAAAGAGCTGCTGCAGGTGGAGCGTCTCGTGTATGCGGGGGAACTGCCTTGGACCAAAAGCGCCTTTTTGTCAGAGCTTTATTCACGGGTCAAACATCTTTATTTGGGCATCTTGCATAATGAGCGAATGATTGGGTTTATCGGGGTGCGGATTTTAGGCGCTGATGCCCATATCACCAATATCGCGATCATTCCTGATTATCAAGGAAAAGGGATCGGTTCTTTCTTGCTAGGAGAAATCGAACGTTATGCGAGGAAAAACAAATGCGACCGTTTGACATTAGAAGTGCGTCTGGGCAATCGTGATGCGCAACGTTTGTATCGGACCCTCGGGTTTGTTTCACAGGCGATCAAAACGGCGTACTACACCGAAGGCAATGAAGACGCATTGGATATGGTGAAATTTTTAAATGACTAACGAACAAGCAGATCAAACGATCCCGACACCGCAAATGCTCTGGTCATTGGCAGATCAGAGCTATCCCTTTGGCTCGCCTTGGAATGTGCAGCAATTTCAACAAGATTTGCAAAACAGCAACAGTCGCTATTTGTTCCGTTATGGAAAAACCAATCAAGAGCTGATTGGGTTTCTCTGTTTTCAGCAAGTGCTGGATGAAGCAGAGCTGTTTAATGTAGCGGTTTTACCAGCGTATCAAGGTCGCGGTTTGGCGAAAGAATTGTTGAAGCAAATGGAATCGCTCGTGGAACAAACCGATGGTCGGCGCATCTATCTTGAAGTGCGTGTGTCGAATTTGCAAGCACAAGCTCTTTATTTACGTATGGGCTATACAGTCATCGGTCGTAGAAAAAAATATTACAGTCATCCAGAAGAGGATGCGTTGATTATGGAAAAGAAAGTAGGCGGACAAAAATCAAATGAATGAATTGATTTTAGCCATTGAAAGCAGTTGTGATGAAACCAGTGTGGCAGTGATTAAAAACGGCGACACCATTTTAAGTAACATTGTTGCTTCGCAGATCAAGAGCCACCAGCGCTTCGGCGGTGTCGTACCAGAAGTCGCTAGTCGTCACCATGTCGAACAGATTACTTTATGTATCGAAGAAGCATTGACACAGGCCGACACCCAACCTGAAGAGTTGTCAGCTGTTGCTGTTACCTATGGTCCAGGGTTGGTTGGGGCACTGTTGATTGGGCTTTCTGCAGCAAAAGCCTTTGCGTGGGCCCACAGCTTACCGCTGATTCCGGTCAATCACATGGCAGGACATATTTATGCAGCTCGCCTAGTGAAGCCATTGGTTTTTCCTTTAATGGCGTTATTGGTCAGTGGTGGCCACACCGAATTGGTGTATATGGCAGAAGATGGCTCTTTTGAGATCATCGGTGAAACGAGAGATGATGCCGCTGGTGAAGCCTATGACAAAGTCGGTCGTGTTCTAGGTTTGCCTTATCCTAGTGGGAAAGAAATTGATCGCCTTGCGCATCTAGGCAGTGATACGTATCACTTTCCTCGAGCAATGATACAAGAAGATAATTTTGATTTTAGTTTCAGCGGCTTAAAGAGTTCCTTTATCAATTTTGTGCATAATGCACAGCAAAGAGAGGAAGCTTTGTCAGTAGAAAATCTAGCAGCTAGTTTCCAAGCCAGCGTTGTCGAAGTATTGGTTCACAAAACGTTGCGGGCGTGCCAAGCTTATCCTGTAAACCAGCTGATCGTTGCTGGGGGAGTCGCGGCGAATCAAGGCTTGCGTGACGCTTTACAAAAAGCGATGCAGGAATTGCCGGAAGTGGAATTGTTGATTCCACCGTTGCGTCTTTGCGGAGATAATGCGGCCATGATTGGAGCTTATGCCCATGTTGCGTTGAAAAAGCAACGCTTAGCAGATCTTTCATTGAATGCTGATCCGAGTGTCAGCTTTGCCCATACGATTTCTTAAGATGATTGCACCTAAGATCCGTTCTTAGGTGTTTTTTTTTGGTTTCTTTATGAGCAAACAGAAGATTCCGTTGTATTTTATTTCATCATTTGATATCATAATGTATAATTATTAGTTAATTGAAGGGCGGGTATGCAATGACATCGGTTTTTAAAGGACGCAGTTTTTTAGCAGAAAAGGATTTTACAAAAGAAGAACTACAATATTTGATTGATTTTTCCCAGCACTTGAAAGGGATGAAGGCCAACAATCAACCACATCGTTATTTAGATGGCAAAAACATTGCACTTTTGTTTGAAAAGAATTCGACACGGACGCGAGCAGCCTTTACGGTTGCAGCGGTGGATCTGGGGGCACATCCGGAATTTTTAGGGGCCAATGATATTCAGTTGGGGTCTAAAGAATCCGTTGAAGATACCGCCAAAGTATTCGGCCGCATGTTTGACGGGATCGAGTTTCGCGGTTTTAGTCAGCAGGTTGTCGAAGATCTGGCCAACTATTCAGGCGTACCTGTTTGGAATGGCTTAACGGATGAATGGCATCCAACGCAAATGATCGCTGACTTTTTAACCATTCAAGAAAACTTCGGTGAGCTGACTGGCTTGACCATCGCATACTGTGGGGATGGGCGCAACAATGTCGCTAATTCTTTATTAGTGACCAGTGCGATTTTAGGGGTCAATATTCATGTCGTCACTCCGAAAGTCTTGCAGCCAGAAGCAACCATCATCGCACAGGCACAAGCCTATGCCAAGCAATCGGGCGCAAAGATTTTGGTGACTGATGATGTGGATCAAGGTGTTCTAGGCGCTGATGTCGTGTATACCGATGTTTGGGTATCAATGGGTGAAGAAGAAAAATTCCAAGAGCGGATTGAACAGCTGCTGCCGTATCAAGTCAACCAATCGTTGATGAAAAAAACACAAAACGATCAAGTGATTTTTATGCATTGTTTGCCAGCATTTCATGATGATCAGACCACGTATGGCAAAAAAGCAGCGCAGGCGTATGGAATTTCTGAGATGGAAGTCACTGATGAGGTCTTTCGCAGTAAGTATGCCCGTCAATTTGATCAAGCCGAAAATCGTTTGCACTCAATCAAAGCGATCATGGCAGTGACTGCTGGAGATCTATTTATTCCTAAAGTATAAAATAATTTTTTTTGAAAATGCCAAAATCTCGCTAGCCAAACAAACATTTCTTTGCTATACTTTCTGGGAAGTAAATAGCCTTGATTTGATGAAACAAGAGAAGTAGCGATTCGAGTATCAGTTAGCGAGTTCGGGGTGGTGGAAGCCGAATTGATCAGATTGTGAAACGCACTTGTGAGAATTTGCCAAGCAAACGGAATTCTGCCGTTATCAGAAAAAAGTAGGTCCGAAAAGGACAATCAGAGTGGTACCGCGGGAAATCTCGTCTCTAGTGCATGTTATGCGCTAGAGGCTTTTTTTGTTTTTATCAATCATTTCTTGCATGAAAAACATACAGCTGTTTGCTTGCTTCAAACAACTTTTCATCAAAACATGGGCTCAGTCATTATAGGAGGGATACTATGAATAACAAAGAAATCGTCGCACAAGCCATCCATCAAGTAGTAAAAGAAGATCTATCGATCGAACAAGTTCAGCAATTACTGGAAAATCCAAAGTCAGCTGACCATGGGGATGTGGCATTCCCAGCCTTCTCGCTAGCAAAAGTCTATCGGAAAGCGCCGCAGCAAATTGCCGCAGACTTAGCAGAAAAAATTGATCAAGCGTCTTTTGAAAAAATTGAAGTGGTCGGTCCATATTTAAACTTCTTTATGGATAAAAAAGCAATCTCTGCCCACGTCTTAGAGATGGTTCTCAAAGAAAAAAATCATTTTGGCGATCAAACCATCGGCAATCAGCAAGCAGTACCCATCGATATGTCTTCACCCAATATTGCCAAACCCATCTCAATGGGGCATTTGCGTTCCACTGTGATCGGTAACTCAATCGGCTTTATTTTAGAAAAAATCGGTTACCAGCCAATTCGCATCAACCATTTAGGCGACTGGGGCACACAATTTGGGAAATTGATCGTGGCCTATAAAAAATGGGGGTCAGAAGAAGCGGTCAAAGCGGAACCAATCAACGAACTGTTGCGTTTGTATGTTGATTTTCATGAAGCTGCCGAGACAGATAAACAATTAGAAGATGATGCGAGAGCTTGGTTCAAGAAACTAGAAGATGGTGACCAAGAAGCAATGGATTTATGGCAATGGTTCCGTGATGAATCATTAAAAGAATTCAATAAAATCTATGATATGTTGGAAGTTTCCTTTGATTCATTGAATGGCGAAGCTTTCTATAATGATAAAATGACAGAAGTCGTGGAATTATTAGAGGAAAAACACTTGCTGAAAGAAGACCAAGGGGCAGAAATCGTTGATTTGGCTGCGTATGACTTAAATCCAGCCTTGATCCGCAAATCCGATGGTGCGACTCTTTACATCACACGGGACATGGCCGCAGCGCTGTACCGCAAACGGACCTACAATTTTGCCAAATCATTGTACGTGGTAGGAAATGAGCAAAGTTATCACTTCAAGCAATTAAAAGCTGTTTTGAAGGAAATGGGCTTTGAGTGGGCAGATGATATGACCCACGTACCATTTGGATTGATCACCAAAGATGGGAAAAAATTATCTACGAGAAAAGGGAAGATCGTTCTTTTAGAAGAAGTATTGAATGAAGCGATCGATTCGGCGAAAGAACAAATCACTGAAAAGAACCCAACGCTTGAAAACAAAGAAGAAGTTGCAAAACAAGTCGGTGTCGGGGCAGTCGTTTTCCACGACTTGAAAAATGACCGTTTGAATAATTTCGACTTTACGCTAGAAGAAGTTGTCCGTTTTGAAGGAGAGACCGGACCCTATGTGCAATATTCTCATGCCCGTGCCATGAGCATTCTTGAAAAAGCCGACTTTGATCCTGCTGTTGTCAGCAGTTTGTCAATGGCAGATACTGAGAGCTGGGAAGTCATCAAATTGATTCAGCGCTACCCAGAAACCGTGCTGCAAGCAGCAGAAAAATATGAACCATCCGTCATTGCTAAACATGCCATCAAATTGGCACAGGCCTTTAATAAGTATTACGCCAATGTGAAAATCTTGGCTGAAGATGCGGAAAAAGACGCACGTCTGGCTCTAGTTTATGCAGTAACGACCTTATTAAAAGAAGATTTACGGTTGCTTGGTTTACATGCACCCGACAAAATGTAACAAAAAAAGCTGTGTCCTTGTTTCGACAAGGACACAGCTTTTTTGTAGTAAAAATACAGATAGGTCACATTTGTTCGGTGTCTTATAAGACCGCGTGGTTTCTGATAAATTGATAAAAAGTTTCGGCATCTTCGTCGCTGCGGGAAATCACCGCTACTGTATCAAAGCCCGCCAACGAGCAAACTTTTTCTGGCATAGTCACTTCATCGATCGCAGCCGAAAGCAAAGGCGCATTGTCCGCAACGGTATGGATCAACGTCATAAATTGCACACGATCTACTTTAGTGACAACGTCTTCGATCATCTGTATCAAACGCTGCTCTTCTTCTTTTTCATCTTCTGACGATTGCATTCCTTGAAAAATGACAAACTTCGTCTGACCTGTTTCATCGGGCACTTTCACGATTTTCAAATCACGAATATCGCGAGAGATGGTCGCTTGCGTGGCGGAGACGCCTTGGGCTTCCAATTGCTGCAATAATTCTTCTTGCGTGCGTACAGTATGTTCAGTAATGATTTGTCTAATAAGTAAATGGCGATCAGCTTTTCGCATAGGTAAACTCCTTTAAGCATGATTGATTAAGTCAGCCTTATCATAGCAGATAAAGCCGAAAAAACCTAGATATAATAAGAAAAGAATTAGAACGTTAAAAAAAAGCTGGACCACGAATCGTAGTTTTTCATTTGAATCAGTTGCATTTCTTTTTTAGCTACTGTATACTGTTTAAGGCGTGAGTTTTTCACGTCAATCCCACATCTTGTTCCATCTGCGAAGCGGTGCTGATCGATTCAGTTCTTCAAGGAGTAAAAGAGCAAGAGAGGAAAACAAAAAAACCAAATTGGAGGAAACACAACATGGCAGTAATCTCAATGAAACAATTACTAGAAGCCGGCGTACACTTTGGTCACCAAACTCGTCGCTGGAACCCAAAAATGAAGAAATATATCTTCACAGAAAGAAACGGCATCTACATCATTGATTTGCAAAAAACAGTGAAATTAGTAGACGCAGCTTACGACTACATGAAAAATGTTGCTGAAGAAGGCGGCGTTGCATTGTTCGTAGGTACTAAAAAACAAGCACAAGAAGCAATCAAAGAAGAAGCAATCCGTTCAGGTCAATACTATGTTAACCATCGTTGGTTAGGTGGAACTTTGACAAACTGGGAAACAATCCAAAAACGTGTTGCTCGTTTGAAACAAATCAACAAAATGGAAGAAGATGGCACATTTGCTGTTCTTCCTAAAAAAGAAGTCGTTGGCTTGAACAAAGAGCGCGAACGTCTTGAAAAATTCTTAGGCGGTATCGCTGATATGCCAAGAATTCCAGATGTAATGTACGTTGTTGACCCACGTAAAGAACGTATCGCGATCCAAGAAGCACGCAAATTAAATATCCCGATCGTAGCTATGGTCGATACAAACTGTGATCCAGACGAAATCGATGTTGTTATCCCATCAAATGATGACGCTATTCGTGCCGTTAAATTGATCACTGCGAAAATGGCAGATGCTTTCATCGAAGGTAACCAAGGCGAAGACCAAGTAGCAGAAGAAGATTTTGCTGCTGAATCAACAGAAAACGCAACTTCAATCGAAGAAATCGTTGATGTTGTCGAAGGCGACAACGCATCAGCTGAATAATAAATGATGGAGCTGTTTCAAAGGCTAGGCGCCAAGCCTCACTCTCCTTTGAAACAGCTTTTTTTAAAGACAAGCAATCTTGTTTAAAAACATTTAGGAGGAAAAAAAATGGCAGAAGTAACAGCTAAATTAGTAAAAGAATTACGCGATATGACTGGTGTAGGAATGATGGACGCAAAACGTGCATTAGTTGAAGTAGAAGGCGACATCGAAAAAGCCGTAGACTTATTACGTGAAAAAGGTATGGCAAAAGCTGCGAAGAAAAACGACCGTATTGCTGCTGAAGGTTTAGCATCTGTAGCGATCAACGGCAACACAGCAGCAATCGTTGAAGTGAACTCAGAAACTGACTTCGTTTCTAAAAACGAAATGTTCCAAGACTTAGTAAAAGAAATCGCTGAAGTAATCGCAGCAAACAAACCAGCTGATATGGATGCTGCTTTAAAATTAGAAACTTCTAAAGGCACAATGGATGCTGCGTTGATCGAAGCAACACAAGTAATCGGAGAAAAAATCAGCTTCCGTCGTTTTGAAGTTGTTGAAAAAGATGACAATGCTGCTTTCGGCGGTTACCTACACATGGGCGGACGTATTGCTGTATTGACTGTTCTTGAAGGAACAACTGACGAATCAGTTGCGAAAGATGTTGCAATGCACGTTGCAGCGATCAACCCTCGCTACGTGAACGAAGCACAAATCTCTCAAGAAGAATTGGATCATGAAAAACAAGTCTTGACAGAACAAGCATTGAACGAAGGCAAACCAGCGAACATCGTTGAAAAAATGGTTGAAGGACGCTTGAAGAAATTTAAAGCAGAAATCGCTTTGGTTGACCAACCATTCGTTAAAGACCCAGATATGACGGTTGAAAAATATGTTGCATCAAAAGGCGCAACTGTGAAATCTTTTGTCCGCTTTGAAGTCGGCGAAGGTATCGAAAAACGCGAAGACAACTTCGTTGAAGAAGTAATGAGCCAAGTGAAAAAATAATTCTGTTCCTCGAACAGATGGGAACGCATGGAAGTGCGCTCCCTTTTTTTAAGCAAAAACGGTTTTTAAAGAAATAGTGTAGATAATTTTCAACGAAAGAGCACCAATATGCTACAATAGTATTGGAGAATGTACGGAGGAATCATGATGGGCAAACCAAAATATCAACGTGTTGTATTAAAATTAAGTGGTGAAGCATTAGCGGGTGACGAAGGCTTTGGGATCAAACCACCGACGATCCAAGAGATCGTTAAAGAGATCAAGGAAGTCCACGAATTAGGCGTACAGATGGCGATCGTGGTCGGCGGCGGAAACATTTGGCGTGGACAAATCGGCGCGCAAATGGGGATGGAAAGAGCACAAGCTGATTACATGGGCATGTTAGCGACTGTGATGAATGCTTTAGCATTACAAGACACGCTAGAAAATGCTGGTGTACCAACGCGTGTCCAAACTTCGATCGAAATGCGTCAAATCGCAGAGCCTTATATTCGTCGCAGAGCAGAACGTCACTTAGAAAAAGGGCGGGTCGTCATTTTTGCAGGCGGAACCGGAAACCCTTATTTCTCAACTGATACGACCGCAGCCTTACGGGCAGCTGAAATCAACGCTGATGTCATTTTGATGGCGAAAAACAATGTTGATGGCGTCTACTCAGCAGATCCTAAAACGGACCAAAGTGCTGTGAAATTTGAAGAATTGACCCATTTAGAAGTCATTTCTAAAGGATTGCAAGTAATGGATTCAACCGCAAGTTCATTAAGTATGGACAACGATATTCCATTAGTCGTATTCAACTTGAATGAGCATGGAAACATTCGCCGCGCCATTTTAGGTGAACATATTGGAACGACAGTAAGGGGGAAATAACATGGCTGACAAAATTTTAACAGAAGCAAAAGACAAAATGAAAAAAGCAGCAGAAAACTTGCAGCGGGAATTAGGACAAATCCGTGCTGGCCGCGCGAACGCGAGCATCTTAGACCGCGTAATGGTTACTTACTATGGTGTACCAACACCCTTGAACCAAATGGCTTCAATTACGATTCCAGAAGCAAGAATTTTGATGATCACACCTTTTGACAAAACAATGATCCAAGAAGTAGAAAAAGCTATCATGCAAAGTGATATTGGTATCACGCCTGCCAATGACGGAACAGTCATTCGTTTGGTGATTCCTCAATTAACGGAAGAACGTCGTAAAGAATTAGCCAAAGACGTGAAAAAAGAAGCTGAAAATGCGAAAATCGCGGTCCGTAACATTCGCCGTGATGCGATGGAAGCTTACAAGAAACAAGAAAAAGCTGGCGATATTACAGAAGATGATTTGCGTGAATCTGAAAAAGAAGTGCAAACTGCTACAGATAACAGCATCAAAGAAATCGATGCGATCGCAGCTGAAAAAGAGCAAGAGCTACTTGAGGTTTAAAAGGAATGACGAAGAGTCGCTTCAGCGGCTCTTTTTTTATGGTCGAAAGTGGCGTATGTACTTGAATATCACGACTGTTTTTTTGTTTTTTCTTAATATGGAAATCTTTTCTTGGTTTTCATAGGCAAGAAATCTGATTATTGTTATAATGTAAAAGATGAATTTCAAGAATTGGAAGAGGAGCGAATACGATGCTGCGTTTTTTTCCACAAAAAGACAAATATATCAAAGAAGCGGCTGAACATGAATTTGATCCATCACTGCCGATTCCCCAACACATCGCGATCATTATGGATGGCAATGGCAGATGGGCGCAAAACCGGCGCTTGCCAAGAGTAGCTGGTCACAAAGAAGGCATGGAGACGGTAAAAAAGATCACGAAACATGCTTCATACCTTGGTGTGAAAGTATTGACTCTTTATGCGTTTTCAACAGAGAATTGGAAACGGCCAAATGAAGAAGTGGACTTTTTGATGCAACTGCCCGTCGACTTTTTCGACACGTTTGTTCCTGAGCTGATCAAAGAAAATGTTCAAGTCAAAGTGATGGGGTTCACGGAATCTTTACCCGAACACACACAAGAAGCGGTCAAGCGAGCGATTGACCAAACCAAAGATAATACTGGGATGATCTTGAATTTTGCTTTAAATTACGGCAGCCGCGCAGAAATTTTGACTGCGGTCCAAGCCCTTTATGAAGAGCTTGCAGCTTCGGAGGAAGCCCTGCCCAAGCTCACGGAAGACATGCTGGCGACACATTTGATGACTGGTTTTTTGCCAAACGCGTTACGTGATCCTGAATTGGTGATTCGCACGAGTGGCGAAGAACGTATCAGCAACTTCTTGTTATGGCAGATTGCTTACAGCGAATTATTCTTTACGAAAGCGCTCTGGCCTGATTTCGATGCTGCTTTACTAGAAGATGCGATCGGGAGCTTTCAACAACGAAACCGGCGTTTTGGCGGTTTGAAAACGAAGGAGGAAGAAGAGTGAGACAACGTGTAATCACTGCGGTCGTCGCATTAGCCTTTTTCCTGCCAATTATTTACGTTGGCGGCATTGCCGTCGAATTGCTGGCAGCAGCGATGGCAGGGATTGGTGTTTATGAATTATTTCGGATGAAAGGACTAGCTGTTTTCAGTTTTGAAGGAATTCTTTCAATCATCGGTGCGGTGATTTTAGTTTTACCTCAAGAACGCTGGTTTTTCTTTTTGCCAGAGGGCACAGATAAAAGTGCCTTGTATTATGTAATCGTCCTTTTATTACTAGGGATCGCGGTTATTTCTAAAAATACGTATACTATCGATGAAGCTGGTTTTCCAGTGATCGTCAGCTTATATACGGGTGTCGGGTTTGAACGTTTCTTGACGGCACGTTCAGCAACAGATGGCTTAGTCGTTTTAGTTTTCGGGCTGTTTATCGTGTGGGCAACGGATATTGGGGCTTACATGGTGGGACGGCGTTACGGTCAACGAAAATTATGGCCAGAGATTTCCCCTAATAAAACGATCGAAGGGGCCCTAGGCGGGATTGCTGCTGCGGTGGTCGTAGCCGGTTTGTATCTGCTAGCATTTCCAGGGAAAGATTATTTTGGACATGGTAGTGCAATCATGATCTTATTGACGGTCCTCTTTTCGATCGCTGGTCAATTCGGGGATTTAGTGGAATCGGCAATCAAACGTCATTATGGCGTGAAGGATTCAGGCAATCTTTTGCCAGGACATGGCGGGATCTTGGATCGCTTCGATAGCATGCTGTTTGTGTTTCCAATCATGTATTTATTCGGTGTTTTTTAGAAATTATTTAGAAGTGCAGGCTTGGCTTGCGCTTCTTTTTTTAAATTCTTGTTACAACGGGAATGTGAGTTCCTCAACGGGAATCGGTGTGATAAAATAAGGAAAGGCTGCCCTGAATGAGAGGGATGCTGTGAAAGAGAGGAACGAGCATGAAAACGATACTTGTATTTATCATTATCTTTTCCGTAGTGGTAGTGATTCACGAGTTTGGACACTACTTCTTTGCAAAACGGGCAGGTATTTTAGTAAGAGAGTTTGCCATCGGTATGGGGCCTAAATTGTTCGCGCATCAAGCGAAAGATGGGACGACCTACACGATTCGGATGCTGCCATTAGGCGGGTATGTCCAAATGGCGGGCTGGGGTGAAGATGAAACAGAATTAACTCCAGGTATGCCAGTCTCCTTGGTTCAAGATGCAACTGGCAAAGTTATCAAAATCAATACGAGCAAAAAGATCCAATTGTCGCAAGCGATCCCTATGGAAGTGACCGACTTTGACTTGGAGGAGAAGTTGACGATCACAGGGTTCATCAATGGCAATGAACAAGAAGCGATTACGTACGCTGTGGATCATGATGCAACGATCATCCATGAAGATGGCGTTGAAGTTCGGATCGCACCTAAAGACGTTCAATTCCAGTCCGCAAAGCTTTGGCAGCGAATGCTGACGAATTTTGCTGGACCGATGAACAACTTTATTTTATCCTCGGTCTTATTCACTGGGTTGGTGTTTGCACAAGGTGGTGTTGCGAATCAAGATGCAACCATCGTGACAGGAATCGAAGCAGGAACACCGGCAGCTGAAGCAGGGCTGCAAAATGGCGATGAAATCTTAGCTGTCGAAGGTGTCGATGTTTCTAACTGGTCAGAATTAACGACTGAGATCCAAAAGTACCCAGATACTCAGATTGCTCTAGCAGTCAAACGAGGATCAGAAACACTTGATTTGACGGCAACTCCTGCGAGTCAAGAATCAGGGGAGACCACGATTGGTTTCTTAGGGATCACCGCTTCCTTAAAAACTGGGATCGGAGATATCTTACTGGGCGGCTTGCAAACGACCATTGACAATTCACTGGTGATTTTTAGAGCAGTCGGCAACTTGATTGCCCAACCAGATATCAATAAATTGGGTGGACCGGTAGCGATTTTCCAACTGTCTTCTCAAGCTGCATCGCAAGGGGTAACAACGGTGATCGCGATGATGGCGATGATTTCTATCAACTTGGGGATCTTTAATTTATTACCGATTCCTGGATTGGATGGCGGTAAGCTGGTTTTAAATATTTTAGAAGGTTTGCGAGGCAAGCCAATCAGCCAAGAAAAAGAAGGCATCATTACTCTGATTGGGTTTGGGTTTTTGATGCTGCTGATGGTTCTCGTTACCTGGAATGATATCCAACGTTTCTTCTTTTAAAAATAAGACGCACAAGCAAATCAATTGTTGATCGGGTGAACATGATTTTTTGTAGCAAAGGAGAAAAAAATGAAACAGTCAAAATGTTTGATTCCGACATTGCGGGAAACCCCCAGCGATGCGGAGACGTTAAGTCATCAACTGTTAGTTAGGGCAGGGTATATTCGACAAGTGGCGGCAGGCATTTATGTTTACTTGCCGCTAGCACAAAGGGTGTTAGAAAAGATCAAGCGGGTCATCCGTGAAGAATTGGCACAAATCGATGCCGTAGAGATGGCGATGCCTTCTTTGCTTCCGTATGAGCCATGGAAGGAGTCAGGACGTGCCTCATTGTATGGTGAATCCTTGTATCGATTAACAGATCGAAACGAACGAGAGATCGTTTTAGGACCTACTCATGAAGAGCCGTTTACGACATTGATCAAAAACGAGATCACGTCTTATAAACGGCTGCCATTGAGCTTGTATCAGATCCAAACGAAATATCGGGACGAACAGCGGCCGCGTTTTGGATTGATCCGCAGCCGTGAATTTATCATGCAAGATGGCTATTCTTTTCACGCCGATGAAGCCAGCTTAGATCAAACCTATAATCGTTACGAAATGGCTTATCATGCAATATTGAAGCGCTGTGGGATCGAGTATCGGGCAGTGGTCGGGGACAATGGCTTGATGGGTGGCAGAGATTCGAAAGAATTTTTGGCATTGTCGGGGATCGGCGAAGAGCTGATCTGCTACTCGACCGAAAGCGATTATGTCGCCAATTGGAAATTAGCAACCAGTCAATACATCGCCAAAAAATCTCACGAGACCTATTTAGAATTACAAAAAGTCGTTCAGGATGAGCCTTTAACGTTAGAGGAGCTGGCGCAGGCATACGAAACAGACTTGCAAAAAATCGTTCAAGTATCTTTATTACTCGTTGACGAGCAAGTCATTATGGTGTTATTACGAGGCGATCACAGCCTCAATGAAACAAAGGTCAAGCATTACTTAGCCGCTGATCAAGTGAAGGTGCTGACTGTTGAGGAAGCGGAGTCTTATCTGACGAGTGAGACGCAGCTGCGCAGTCCCATTGCGCTTGCTGATTCGATCCAGTTGTACGCCGATCAGCATGTCCAAGATATGGCGAATCTGATCGTTCCAGCGGCAGAAAAACAAAGCTATTATCTCAATGCGAATGTGGGGCGTGATTTTCAACCATTAGCCTTTGCCGATTTTCGCTTGGTTCAAGAAGGTGATCCTTCCCCAGATGGAAAAGGAACCTTAACCTTTACGCGAGGAATCGAAGTTGGCCATATCTTCAAGTTAGGAACCAAGTACAGTGAGGCGCAAGAAGCGACGGTTGTCGATGAAAACGGCGATGAGCAACCAATCATCATGGGCTGTTATGGGCTGGGGGTTTCTCGGCTGCTTTCAACGATCGTCGAACAATACGGCAATGAGTTTGGGATCGATTGGCCCCAAGAAATTGCCCCATTTGATGTGCATATCATTCAAACGTCGATTGAAGATAGCTATCAAAATGCCTTAAGTGAAGAAGTAGAAGAAATGATGAACCAAGTCGGCTATCAAGTGCTGGTAGATGACCGCAATGAACGTGCAGGGGTCAAATTTGCAGATGCCGATTTGATTGGCTGTCCGATTCGCTTGACTATCGGTAAAAAAGCCGTAGAAGGCATCGTAGAGATCAAAATCAAGCATACTGGTGCGACCGTTGAAGTGAGAAAAGAAGAAGTCGCTTCGACCCTGACGATTTTGTTAGCCAATCAGGAATAAACAGGAACGAACAAGAATGAATAGCAGATCGAGAGAGGAAATCCTTTCTCGATTTTTTAATGAAAATGAGGGCAAAAAGAGGTATACTAGTGAGTACTGAGAAAAGGAGGATCTTCAATTGTCAAAAGAAAGAGAGACCTTTGAGATATTATTAGACCAAATTGCAGCTGCCCCAAATCTTCGGCAGCATCCGTTGATGCAGACTGCCCAAATCAAACAAGTGACCGTGCATCGACAATCAAAAGCGTGGACGTTTTATTTCCAATTTGAACGTTTATTACCGGTGATGGTGTATCAGTCCTTTAAACAACATATTGAATTGGCGTTTAAAGAGATTGCGGAAGTTCGTATCATCATTGAAGCTCAAGATGGTTCCTTTGATGAGCAATTCATTCAAGAATATTGGCCATTAGCGTTAGCCAATCAAAATTGTGATCGACCACTGGTTCATCAAGTGATCAAAAACCAAATGCCTGTGCTGCAAGAGAACAAAGTGATTTTGCCAGTCAACAATGATGCGGTCATCACGATTTTGCAGCAGCAGTACTTGCCGATCATTGAGGAAAATTATAGTACCTTCGGCTTTCAAAAATTTCGGATCTTGCCGCAGCTAGACCAAGAGCAAGCGGAGGCGGCCTTAAAAGAACTTGAAGCACGCAAGGAAGAGCAAACAGCAGCGTTCCAACAACAAGCTGCTGAGAACTTAATGGCGCACGAGCAACGCAAAAAAGAAGTCAAAACAGTCGAATTTGACGGACCAATCGCCTTGGGACGTAATATTCCTGCCGATGAACCTGTGACACCGATGATCAATATCATCGAGGAAGAACGCCGAGTTACGATCCAAGGGTATGTCTTTGATAAAGAAGTCCGCGAATTGCGTTCAAAACGGAAGATTTTGATTTTGAAAATCACCGACTATACGTCATCGTTTAGTGTGAAAAAATTCTCCAACAATGAAAAAGATGAACAAATTTTTGATGCCATCGCCAAAGGTAGTTGGGTCAAAGTACGCGGTAGCGTCCAAGAAGATACCTTCATGCGAGATCTTGTTATGAATGCGCAAGATTTGCTGGAAGTTAAACACGAAGCCCGCAAAGACTATGCACCTGAAGGCGAAAAACGGGTCGAACTCCACCTGCATTCCAATATGAGTACGATGGATGCCACCAACAACGTGGCGGATTTTGTCGCTCAAGCAGGCAAATGGGGCCATAAGGCGATTGCGATCACCGATCATGGTGGAGCACAAGGGTTCCCTGATGCCCATCATGCAGGAGAAAAGGCTGGTGTTAAAATTCTTTACGGTGTGGAAGCCAATATCGTGGATGACGGCGTAGCGGTTGCCTACAATCCTCAGCCTGTTCCACTGACCGATGCTACTTATATCGTGTTTGACGTGGAGACCACTGGGTTGTCTGCAGTATACGACACCATCATTGAGTTGGCTGCTGTGCGGATGCATAAAGGCAACGTGGAGGCATCCTTTGATGAATTTATCGATCCAGGTCATCCCTTATCGCGAACGACCGTAGAACTGACGGGAATCACCGATGAAATGGTTCGCGGGTCAAAATCAGAAGAAGAAGTCTTACGTTTGTTCCGTGAGTTTTCTGAAGGAGCCATTTTAGTTGCCCACAATGCGTCATTTGATATGGGCTTCTTAAATACCAGTTATCGAAAATACGGTATTCCAGAAGCGGAAAATCCCGTCATTGATACATTGGAACTCGCTCGTTATTTGTATCCAGAGTTTAAGCGATTCGGTTTAGGTGTCCTTTCCAAAAAATTCGGTGTCAGCTTAGAACAACATCACCGAGCGATCTACGATGCGGAGGCAACCGGTCATTTAGCATGGATTTTTGTCAAAGAAGCAATGGAAAAACATGAGATGCTGCTGCACGAAGAGTTGAACCGACACGTGGGGGGCGAGAACTCCTACAAAGCAGCTCGACCTTTCCATGCCACGATCTTGGCTCGAACACAGGCAGGATTGAAGAATTTATTCAAGCTGATCTCGATGTCGAATGTGAAGTACTTCCATGATAAAGTCCCACGAATCCCACGTTCAGAATTGGTGAAATTGCGGGAAGGATTGTTAGTCGGAACCGCCTGTGATAAAGGAGAAGTCTTTGTCGCAATGATGCAAAAAGGGGTCGATGCAGCACGAGAACTTGCCAAGTTTTATGACTACATCGAAGTCATGCCCAAAGCAGTTTATGCCCATCTTTTGGAAACGGAACTCGTGAAAAGTGAAAAAGACCTAGAAGACATCATTCGGAATCTGGTAAAAATGGGGGAAGAGTTAGGGAAAATCGTTGTGGCTACTGGTAATGCCCATTACCTAAACGAAGAAGACGCCATTTATCGCAAGGTCTTGATCAATTCCATGGGAGGCGCCAATCCGTTGAATCGTCATAGCCTACCAGACGTGCACTTCCGTACTACGGATGAGATGCTGACCGCTTTTCAATTTTTAGGTCCGGAAGCGGCGAAAGAAATCGTGGTGACGAACCCGAATAAAATCGCCGATCTTTGTGAAAAAGTCATTCCGGTAAAAGATGATCTGTATACACCAAAGATTCCCGGATCAGAACAAGAGATCACTGACTTAAGTTACAACCGTGCCAAAGAGTTATACGGCGATCCATTACCAGAGATCGTGGAAAAACGTTTGAAAAAAGAGCTTGATTCGATCATTGGGAACGGCTTTTCCGTGATCTATTTGATCTCACAAAAACTCGTTCATAAAAGCAATGAAGACGGCTATCTAGTAGGGTCACGGGGATCAGTCGGTTCTAGTTTCGTGGCAACCATGACGGGGATCACTGAGGTCAATCCATTAGCTCCTCATTATTATTGTCCCGATTGCCAGTATTCGGAGTTTTACGAAGACGGTTCGTATGGTTCTGGTTATGATATGCCAGAGAAAAAATGTCCAAAATGCGGCACCCGTCTGAACAAAGATGGCCACGATATTCCCTTTGAAACGTTCCTTGGTTTCCACGGCGATAAAGTACCCGATATCGATTTGAACTTCTCAGGAGAATATCAGCCAGAAGCCCATAACTATACGAAAGTACTCTTCGGTGAAGAATACGTCTATCGTGCAGGAACGATCGGTACCGTAGCCGACAAAACAGCCTTTGGTTTCGTAAAAGGCTTTGAGCGCGATCATAATCTTCATTATCGAGCAGCCGAAGTCGATCGCCTGGCAAAAGGTGCCACAGGCGTCAAACGGACGACTGGTCAGCATCCGGGGGGGATCATCGTTATTCCCGACTATATGGATGTCTATGATTTCACCCCGATCCAATACCCAGCGGATGATCAAAATGCGGAGTGGAAAACGACCCACTTTGATTTCCATTCGATTCATGACAATATCTTGAAGCTGGATATCCTCGGACACGATGATCCGACGGTCATTCGGATGCTGCAGGATCTATCAGGCATCGATCCTAAAACGATCCCTACCGATGATCCAGAAGTGATGCGTATTTTTGGCGGCACGGATGTGTTAGGTGTGACCGAAGAGCAGATCTATTCGAAAACCGGCACATTAGGCATCCCAGAATTTGGTACCCGCTTTGTGCGAGGGATGCTGGATCAAACCCATCCATCAACCTTTGCTGAACTCCTGCAGATCTCTGGTCTTTCCCATGGTACCGATGTATGGTTAGGCAATGCGGAAGAATTGATCCGTCGCGGAGATGCCAGCCTAGCGGAAGTAATCGGCTGTCGGGATGATATCATGGTGTATTTGATCCATGCTGGCTTAGATGACGGGATGGCCTTTAAAATCATGGAGACGGTCCGTAAAGGACAATGGAACAAGATCCCTGACGACTTGCGGGACACTTACTTGCAAGCGATGCGGGAGAACAATGTCCCTGAATGGTATATCGATTCTTGTTCGAAGATCAAGTACATGTTCCCGAAAGCCCATGCTGCGGCGTATGTTTTGATGGCGTTGCGAGTCGCTTACTTTAAAGTGTACTTCCCAATTCTCTATTACTGTGCTTATTTCTCTGTCCGGGCGGATGATTTTGATTTGATTGCCATGTCAAAAGGAAAAGATGCCGTAAAAGAACGGATGCAAGAAATCAATGACAAAGGAATGGATGCGTCAACGAAAGAAAAAAATCTGTTGACGGTTCTGGAATTAGCCAATGAAATGCTGGAGCGCGGCTATGAATTCGGGATGATCGATCTGTATAAATCCGATGCAGAAAATTTCGTGATCGATGGGAAAAAATTGATCGCACCGTTCCGAGCAGTACCGAGTTTAGGGCTGAACGTAGCGAAACAAATCGTGGAAGCACGAAAAGATGGTCCCTTCTTATCGAAAGAAGACCTCGCCAATCGCGGGAAAGTTTCTAAGACATTGATTGAATACATGACGGATAACGGTGTTCTAAAAGATCTACCAGATGAAAATCAGTTGTCGTTGTTCGATATGTTGTAAGCCAACGGCTGTTCACTTAAAAAAAATAAGCCCATCATCGCAGCATCTAGTATTGAAGCGACCCCCAAAAGTTAGACCAAAAATCTAACTTTTGGGGGTCGCTATTTGTATGGCAAAATATCCTTTTGAATTAAAACTAAAAATCGTTAAAGAATATCTTAGTGGTGTGGGTGGATATCGGCATCTTGCCAATAAATACGGTATTTCAAGCAAGTCTCAAGTAAGTGATTGGGTGAATGCCTATCGTGAATACGGAGAGGAAGGTCTATTGAGAAAGCATCAAAATCAGAAATATTCTGTTCAATTTAAGTTAAATGCGATAGAGTTATATCAAACAAGTGAGATGTCCTATCGAGAAGTTGCCAGCACTTTAGAAATGAACAACCCTGCGCTTATTGCCAATTGGATGCGTAATTTCAGAGAAGCAGGTATTGAGGGGATCTCAAAAGAGAAAGGGCGACCACTTACTTTGGCTAGAAAAAAAGAGAACAAAAAAGAAAATACAACAACTGAAGAACGCGATCGTATCAAGGCATTAGAAAAGCAAGTCCGATCCCTTCAAATTGAGAATGCCTTTTTAAAAGAGTTGAGGAAGCTGCGAAAACAGGAAGCCCAGCAAAGACGCAAGAATCAATCGCACGAATCATCGCCAGCCTCCGAGGATCATTCAAACTAGTTGAGCTTCTTGAAACATTGAAATTTCCTAAAGCAACCTATATGTATTGGCAGAAACGGTTTGACAGACCAAACCCAGACCAAGAAATTGAAGAAAAAATGATTGAAATTCGCAAGGAGCATAAAGACTATGGCTGTCTGCGACTAAAAAAAGAATTAGAGAATCAAGGGATTCATGTCAATAAAAAGAAGATTCAACGTCTGATAAAAAAACTAGGTATCGAAGTAAATTCTTACACTCGAAAATCTCGACGGTACAATTCTTATCGTGGGAAGGTTGGCAATGTCGCCAAAAATCGTATTCATCGTCGGTTTTATACAAATATCTGTCACCAAAAAATTACAACTGATACCACAGAGTTTAAGTATTATGAAGTAGACACCACAGGTGTCGTTCGTCAGAAAAAGCTGTATTTAGATCCTTTCATGGATTTCTACAATAGTGAAATTCTATCTTATCGGATTTCTGAAAAACCAAACGCACTAGCCATAATGGAAGGATTAGAAGAAGCAATCCAGATGACAAATGATTGTCCATTTCGTAGAACCTTCCATTCAGATCAAGGATGGGCCTATCAAATGAATGCTTATAAGAATAAATTGAAGCAGCATAAAATCTTCCAGAGTATGTCTCGTAAAGGGAATTGTTTAGATAACTCACCTATGGAAAACTTCTTTGGTTTATTAAAGCAAGAGATTTTTCATGGAGAAGTCTATCGGAGTTTAGATGAATTGAAAACAAAAATTGACCAATATATCTATTATTACAACCATAAACGCATCAAAAAGAAATTAAATTGGCGAAGTCCGGTTCAGTTTCGAGAAGCTGTAAAAACAGCTGTCTAACAGTTAATTTTATCGTACAAAAAAGGAGTGGATTTCTCCACTCCATAAAAGTCTAACTTTTTGGGGTCACTACATATAGCTAGTTTCTGCATGATGGGCTTTTTTTGTCTTGTTTATGAAGGTAACCTAAGCAGCCACAATCTGGCGAAAATCAGAAAAATCGTGGTCTATAGTGACAAATCATAAGGGAGTTGCCGCTTGGACAGCGAATCAATCGAACCTTTACCATACAAAGAGAAGAAAAATACTCGTTACCGAAAGAAGCGAATGCCCTTGGTAACGAGTATTTTTCGACAAAGTTCGTTAACTAGCTAAAAAAAGAAAAAAAGCAAAACAGGCAGATACACCATGTACAGTAAGACGGAATAGCCTAGACATGAAGTTGCAAATTCTTCATCCCCTTGGTAGTTTCGTACAAGGATCGGGACAGAGTTTTGGACGGGCATGGAGGCTTGGATAATAAACACAGAAAGCATCAGTTCAGGAACAGGGATGATCCTGCTTAATAGCCAGACAACGAGGGGTGAAAGAATGAAGCGACCAAACAAGACACCAGCAATGTCTTTGGTCATTCGCAAGTTCTTGAGCCCGCCAAAGTACACGATGATCCCGATAATAAACATTGATAGAGGCGTCGTTAAATCTGCTAGGTAGCTTCCAAGTCCATCAACAAAGGAGGGCAGTGGTAATGTGAACAGCATCCAGATCAAGCCGATAATGAAACCAATCAAGGCTGGCGAAAAAATCTTTTTTAGCATGACCAATGGATGAAAGGAAATGCGGGCTTCGCCGAAATCGGGGTTATCTTTTGCTAACTCAAAAATACCGATGGTCCAAAATAATGTCGTATTTACGATGTAGTACAACAACACATAGGGAACGGCTTTTTCACCAAAAATGGCTAAATTGATCGGTAAGCCGATGAAGATCGTATTGGAAAAGGTAAACATGGCGGAAAATGCCCCTTGGTGTTTGGTTTCAACTTGCGCGAAACGGCGCCATAAATAACCAGCGAAGTAAGTGATCATCATGGAAAGCAAAGGGATGATCATCCCGGAAACTAATGAGAGAAACTCGTCTTTCGTAAAGTTTTTAATGATCGTCAAAAACATATTGGCGGGTAATGAGACATTTAACACCAGTTTTGAAAACGTATCGGCGGTTCGATTAGAAAACCATTGTTTGTAAGACAACCAATAACCGATAAACATGAGACTGAAAATGACAAAAATATTGATATATGCTTGAAACATGCGCTCACCTCTCATTTACTATAGCGAAAGGCAATAGAAGAAGCAACTGATTCCCATTTGAAAACAACAAAAAACCAAACCGCCCAATGAGCGATTTGGTCAAGAATTACTTCCGTTGCTGCTTGCCAGCGTTACGACCTTTTCCGTTAGGCTTTGTCGTGTTCAACGCTTTTTTGACAGCTTCTGTTTTTTCAGGCGTTACGTCTTTACGAGGCGTAACTACCGTTTTAGGCGGATTTGCTTTCATTTCCGCTTCGACTTGGGCACGAATTTTTGGTTTCATGATGACATTCGTGATAAACGTTTGGATACAACTGAAGACCCCACCAACTACCCAGTAAAGTGTCACACCAGCTGGTGCACTCATGGACATGAAAACGATCATCAATGGAGAAACGATCAACATGGTTTTCATCGTTTTTTTCTGTTCCTCAGGAATCCCGATGGTTGAGATATATCCTTGTGCCAAGTAGGAAAGACCAGCAATCGCCACAAAGAGTATGCTGGGGTCGCCTAATGATACGCCAAAGAATTCAGAGTTTTGGATTCCTTGTGTGTAACGAGCGGTGAAATAAAGAGCAGAGAAGATCGGCATCTGAATCAGCAAAGGGAGACATCCGATACCGCCAAACATACTGACGTTGTTTTCAGAGTAAATTTTTTGCATCTCCGCTTGCGCTTGCATTTGTTCTTCCCGAGTGGTTGCTTTTTTCAAATTGGCTTGCGCAATATCCACTTGAGGTTTCAGAAACTGCATTTTTTCACTTTGAACCATCGTTTTTCGAGACTGATGGATCCCTAATGGTAAGATAATGACACGGACAACGATCGTTACGGCGATGATCGCCCAGCCGTAAGACCAGTTGAAGTTTTCTACGAGCATCGTGATCATATCCCCTAATGGTTTCACCAAAAAGCGATAAATCATTCCTGTTTCTTTCGGCGTACCATCAGCATTGGTACTGACACAGCCTGATAATGCTAATAACAGGCCAAATAATCCTGATGAAAGCAGCCATTTATTCATTTTAGACATTCTATTCTTCCTCTTCACAATAAATTTAGACAAAAATAACTATACTAAAAAAGACCGACTATTTCAATGTACAAAGAGAAATTCATTGAAAAATCAATCTTTCGACTTAGAAAACATTCAATTGTTAATAGTACACTACATCAAAACTCCGACGCTCTTTGATAGCATCGTCTGGTTGGATGTCGATCTGATTTACTTTCCCAGTGGGTGAAGGAGAATCCTTAACCCCAGCAACAAAGGCATCGATGGCTTTGTCATCGCCAATTGCTTCAATCGAAACAGAACCATCCGCTTCGTTTTTTACAGATCCGGTGACGCCCAACTGATCGGCAAGCATTTTTGTGGTATAACGAAAGCCGACGCCTTGGACACGTCCTTGCACATGGATTCGTAGTTTCTTCATGGACAATCCCTCCTCTGCTTTATATGATAGCGTTTTTTCAGTAAAAGAACAAGTTAGATCGATTGACTCATGCTATAATGAATCGAGGTGACAAGATGAAAGAAATTCAATCGAAAAAAAATACCTTTATCAAGGAAATCAAAAAACTAACACAAAAAAAACATCGGACACAAACCAATACCTATTTGATCGATGGCTGGCATTTGGTGCAAGAAGCATTGCATGCACAAGTACCCATCAAAGCATTGTTGGTGACCCCGCGAGGGTTAAGTGAAGCCAACGGGCAACTCGATGATTATCAGGAAGAAAGCTATTTGATCACAGAGGAGATCGCAGCGATGCTTTCTGATTTGCCAACACCACAAGGGATTTTTGCCGTGGTGGAAAAACAAGAACAAGACTTACAGACACTGACGGGCAATTGGCTGATTTTAGATAATGTGCAAGATCCTGGAAACGTTGGCACCATGATTCGAACAGCGGATGCCGCTGGATTCAGCGGGGTTTTTCTCGGCGAAGGAACAGCCGATCTCTACAGCACGAAAGTCTTGCGCAGCATGCAAGGTAGCAACTATCATCTGCCGATCGTAGAAGGAGCGATCCCACCATTTTTAAAGCAGCTGCAGGCAGCTGGTGTGGCGATTTATGGTACCGAGTTAAACAAAGAAGCAGTCCCTTATACCGAGCTTCCTAAAGAACAAGCGGCTGCCTTCATTTTAGGCAACGAGGGGCAAGGGGTCAATCAGGAACTGTTGGCATTGACCGATAAAAATCTATATATTCCTATCTATGGTCAGGCGGAATCATTGAACGTCGCCATTGCGGCAGGTATTTTGATGTATTTTGCTGTCAGCTAGATTTTTAAGGAACTGTTAAACTATTTGAATCTATTGCACCTCACCTAGAAACTTGCAGGAATAGGTGCTATACTTTGTCTTGTAACAATCAAGCAGATCAAAAAAGGTGGCAGACAAAAATTTATGACAGAAAAATGGCAAGAAGATAGCGAATATATGTCTTACGTGGCTGACCTGTTAGAAACAGAAGCTGTAAAAAAATTAGCCAATTTTGTGCAGCATATGAACTCCACACGTTTGGAACATTCGATCAGCGTCTCTTATTATAGTTACAAATTAGCCAAGAAATGGGGCGGCGATGCTCGTGCAACAGCTCGTGCAGGACTCCTTCATGATTTATTTTATTACGATTGGCGTACTACAAAGTTTGACGAAGGTACCCATGCGTACATGCATCCACGAATCGCAGTAAAAAATGCCGAAAAAATCACTGAACTTAGTGATCTAGAAAAAGATATCATCTTGAAACATATGTGGGGAGCAACGATTGCACCGCCACGCTATAAAGAAAGCTATATCGTCACGATGGTGGACAAATATTGTGCGATCAAAGAAGCATCAGAACCCCTTACAGACAGCATGAAAGAAAAATGGCAACAACGCTTCTGGAAGAAACATCGCACGATTCAATAAGAAAAAAGTTCTTCGAACCAACTGGTTCAAAGAACTTTTTTTGTTTGTTTAGCCAAAAATAAGTTGGAGGATCGCTGCACCTGCATAGAGAATCAGTAAGGTGATCAATACCGTTAAATGTCGTCTTTTGTGCATAAAAAGGATTGCCACAAATTCTCTTAAAAAGGCATTCGGTAAATAGTAAAAGGCAGTAGGTGCTCCGATACCATCCGCTTTAAGTTGGGCTTGATCTGCATAGAGACCAGCACGAAAAATATGGTAATTGTTTGAGGCAAAGATTGCTTTGTAGCCGTTTGGCTTAAGCGAATCCATGATTTCTTTCGAAAATTTCATGTTTTCATAAGTAGTCGTGGAATTTGTTTCCACTAAAATCTCACCTTCTGGTACGCCTTGGGCAATCGCATATTCTTTCATAGCAACAGCTTCCGGCAGCTGCTCATCGCTTCCTTGTCCGCCTGACATCAGTAATCGAGGCGCGGTTTTTTTCGCTTTAAATTGCGATTCGTAGAACGAGATCGCTGTATTGATGCGTTTTGCCAATAAAGGGGAGACCGTGGTGCCATTCAAAAGGCCTGCACCTAAGACGATGATAAAGTCCTGATTATAGCGAGGATGGTTGAACTGATAAATGACTGAAATGGATAAAAAGTTCAAAAAGACTACAAACAGATACAAAAGACTTAGGGGAACAATGCCGAATAAGGTTCGGATCCAATCTGGGAAAAAGTGCAAAAGGGTATCTGAAAATAGTAAAACGGTCAAAACCACCGCTAAGATCAGGGTTAACAAATTGGCGATCGATCGCGATTCTCTTCGTAATACGATAATGGAATTCCAGTAAAGAAAGACCACGAGTGTTGCCAAACCGAATAATAGTACAGCAACGAAGATTGCCAGTAATACAGCGAGTAGACCACCTACGAGTATGTCTTGGGTTCGGTATAAATTAATGACTAAGTAGCCGCCAAAAGCCAGCACGAACAAATTAAAAAGCAAGCCATTTACAAGTTGGTGCTTGTTGCGCCGATAAGAAAATAAAAAAAGGCCGGCGAAGGCGACGGGTATCAGAATAAAGAAACTACCTGTCCGTAATTCTGAGACAGCTAAATAAATTAGCAGGGCTAGAATCGTCCAACAACATTCAAAAAAGAAAATATCCGGATCATCTTTTTTCTTGCGCCATTTTTGAACGACGATCACGCCCGACACATAGCTGATGGCAAAAATCAGCAATTGCGTAAAATCCATGTTTTTCACTCCTTTAACGATACACTTAGTATACCGAAAAATGGCAGAAATTGCTTGTTGCTAAGGTCAAAGTTGCTGAATTTCTTGCAATTCGCTAAAATGAAGGAAAGAAGGAGGAAGGAACATGCAATTAGGTGAAGTGATTCGCGTCGAACGACCCGCTTTTTATGTGATTGGAAAAGAGGGCAAGGGGTTAGCAGAAGAAGGTGCTTCTTGGGTACCAGCGCTCTGGGAACTTGCAACAAAGGATTTTGAAGAGATCGAATTTCTCGTAAGTGATCAAAAGGCAGAAGAACTGGAGTTTTGGGGCTTGATGAGTGATGGCACCAATTGGTTAGAGCCTTGGCAAGAAACCGGTCGCTACTTGGCAGGCGTTCAAGTCCAGACAGAAAATTTTCCTCCTGTCGGTTGGGTCCGTTGGGAAATGCCCGCAATGACCTATCTCGTTGTAAAAACGGATGAAAAAAACTTAACGATGATGACTGAAAAAATGCTGATGGAAGTTTTACCAGAAAACAACGTCCAGTTGTCAGCAGCCATCCAAGAAAGGTATCTTCCTCATTTTAAGGAGGGGGAAGTTGAATTGTTTTTCCCTGTAGAACCATTGGCAACAGCAACGGTGGAAACAGTAGAATAAAAAAAATCTGTCCGAGAAGCAGTCTTTGCTTCGGACAGATTTTTTCGTTTAGGTTAAAAAAGATTACTGAAAAAGTTGGACACGCCGCGCCAAGCACGAACAAAGATGTTGGCTTTTTCCACCGTTTGTGTTGTGATCAATCCTGCAGTCTCGTCATGATCGGAATCATCAATATAACCAAGCGTATCAGCTGGAATCGAAGCACTTACGGTACCGACTTCTGTGCCCTCAGTCAATGGCGCTTGCAGGGCAGAATCACGATAATGCTCATTAAAGTCAATGGTTGTTTCAAAGGCGGTGGCATCCATATCTCCACGTACCCATAAGGTCAAACCTTGATTTAAGGCAACGGGCACACTCAATTCTTTCCCATCTTTGACTGCAACCGTCTGGGTATCTTCTAGTTGCGCATTTTCTGGTAAAATCTCTACTTGTTCCCAAGCGTCAAACGAGTAATCCATCAAACGGCCTGTTTCAATAAAACGAACACTAGGATTTTCTGCATGACCATTGACGTTTAGCACCACGGTGATGATTCGTTGGCCATCTTTAACGGCGGTTCCGACAAAGCAGGCGCCTGCCATATCTGTCGTACCAGTCTTCAGACCGTCGACACCATCTTTCGTATTCGTAAAACCTGGAAGCATCCAGTTCCAATTGACCATCTCGACAGGCGAATAGGAACCTTCACCAAATTGTTTTGTTGAAAGACTGGTTACTTCCAAAACATCTGGAAAGTCTTGTAACAAATGACGGGCAATCAATGCCACATCTTTTGCGGATAGTTCGTTTTCATCAGTTGAAGTTGATCCTGGGTAAATATTTTCCCCTAGATAAGCATTGTTTAAGCCAGAAGCATTGACGATCTTTGCATCGGTGATGCCCCATGATTGCACTTTTTCTTGCATTAAATCCACAAAGGCACTTTCAGACCCAGCAATCAGCTCCGCGAGCGCGACGATTGCAGCATTTGCAGATTGGATATAACTGGCATCATACAAATCTTTTACTGTATAGGTAACGTCTTGATGCAAAGGGACATTTGATAAGTTAGGGGACACGCTGAGATTTGCGGCATAATCGGAAATCGGCACAGGATCATCCCAAGCGATCGTTCCTTGTTCTACTTGCTCAGCGACAAGGTAGAGACTGATGATCTTGGTGATGGAGGCAATACCCATGGCTGTCTCGCCATCTTGATCATACAACACTTTCCCTGTGTCAAAATCAATGGAGTAGGCGGCTTTGGCGTCAATCGAAAAATCTTGGATCTCTTCGATGCTCATTGCTGTATCATCAGCATATGAAACGAGGGGGATGCCGACAGCAGCAAAGAGGATTGCCAAAGCAGCAACGAAGGAATACCCGAACTTGGTTATTTTCTGCATATATGTAGTAGCTCCTTTTAAGTTGTATCTAAGCAAAAATTTTAACAAAGAGTATCCGCTGTTGCAATACTCTAAGAGAAAACTTAGCATTTAATTGCGAGAAGACCGCTCAAAGGGGGAATGGGCGTTGTTAAACCATTTCAAACTAGAAGACCTAAGGGCAACAGACAGCAAAAAAAACTTGCCTTCCTATTTAATAAAGAAGACAAGTTTTTCTGAATTGACATCGGGTCAAACGATTTCACTTAGCGACGATTGGAATGGATTCTCGGGTTTTGGTTTTGGGCTCTGACGGGAACTTTCACTGCTCTCGTTTCTTGTTGCATGGCCAATTTTGCTAAAAAGAATGTCCCAGCTAGTAACGCAGCTAAAGCAAAGATGGAAAAGAGTGAAATAAAGGTCGTTAACATAAAAATCCCTTCTTTCTGTTTAAAATAAATGTGGAAGGTAGGAATCGAACCTACACCTTAATCTATGAACGATCAAACATCACTCAACGGAACACCTTGTTCAACCACTTGTTAAGTTAATGATAGCATGGATTGCCAGGAAATGCTGATAAAAAGTCTGAGAATTGACCGAAGAAAATGTGAAGAAAACATGAACTCGATCTTCTCATGTCCCTTAGGCGATTTTTGTCAAAGAATAGTGGCAATCTTCTGCTTCATCATATAAAGTAATAACGGAGCCTTTTTGTTCCAGGACTAAATGATAGCCAAATGTGTCCAGTAACACTAATCGCATCGGAGTCAGTTCAACAATGGAAACAGGCAACGGTTTGCCTTCGATGGTCAATGAATAATCATTGGCAATTTCTAAAATGACATCTTCTTTTGTCTTTGAAGTAAAACGCCAATTTCCAATGAAATTTTGGCGGTTTTCATTTTTTTGTTTTTCCTTTCGCAACAGCAAGGAGCTGACCACGCCCGTTGCTAGAGATAAACCAATCAATAGAGACCTTTTCTTCATTTATACACGTCCTATCACTTACGATTCATCTAGTTGCACCTTGTGAACAAGATGCCCGCTTCTGCACACTAGAAAATAATTGCCATAAGTATACCATGAGAAGGTAAAAAAGCATGGTACTTTAGTTTGAAGTTTAGAAGTTTTTATCAAAATATGCTATGATTCAAAAGAGCAGGTGAGAAAATGAATTATCCGAATACCCTCTTAGCCACGTTTCTCGTTCGCGACAACCGATTCATTGCCCGATGTCTAGTCGATGGGCAAGAAGTGATCGTCCATGTGAAAAATACGGGACGAGGAAAAGAACTATTGCACAAAGGGGCACTCGTGACCCTCCAATATTGGGACAATCCGAAACGTAAAACCAATTACGATTTGATCTCAGTCAAGAAAGAAGACCAATGGATCAATATTGATAGTCAAGTACCCAATCGGTTAGGCTATGAAGGCCTTTTGGATGGCACGATCCAGTTGCCAAATATCAAAGGGAAAATTGCCCTCTTGCGGCGTGAAGTCGTCTATGGGATGTCTAAGTTTGATCTTTATTTTGAAACAGACGAACAAGAAAAAGGGTTTATAGAAATTAAAGGGATGACACTTGAAAACAAGCAAATCGGCGCCTTCCCAGATGCGCCAACGATTCGCGGCTTGAAACACGTCAATGAATTGATCCATGCCAAAGAAGCAGGCTATTATGCGGCGGTTTTGTTCATGATCCAATTTGAAGTGGTGCAAAGCGCCACAATCCATCGACAGATGCAGCCGGATCTGGCCGATAAGATCGCTGAAGCGCAAAGCAAAGGTGTCGAAGTGTTTGCTTATAATTGCCAGGTAAACCAAGGGATGATCGCGGTCAAAGAACCGATCCCTTTTGATTTGAACGTCGAATTTGACGACCCCAATCTATAGAAGAAAGAAGGAAAACACATGATTCATTTAGGGATTATCGGCACAAATTGGATCACCGATCAATTTGTACAAGCAGCCCACGAAACCAAACGGTATCAATTGGTAGCCGTATACTCAAGGAAATTAGCCACAGCGCAACGCTTTGGGGAAAAATACGGGGACATCGAATATGCGACCGATTTGGCCACTTTTTTTGGCTTAGCTCATATGGACACGGTCTATATCGCTTCTCCGAACAGTTTGCACTTTGAACAAGCCAAGCAAGGTATTTTGGCAGGAAAAAATGTCATTGTGGAAAAGCCAGCCTTTTCAACGCCTGAAGAAATGGCGGAGATCATTGACCTAGCAAACCAACAACAGGTTTTATTCTTTGAAGCAGCTCGCAACATTCATGAAGCGAGTTTTTCAACCGTAGCCGAATTCTTACCCACACGCGGTGCCATTCTTGGGGCGAACTTTTCTTATATGAAATACTCGTCTCGTTATGACGCTGTACTAGCTGGGGAGGAACCAAATATCTTTTCTCCACATTTTTCTGGCGGAGCTTTAGCCGACTTGGGTGTGTATCCAGTATATGCGGCGGTTGCTTGGTTTGGCAAACCGCAAGATGTTCATTATTTTGCCCGTAAATTACCGACTGGTGTAGATGGTATCGGGACTGCTGTGCTACGCTATGCTGATTTTGATGTCACGATCCAAACAGGCAAAATCGCTGATTCAGAGTTACGATCAGAAATTTATTTTGAAGACGGGACATTAGATTTGAATGCCGTCAATGCTATTGAAGAAGCAGCATTTTATGAACGCCAAACAAAACAAACGCATCCATTAGCAGTCGCTGCTTTAGACAATCCGATGATCGAAGAAGCGCAAGACTTTGCAGACATCATTGAAAACAAAGATGATCCTAAACAAGGACAACGCTATGAGGAATGGGTGGAACTTGCCCGCAGTGTCAATGAAACCGTCTCTTTGATGCGTAAGCAGGCCGACATCATTTTTGATGCAGATAAAAAATAAGGAATGGAACATTTATGACAGTATTTGAATTGACACAATTGCCAGACGTCTGGCAGGAAAAATGGCAAGCGGCTGGGTATCACGCACCGTCCTTGATCCAAGAAAAAACCTTTGGTCCTTTAAAAGACGGCGCGTCTGTCATAGGAATCTCACCGACCGGTTCAGGTAAAACTTTGGCGTATCTCTTGCCATTGTTAACGAAGGTTGAAAAAAAGCAAGGCAATCAGCTGTTGATTTTGACTTCTTCACAAGAATTAGCGATGCAAGTCACAGAAGTAGCAAGGGAATGGGCCCAAGCCATTGGTTTGACCGTTCTGCCGCTAATTGGCGGCGCAAGTACAAAACGCCAAGTGGAAAAACTAAAAGACAAACCCGAGGTCTTGATCGGTACCCCAGGCCGTGTGTTAGAGTTGATCAAAGCCAAAAAAATCAAGACCCAGCAGCTGCAATCGTTGGTATTGGATGAGGTTGACCAATTATTGAAAGAGGGTGCCTTCACCCTGGCAGCCAAGATCAATCAAACATTACCAAAACAAATCCAGCGTAGTTTCTTTTCAGCAACCGCGAACGAAGTGATCGATGAGATTCGACCATTCGTGTCAAAAGAGCCGCTGATCATTGATGTTACCCAAGAAGATCAGAGCAAAGGCGTCATCCATCATTACTATTTGAACTATCCGCAACGACGAATCGTGGATGCTTTAAGACGCTTTGCTCATTTACCAAACTTTCAAGCCTTGGTTTTCTTCAATGAATTAAGCACAATGGGGAATGCGGAAGAAAAGCTATTGTTTCATGGCTTGCCGGTGGCCTCTCTGGCATCTGATCAAAACAAACTTGCACGAAAAGGTGCATTAGAGAGCTTTCGTCAAGGAAAACTAGTGGAACTATTGACGACCGATGTCGCCTCTCGCGGCTTAGATGTCGTGGATCTGCCTTACGTGATCAATACAGAAGTCCCTTTAGAAAAAGAATCCTATTTACACCGCGCAGGACGCGTTGGAAGAATGGGCAAAGAAGGAACTGTCGTTACGATCGTTCAAGACCATTCGTTGAAGGATTTGAAAAAAATCGCGAATCAGTTGTCCATAGAACTCAAGGAAGTCTATCTGCATGGGGGACAGTTACACACAGAAGCACCTGTTGTCGAAAAAGAAAGCAAGAAAGAAATGAAAACAACAAGTGTGCAGAAAATTTCCAAGAAAACGCCAGAAAATTTACACACTCCTGTTAAAAAGAGCAAGAAAAAGACGAAAAAGCAAAAAGACAAAGGAAAAAGACGCCATTGAGCGTCTTTTTGTGTTACCATTAACGTTGTTTATTATTAGTGTGTAAAAAAATGAGGAGGCTATCGAATGAATTCGCGAAAAGAAGAGATTTTTCAAACGATCGAACTGCATAAGCAAGGGTTGACCGCAGTTGATGTCGCTAAAATCTTACAAATCGATCGCAGCAATGCAAGCCGTTATCTCAGTGAGCTTTATAAAGAAAAGAAAATCGGCAAACGTTCCGGCCGTCCGGTTGTTTATGAGCCTTTAGAAGAAACGGTCCATGTGGATGTTTCCTCTGAAGTTAGTTTTGAAAGTCTGGTTGGAGTCCAAGCTTCCTTGAAAGTAAGTATCCAGCAAGCCAAAGCGGCGATCTTATATCCACCTAGAGGACTCCATACCATTATTTTTGGTGAGACAGGTACCGGTAAATCCTTATTTGCCGAATGTATGTATCACTTTGCGGTTGAATCAAATATGTTAGAAAAAGATGCCCCATTCGTATCCTTTAACTGTGCGGATTATGCACAAAATCCGCAATTGTTGTTTGGTCACATCTTTGGCATCAAAAAAGGCGCCTACACAGGTGCTGCAGAAGATAGTCCAGGACTTATGGCAAAAGCCGATGGCGGCATCCTGTTCTTAGATGAGATCCATCGACTGCCGCCAGAAGGCCAAGAAATGCTCTTTACCTTCATTGATAAAGGGATCTACCGTCCTTTAGGGGAAAGTAATCAAGTTCATGAAGCCGCCGTGCAGATCATCGGTGCCACCACGGAATCATCAGAAACCTTTTTAACGACCTTCAATCGGCGAATTCCCATGGCTATTACTTTGCCAAATGTGGAAAGTCGTTCCTTAGATGAACGGTATGAAATCATTTCGTTGTTTATCAAGCAAGAGGCGACCCGTCTGAACCAACGAATCGATGTCGAACGAGATGCGATATTGGCCTTTATGCTCTATGATGCAGAAGGCAACATTGGTCAAATCAAGCGCGACCTTAAACTCGTCTGTGCGAAAGCATTTTTGCATTATCGAACCTATGGAAAAAAACACTTGCTGATTCGAAAAGGCGATTGCTCCTTGCAAGTTCAAAAAGGCTTGTTGAAGATCAAAGAAATGTCGGAACGCTTGGATCGGTTTTTGGATGGCAAAGGCGACTTTCTAAGTTTTGAACCTGGCGACCCAGATGTCGTCTGGTCTCGTGATCCACAACGGAATATGCAAGTGTATAACGAGATCGAAGAAAAAGTCAGCTCGCTGATTGAAACGGGCGTAGCCAATGTCGATCTGGAAAATTTGATCTCTAAAGATGTCGATGCGTATTTTGAAAAGTATGTCGAAGAATTGATCCAAAATCCCGTTCATAAAGAACTGATTCCAGAAGACATTTGGAAACTGACAAATGTTCTTTATGATCTAGCTGGGCAAAGATTGTCTCGAACCTATAGTGAAAAAGCCCGCTTTGCCTTTGCACTGCATTTGCAAAGTACACTGGAACGTGTCAAGGAAGGACATATGATCGTTCACCCAGATTTGAATACAGTCAGAAAAAACTTGAAATCCGAGTTCCAGGTGGCAATGGATCTATCGACCATTATCGAAGAAGAACGCCATGTCGAGATCCCCTTCGATGAGATCGGCTTTATCAGTATGTTTTTAGCGATTCAAGTCAAACAACCCTCGCAACTGCCCCTTGAAAAAGTCGAGATCATTGTCTTGATGCACGGCAAGGCGACTGCCAGCAGTATGTTGGAAACGGCACAAGAGCTGCTAGAAACCGACCACGGCCAAGCGATGAATATGTCTTTAGATATGGAAGTCGGTCAAATGTATGAGCAGCTATTGAACTATGTCACTGACAATAAGGAAAAGATGAGCAACGGCTTATTGCTTTTAACTGATATGGGTTCCCTCAATTCATTTGCGAATTTGATTTCTGAAGAGACCGGGATTCGTACGAAAGCCATCTCGATGGTCAGTACGATGATCGTCTTAGAGGCTTTGCGAATGGCGGAAAGTGGCCGAAGTTTAGAAGACATTTATCAAAACATTCAGCGTTCTTTTGAAACCATCGTGCAAGAACAGTTCCGCACAGTTCGCGAAGCGAAGGGGAATAAAAAGGCAGTCATCGTCACTTGCTTTACTGGAGAAGGTGTCGCTGCCAAACTTTATCAACGAATTTATCCCGTCGTCGATCAATCAAAAGTCGAGATCATTCAAATGCAATTTATTGAAAAAGATACCTTCAAGAAACATATTGATGGCTTGCTAGAAGAATATGAGATCAAAGCCATTGCGGGCACCGTCGAGATCGATTATCAAAATATCCCGTTCTTTTCCGCCTATGATGTCTTTGATGACAATCGGTTGAATGTGCTGAAGCGGATCGTTTCAGATGAAGTGCCGATTGAAAAAATCGTACGTTCATTAGAAAATACCTTAACGCATGTGGGGTCCGTCTATCATCTGATCGAAAGTCTGCAGCGAATCGTTCATCAAATTCAAAATCAATTGCATGTGATTGTTGAACCTACCGTTGATGCGGGCTTAGTGATTCATTTAGCCTTTCTAGTGGAAAGTTTATTGAAGAAGGAACATTCCCGTACCTTCCCCAATTTGGCGGCCTTCCAAAAACGCTATCGTATCGAAACAGATGTGTTGCGAACTCATTTATTGCAGATAGAGAAAAACTATCAAATCAAAATCTCTGAAGATGAGATCGCCTATTTAACACAAATGTTCTTAGAAAATGAAATAAAAAGTTATGATGAATCCGCACACAATATTAGTGTGTAATGAAAAATTCGTGAGTGTGCAAAAGAAAAATTGGTTCAGACCATTGATATATAAAGGTCTGGACTTATTTTTTTTTGGCACGCTTTTTGCTTTATAGTAAAGTGTAACTTACAACAGAAAGGAGCGGATACGCGATGGCGAAAAAAACGATTATGCTTGTTTGTTCAGCAGGAATGAGTACCAGTCTATTGGTGACGAAAATGCAAAAAGCAGCCGAAGCAAAAGGAATGGAAGCAGATATCTTTGCTGTTTCAGCTTCAGAAGCCGACCAACATTTGGAGTCGAAACCAGTCGATGTTCTATTATTAGGACCACAAGTACGATTCATGAAATCACAATTTGAACAAAAACTAGCACCAAAAGGCATTCCTTTGGACGTGATCAACATGGCAGACTATGGCATGATGAACGGCGAAAAAGTATTGCAACAAGCAGAAACATTAATGAACTAAGATTTTTAGGATCGAAGTGTAAGGAGGATTTTTAAAGATGGATGAGCAAAATTTGGAAGCCATTATGGGATTGATCATGTATGGTGGTAATGCAAAAAGTGACGCAATGGAAGCAATCGCGGCAGCAAAAGAAGGGGACTTCGAATTAGCTGACCAAAAAATCAAAGATGCTGAAGCATCTCTTGTGGAAGCGCATCATTCGCAAACAGGATTATTGACACAAGAAGCGCAAGGCAATCATATGACCGTGACATTGTTGACAGTGCATTCACAAGATCACCTAATGACGTCAATCGCATTTACCGATTTAGCGAAAGAAATCATTGATGTCTATCGACGTCTAAATAACGAATAATCTTTGAACGGATAGAAGTAGTTATTGTCGATGAATCAAAAAATCTTCTTTGACGAATAGAACTTATAGGAGGAATTAAGAATGGATGGATTAACAAGTTGGATGGAGAGACACATTCTCCCAGTTGCAGCTAAAATTGGTGCGCAAAAGCATTTGGTTGCTTTGCGGGATGCCTTTATCGGAATGATGCCAGCAACGATGGCTGGGGCAATTGCAGTATTATTGAACGCCTTCATGCGTGATTTTCCAAACACTTATCTAGGTGCGGACAATGCAATCACCAAATTTTTCACACCAGTGATCGCCGTCAACGGATTAGTTTGGACAGGTACCTTAGCAATCATGGCGGTTATCTTCTCAGCATCTTTTGGCTATAATTTAGCAAAGGCTTACAATGTTGATGCACTATCAGGTGCGTTGGTTTCTTTAGCAGCATTTATTATGGGTATTCCACAATCAGCTTCTCTTTCTTTAGCATTAGAAGAAGCACTACCAACCAACGTAGTAGACTTGATCAACAGCACAAGTGCTACATCAGGATTTGCAGCAGATGGTTCAACGATCAGTGCTGCTGGCTGGGGCTATTTCCCATTTAGTGCTTATATGGGCGGCTCAGGATTGTTCACCGCAATCATCTTTGGTTTCGTTTCAGTTATTATCTTTGCAAAATTGATGCAAAAAAATATTATTATCAAAATGCCAGATTCAGTGCCACCAGCAGTTTCTCGTGCTTTCGCAGCAATTATCCCAGGGATCGCCGGGCTATATGCATCAGGTTTGATTTACTACCTATTTGAACGTTTCGTTGGTATGCCAATTATTGACTGGATCTCCGAATCGATCCAAAAACCATTATTGGGTCTTTCTCAAGGATACTTTGCCGTATTTATCATTGTATTGCTTGTCCATGTTTTGTGGTTCTTTGGCTTACATGGTACAAATATCATGGGACCCGTTTTACAATCGATTTACGGTGTGGCCATGGTTGAAAATACCAATGCTTACCAATTAGGGGAAGCAGTTCCTTATAAATGGGTAGCAGGTTCGTTCGAAGCGTTTGTTTGGCCTGGTGGAGCAGGTGTGACTTTAATGCTCTTGATCGCAATCTTGCTATTTTCTAAACGTGCCGACTACAAGACAGTTGGTAAACTAGGGATTGGACCTGGTTTGTTTAACATCAATGAACCAGTAATGTTCGGTCTACCGATCGTGTTGAACCCATTGTTTATCATTCCATTTATTGTTGCACCATTAGTTACAGCGACAATTGCTTACTTTGCAACAACATTAGGCTTAGTTGCACCAGTTGTGGTAAATGTGATCTGGGTAATGCCAACGATCCTAAGTGGCTTCTTGGCTACCGGTGGGGACTGGCGTGCAATCATCTTGACGATCATTAATTTGGCTGTAGCTTTATTGATCTGGGCACCATTTATTATTGCTGCCAACAAAATCAATCCAGCAGACCAAGAGAACTAATCAAACGAAGCAAACGTTCTAGATGGGTGATTTCACCCATCTAGCTATCTTTTTTAGGAGGAGAAAAAATGATTATCGTAAATTCCGCAATGCAGCAAGACAACATCAAAACATTACTTGAGTCTTTGTCAGAAGATGAGATCAAGTATACCTTCAAAGAAAAAAAAGGGATTCAGTTGATTTTTGAAACAACGGCAGATGACAATGAAAAAGCAGTGAAGCTTGCCAAGGACGCAATCAAAAATACCGATTGGGGCCGAGTACTATACTTCAACGTCGTTAGTCAATAGTGAGGTGATATCATGTTTAAAAATGGATTGTTTTTTATAAGTATCGGTAGTATGTTATTTATATACAGCGCCAATGCGCAGTCAGGTGAATACCACTGGGTGAATCTCATCACGTCAGTCATTCTAATGGCTATTGGAGGAATCATGGCTTCAATTGGACACAAACGCAACAAGAAAGACAAGGAGGCGCAAGATGGAAATCACTAAAAAAATGAATGTACCCGCTGACTTTTTATATAAAACGATCATCGATTCCGTTTTACATGATATTAAACAAGCGACAGATCAAACGTTGACAGAAGACCAATTAGAAGGCTATAGTTATCTAAAACAATTTTATAAAGATAGCAATGCCAACATAACGATTGAAACAGTCAAGAAAAACCAAGCCTATGCGTTCCAAACGGCGACGAAAAAAAATACCTTCCGTGTACACTATCAAATTGAAGCGATAGATGACGCGCATTGCACCTTGCACTATGAAGAAAAAATGACTTCTGAAGGAATGATCCAACAATTGAATGACATGCTCTTAGGCACCATTCTAGGATATTTCAAACGCAAGCAATTTAAAAAAATGTTGAGTATGATGGAAGAAGCATATTAAGGGGTCGACTGACGCCTTTTTTGCGTTTCTTGCGTGTTTTCAAGTAGAGGAGATGAAGGAATGACAGATGTCAAAAAAATGACCGAATTTGGTTCGCAAGAAGTACTGGAATTGGTTTCTTATGCCTTTCAGTGGGAGTTGAATGAAACAAATATCAAGCGCTATCGCAAGCTTGCGGAGAATTCATGGAATTATGGTTCCTACGACGAGGATGGAAAACTAGCGAGCCAAATCATGGCAACTATTTTTGATGTGAATTTTCATGGAACGACTTATCCAATGGCAGGGATCGGTTTTGTGGCTTCTTATCCAGAGTATCGCAGCCAAGGTCGAATCGATCGGATCATGAAACAAATCATTAAAGATTGCTATGAACAAAAAATCGTTCTTTCTTATCTGGCACCTTTCTCCTTTGCGTTTTATCGCAGATATGGGTATGAATATACCTTTGAACGCACCGTTTATGAAGTTGATGCGCATCATTGGCCCGATGGGAAGAAAGTGAACGGAAGGATTCAACGCATGAATTGGGAGGAAGCACAGCCGATCATTCACGAGATTTATCATCAATTGCCTCGCCATCAAAAAGGTGGGCTGATTCGCCAAGCCTGGTGGGAAGAAATCAAGTTTGTTTTGCGCAGACCGTATACGTTTGCGATTTATCGCAATGAAGCGGGCGTTCCTGAAGGGTATTTGATCTACTTTGTTGAAGGAGGACGCTTTGATATTCAAGAGTGGGGCTATTTGACCGCTGACGCGTATCAAGGATTCAATCGGTTTATCGTTTCCCATGCAGATTCAGTAGCGCAGATCCATTATCGACCGGGGTTTGATGGGGAAGTCCTGCAAGTAAATGCAGCCAAACCATTGGCTCACTACCAAGTGCGCCCAGACATGATGGCAAGAGTCGTCGATGTGGAAGGGTTTCTAAAAAGCTATCCATTTACGTTGAAAAAAGCTGGTCGTTTTGCCATAGAAATTCAAGGGGACGAATATGCCCCATGGAATAATGGGTGTTATGAAGTGACGATCGAAAACGCTCAGCATCATGTCACGAAAACGACCGCCACCCAGCTGCCAAAAGCAACCTTGACGATTCAGCGTTTTGTGCAACTGTTTTTGCAGGCACAATCCCTTGATTCCTTGGTCTTTTTCCAGCAAATGGAAACGGAGAAGGAAGCTGCAGTGATGATTCAGGAAAACTTACCAGACGGAAAGCCGATTCTGGAAGATTATTTCTAAGCAAATCGAGGCAGAGGTATTTGCTTTCCAACAAAAAAAGATTCCTTAAAAATAAGGAATCTTTTTCTTCAAAAAACGTTCCCTGCCGGAATCGAACCAGCAACTAATCCTTAGGAGGGACTTGTTATATCCATTTAACTAAGGGAACACAATAGCTATATTTTACCTGTTATTCGTGTTTCTCGCAAGATGAGAAGGAAAAGAAAGGAAGAAAAACATGGTCAAACGATTGATAAGTGCAAACTATAGTGAAATCAAAGAAATGTCGGCGCAAGAATTGAAACAATCCATTAAAGCGAGCGAAGGACGAGTGATCGTCTGTGAAACGGTGGTTCAAACCATGCCGCAAGCTGGCGACATCACCAACGCAGAAGTCGCGGCAGCTTTTGGGGCTGACTTGATTTTGTTGAATGGCTTTGATTGTTATCGTCCAGTTATTTTTGGGATGCCTGGTATCACATTGGAGCAGCTGCTTGATCCTACACAGCCCATTGAAAATCCGATTCCTCAACTAAAACAACTGATTGGACGACCTGTCGGCATCAATCTTGAGCCGATCCCAGCTACGACGGAAATGATGAGTGAAAAGATCAGCATCAGTCAAGGCCGAACAAGTTCGGTTGACACCATCAAAAAAGCCCAAGAACTCGGGGTGGACTTTCTTTGCTTTACAGGCAATCCTGGAACGGGTGTGACCAACCGAGAAATCGCTAAAGCAGTAAAATTGGCAAAAGAACATTTCTCTGGGTTGATCATCGCTGGAAAAATGCACAGTGCCGGCTCAGATGAACCTGTGGTTGATCGAGAAGCCATCATTTCTTACGCTGAAGCTGGAGCAGATATTTTGTTACTGCCTTCCGTGGGCTCGATTCAAGGCTTTCTAGAAAAGGATCTGATCGAAGCTGTTCAAATTGCCAAACAATATGACTTATTGACGATGTCAGCGATCGGAACGAGTCAAGAAAGCGCGCGTCCAGAAACGTTGCGACAATTAGCCATTATCAACAAAACTTGTGGGGTCGATCTGCAGCATATTGGTGATGCCGACTATGGCGGCATGGCACCGACCGAAAATATTTTCGAAACATCGGTTGCAATTAGAGGTATGCGCCATACCATCAATCGTGTCGGGCGTTCAATCAACCGTTAAATCAGAAAAAATTACTAGCGAAGGAAAACGGAGAATCGTTCTGCTTCGCTTTTTGCGTTTTTTTCGCTAAGTTAGAAAGAAAGACTAACTATATAGAGTCAAGTGAAAATTAGCTAAATCAAAAAAATATTTTATAACAGTTAAGTCCAAAAAATGAGTACAACAAATAGACCTTTCACTATTAGATTTTTTTGATTGTTCAATAGCTAATCGGAAACAATCTTATAAGGTTCATTTTTAGTTAAAATAGCATGAATCACATAACAAAGCTTACGAGAAACAGCACCTAAGGCCGTCAGATGATACTTTCCCTCAGAAATTTTTTTCTGATAAAACGCGCGAAAAACAGGATCACATTGAGAAGCAACTAGAGCAGCTGAAAACAAGGCTTTTCGTAAGTATGGAGATCCACGCTTGCTCATAACATTATGTGTTGCTTCGTATTGCCCAGATTGGGACACAGACGCGTCTATGCCAGCATAAGCAACCAGTTTTTTCGGATTAGAAAATTTGCGAATGTCTCCAATTTCACCAAGAATTGTCGCGCCATTTATAGGGCCGATTCCAGGGATTGTGAGAATAACAGAGTCTAAATTACTCATTATGCGCTTAATTTCTTTTTCAGTTTCTTTTACTTGGCTTTCGATGAATTTCAATTGTTCAATCATGGAGCGTAATTGAAATGTAAAAGCTTCTTGAGCAAATTTCACTCCAAAGGAGTTAGAAGCTGCTTGCTTCAATTGATCTGCTTTCTCTGGCTTTATTCGGTTCCTGCTTAACTCAGCTAAGTATTGAGCCAACGTTTCTGCCGAAATTTCTTCTAGCTCTATAGGAGAACTAAACTCAAGCAATAACTCTTTAGACGCTTTTCCGAAAATACCTTGTTTAGAAAAAATTGATGCATATTCAGGAAACACTTGATCTAGTACAGCTATGATTTTTCGTTTGAAGTCGCTTGCGGTACCTACTAAATAGGTTCGGTAACGTGAAAGTTGTTTTAACGAAAAAACATTTTCATCAGACAATACTGTTTCTACAAAGGAACCATAACGCATCAAGTCAGCAATCAAAACAGAATCAATAATATCATTTTTTCGTTTTCTGATTTCTGTTCCTTTGCGCCAGCCATCGGTTTGAAGAGGATTCACAACGTGAATCAAAAAGTCTGATTCGTGGAGGTATGAAAAGATGGAGAGCCAATAATGACCCGTAGCTTCCATTCCGACAATAAAGTCAGCGGGAGTCTCTGAATATTTTGAAAGCCGCTCAATCAGGGAATCAGCTCCTTCAGTAGTGTTAGGGAAAGAAAAACCTTTTAGGATCACTTTACCTTCTTCACTCATTAAAGAAGCCACGTGAGTTCGCTTGCCGATATCAATTCCTAAGAAGTACATACATTTGACCTTTCTAAAAAAATATTTTGGATTGAAACCCGCTCAACTGAAAAGCGTCACTACCTTGTACGAGATACGGAGTAAAGCAAAAACTTTCAACATCTAACTCATACGTAATCCACTTATCAGAGAGAGGTGCCAGTCTTTCGATTACGAGCTTCAAAACTCAAGGAGGCAACGGCATAGCCTCTCAATCCAATAAATATATTATCTCAAAATGAATGAGTTAATACCAAATTAAAATAACGATGGTTCATAGGGTTATCCAATCAAAACCGGAAGGTTAAAACCCTAACTCTAATATACAAGGAGGAAACACAAAATGAAACAAGCATTGATCATTTACGGAGGTTGGGAAGGACACGCCCCAAAAGAAACCAGTCAGTTTTACCAAACACTGCTGGAGTCAGAAGGATATCAGGTGACACTCGCCTCAGATTTTGAACCTCTCTATCATAAAGAAGAATTAAAAAGGCTGGATCTGTTGATCATGAATTGGACGCGAGGAGAATTGCCTGATGAGCCGCTGCAAAATGTCACTCAGGCTGTAGCAGAAGGGTTAGGATTAGCAGGCGTTCATGGCGGCTTTGCCTCGGCTTTTCAAGCCAGTAAAGGCTGGTTGTTTCTGACTGGCGGCTGTTTTTTGGCACATCCTGGTGGATTGGAAACGACCTATAGCATCGATCTTACGACAGATCACTATATTACGGCAAATACTCAATCGATCCCTCAGTTGACGACGGAGCAATACTATTGTCTGGTTGATCCAGCCGTCACTGTGTTAGCTACCTCAACATTTGCCGCTAAAGATCATCCGAATGCAGCTAACCAAGACGTCATACTGCCAATGATGTGGATCAAAAAATGGGGCAAGGGCAGAGTCTTTTTCCAATCCGTTGGACACAGTCTAAAAGAGCTAGAAGAGCCCACCATTCAGACTTGGACCAAACGAGGCTTTCTATGGGCCACCAGAAATACCTTGGCTGATCCGCTGAAAAATAGCCAGTATAGTGAGTAATCAGAAAAACGAATGAGGAAATAAACGCGTGCAATCGTTTTACTTTATGGAAGAAAATAAGCATGGTACACTTTATTTGTATTTGATTAAGCAGGAGGTAATGTGGAATGGGAAAATTTGGAAAAAGGTTTTTATCGCAGGTAATATCTGACGGAATCAAAGGACCATTTGTCACGATCATGCTCAATACGCATGTCGGCCACCAGAATGTCGAAAAGGATCAAATCAAATTTAAGAACTTTGCTAAAGATGCGAAGCGCCGCTTTGAAAAGAAATACCCAGAACATTCTTGGGATCTTTTTCAAACGAAAATTGATGAACTGCTTGCAGATCAATCATTTTGGCGTAACAGTACAACGAGTGTGGCGGTGATTATCACACCAGAAGATGTACTAGTTCATCGGTTAAGTATTCGTGTGGATGATCAATATTACGTAGGGGAAACCCCGTATGTATTAGCTGTCATCAAAAACGCACAATTTAATTACCCATTTTATCTCTTAGCGTTGAATCGCGATTCAATGCAAGTCTATCAAGTTGAAAACAATCAAGTGCGTGAAGTCGAGTTGCCAGAAGAGGCACCGACAACGATCGAAAAAGCGCTGGGGGAAGAAATCACTGGCGGCGGCAACTTTAATTACAGTGCCCAAGGTGGCCCTAACTCAGGGGGAGAAGGCGTCGCTTATCACGGCTTTAGTGCCAAAGATGAAGAAGTCGAGATCGATCACGTCAACTACTACCAAGCAGTTGATGCATTTTTTAAGAATGATTTTTCAAACGAAGAGCATTTACCAATGTATCTTTTTGCTTTACCAGAAAATCAAACGCTGTTTAAAAAAGTGGCAAAAACGAACTTTTTCAAAGCAGAACCAAGCATTTCCTCTTCACCAGCATCGTTATCTTTGAAAGGGATCCAAACGTGTACGCAAAAGCTGATTGCGGAGTTGACACAAAAAGAAGTTGGGGAATACGGCAAGCTGTTGGATCGGAAATTTATTGACCAATTGGTTGATATCGTACCTGCAGCTAAAGAAGGCAGGATCGCCAATCTGTTTGTAGCGACTTCCAATCTCGCCGATGGGTTTGGAGAAGATCCTGACACGGAATACGATCGTCGCCAAGTGTTAAATACGCTGGCAATCGATGTTTTAGAAAATGGCGGCGAGGTATCTATTTTGGAACAAAAAGATGCCCCAGGAGAAAAAAGTTTGACTGCGATTTTGCGCTACTAAACGCAGTTGCGTCCTTCGTAAATAAATCGTTTCCAAAAAAGAAAAGACTGTTGCAGATCTTTAGTGCAGCAGTCTTTTTGCGAATCATAAAAAAATAAAGGCGTTTTCATTTTTTTTGATTTTCTATTAGTCATAAAGAAGATAATGTGCTATAATACAAAGTGTAGTTTTTGTTACGGTAAATTATGGTAGCTTGTTTCATCTTAAACATCTTCCACATTTTCACCTTATACAAGTAATTGCAAAATATGTGTATAAACACAAGGAGGATTTTTATTATGGAAACAGGTACAGTTAAATGGTTTAACTCAGACAAAGGTTTTGGATTCATCACTGCAGAAAACGGTAACGATGTATTCGTTCATTTCTCAGCTATCCAAGGCGAAGGCTTCAAAACTTTAGAAGAAGGTCAAGCAGTGACTTTCGATATCGAAGACGGACAACGTGGCCCTCAAGCGACTAACGTTAACAAAGCGTAATTTGTGAATGCCTTTTAAGAGCAGCTTAGCTGCTCTTTTTTTTTGTGCGCGTGATATTTGCTTGCGGAGAAAGTAGTTGTTATACTCTTAGAAAAAAAGGAGGCAAACTGATGGGATTGAATGAATTTATTCTTGGATTGGCTAATTTAGAAAAAATCCAACGAGCACCTGGATTTTTTAAGTTTACCGAGCACAGCGTGGCCGCTCATTCGTTTCGAGTAACCATGATTGCCCAGACCTTAGCCGATATCGAAGAACAAGCGGGAAACCAAGTCAATTGGCAAATTCTTTATGAAAAAGCCTTGAACCATGATTACACGGAACGTTTCATCGGCGACATCAAAACGCCAGTCAAATATGCAAACAAAGAATTGCGGGCGATGTTATCAACCGTTGAAGAAAAAATGACCGATGCTTTCATAGAAGAAGAAATCCCCCAAAGCTTTCAAGCGACGTATCGCAGACGCTTGGCGGATGGCAAAGACAACAGCCTTGAAGGACAGCTTTTGGCAATTGCGGATAAGATCGATCTTTTGTATGAGTCTTTTGAAGAGATCTCAAAAAGCAACCCCGACAAAGTGTTCAAAGAAATGTTTCGTGAAGCGATTTTGACGGTCAAAGCGTTTCAGCATCGTCCATGTGTGACTTATTTCTTTGAAGCCATTTTTCCCGAGTTATTGAATGCAGATTTTTATGGCAAGACTGCTTTTCTAGAAGAAATCGCAGCTTTGGTGGAAAAATAAACAAAAAGAAAAAACGAAAAATCAAGAAATGATCCATCTCACAGGTTTTACTTGAAACAAGTGAGGGGATCAGGTTTGATTTTTCGTTTTTTTGTTGTATTAAATCAAAGATTCCGCTCCATCAATATAGACTTCCGTTCCAGAAATATTACCCGCAGCCTCTGAAGATAGAAAAAGTACAAGGTTGGCGACTTGTTCTGGCACGCCTGTTTCTTGTTTTAATGGTCGAGAACGTTCTGGATATTTGACGGGGATCTCAACGCGAGCAACCTCTTCTTCAATTTCTGTGCTGGCATCGATGTTCGTTGCGATCGCCCCAGGGCAGATAGCATTGACCCGAATATTATAACCAGAAAGTTCCAGCGCAGCCATTTTTGTAAAGGCGACTTGACCTGCCTTAGATGTACTGTAAGCAGTCGCACCAAAATTGCTGAAGATGCGGTTTCCATTGACTGAACTCGTAATGACAATGCTGCCGCCGTTTGCTTTCATAAATGGGATCGCAGCTTTGACGGTAATAAAGGTACTGCGTAAATTTGTGTTGATTGTCTGGTCCCATTCCGCCACCGTCAATTCTTCGATCGGTGTCCAAGTACCGTTGATGCCGGCATTGACGTGAAGTACATCGAGACCACCTAGTTCTTCCACAAGACCACTCATCGCTTCTTGCAGCTTCTCTGCTTCAGTGACGTCAACGGCACGATAGTGGGTTTGTGCGTCATAGTCAGCAAGAAACTCCTGTAGCTCCTCTTCGTTGCGATCAATCAACCCAACAAGAGCACCCTGGTCTAGAAATTGTTCTGCCACCGCTTTTCCAATCCCTGAAGCAGCCCCCGTTACAATCACTCGTTTGTTTTTGAAATCATTCATTTTTTTCGCCTCCTTATAGTAAATTATAAAAAAGATCTCTTTTTTTGTCGAAAAAAGCGATCAGCGACGAGTGACAAATTCCTTTGGCTGATAAATACGGATACTAGATAGTAAGGTTCTTCTTCCTGCGAACCCTCGTATCCGATGGGAAAACAGATGTAATCGCCATTGATTTTGTAGTATAATGCAGACAGTGTGCAAGGAGGAATACAATGAAACCCATATACGCTGTGGTGGATCTTGAAACAACAGGAACCGATTCGACGATTGATCGAATTATTCAATTTGGCTGCGTCTTAGTCCAAGATGGCAAGATCATTAATCGTTTTGCCGCAGATATCAACCCTGACCGCAGAATTTCTAAGCAAATTCAACGATTGACACACATCACAAACCAGCAAGTAAGCAAAGCGCCTTATTTCGAAGACATAGCTGACACGATCTACAACTTACTCAGCAATACGATTTTTGTGGCGCATAACATTTATTTTGACTATCATTTTTTAAGCAATGAATTTGTTCGTTGCGGTCTGCCGCCTTTATCGATTCCAGGGATCGATACGGTGGAATTGGCGCAAGTGTTTTTGCCGACAGAAAGCAGCTTTCGCTTAGGTGATCTGGCAGACAGCATCGGCTTTCGTCATGACAACCCGCATCAAGCCGATAGTGATGCAGAAGTGACCGCAGCTTTATTTTTATACATTGAAGCAATTATGCGACAGCTACCACGGACGACTCTTAAACAGATTGCGCTTTTAAGCGGTCAGATGGGGATGCAAACGAGTGAGTATATTCACGGAATTTTGAAAGAAAAAGGACCAGAGTTGGCGGAAGATTTCGAAGTGATCGACGGCGTCGTCCTGCGAAAAAAAACTGTTCCGCTTTTTGAAGCCACGCATTTTCAAGAAACGTATCCGAAAGTAAAAACGGAAAAAGAACAGCGCTTTGGCGAGCACTTGATCTATCGGAAACAACAAGCACGTTTGATGAATGCGGTGTATACGCATTACACCCAACCAGAGAAAAATTTGATTATTGAAGCAGAAACGGGGATGGGAAAAACCATCGGTTACTTGTTTCCAGCCGCTTATTTAGCGACGCCAGAAAATCCATTGATCGTTAGCACCTCATCGATTCTTTTACAAAATCAGATCATTAGCAAAGACATTCCATTGGTGAACCAAGTACTGCAGCAGCCTTTGCAAGCGGTCTTGGTCAAAAGCCATCGTCATTACATTGATTTGCAGCGCTTTAAAGCGACGCTGGATCAACCGGTAGAACAAAAGCAATACGCCCAATATCAGATGGGGATCTTAGTCTGGCTGACCAAAACAGAAACAGGTGACTTTGATGAATTGAATTTAGTTCGTCTTGATCATCCTTTATTTACCGATATTCGCCATCGCGGGGTCGACTTTTTAGCCAAAGATCAACCCTTCTATGAACAAGATTTTGTTCGACATTTATATCGGCGGATGGCGCAAAGCAATGTTTTGATCGTCAATCATGCCTTTTTAATGCAGGAAAACCGACGGGCGCAGCCACTGTTGCCAACGAGTGATTATTTGTTGATCGATGAAGCCCAACAGTTGCCGCAGCAAGCAGAAGGCTTTAGTCAACATGTCTTTGACTCTGCTCATTTCAAGCGGCAGTTTTTACAGCTGAATGAAGAAGGACTATTTGAAGAAATTGCCCAGATCATTACCGAGGACGATTTTTTGCAACGGATGTTCTCGTTGTATCGAAATGCATTGTCGGTTTTGGTCGAAACACAAGAACAGTATTTTCGCACCTTATCGATCGATGCCCCAGAATTACAAGTCGTTCAGCATCATGACCTCTATGATGGGTCATTAGAGCAGGACAAGCTACATCAAAAATTGAGCCTCTATTATCAGGAAATCAATGAGATTCAACAGCAGCTGCGTCAGCGATTCGAGTTGACCAATGATCGGTGGTATGCAAGACAACGGATCGTGATTGCCCGTTTATTTGATTTCTTTAGTCAAATGGACGCACAGGAACAAACAGTGACCGCGTGGTTGACTTGGTGGCATCCTCGTTACGTTCATTGGCTGAAAAAGCATCCCCAGTCAGGAAATGCTGTGATTGAGTTAGCTGATCTAGAAGGACATTCGATCGTGGAGAGCACATGGTACCAACGCTATCAGCACATCATTTATCTAGGGGGGACATTGAAGATCCCAGGCAACAAAGAATATTTTGCCCATCAGATCGGCTTGACGGATGTGCCAGTCAAAACGATTCCTGCCTTTTATGATTACAGCAAGCAAACGCGACTGTATGTAATCAAAAAAGGTCTCTCGATCCAACAAGCATCAGCTGCCGAATACGCGGATTATTTAGTCGAAGCGTTAGTCCCGATTTTGTTTGACAATCCGCAACCAGCGCTTGTGTTGTTTACGGCGCACGAAACTTTGAAAAATGTCTATGATCGATTGAATAAAAAAGCCCTGCATTATGGCAGAGAAATCGTTGCTCAAGGGACTGGCGGAACCCGTGAGAAAATCTTAAAGAAATTTTTATTAGCGGAAAATGGTATCTTATTAGGGACTAGCAGTTTTTGGGAAGGGGTCGATTTACCAGGACAGGCACTGAAGATCGCTGTGGTGACCCGATTGCCTTTTGAGAACCCTAAACAACCCATGGTCCAAGCACGGCACGCCTTTTTGGAAGCAGAAGGCATTGATTCTTTTAAAGAAGATGCCTTACCTAAAGCGATTTTACGGCTGCGCCAAGCATTGGGGCGCTTGATCCGTTCCGAGGAGGATACCGGCGTGATGGTCGTCCTTGATCGACGCTTGCTATCGACAAAATATGGCAAACGAATGGTCAAAGGCTTACCCAAAAACTTACCTCTGATTGAAGCAAGTCCAACCGAGATCGCCGAAGACATCCAACATTTTTTTGGGCAAGAGGAAAAAGCAGCAGCCGATTTTGAAAAATGAGTTGAACATCTGATATAATGGATTTTATTTAAGATTGGAGTACGAAGTGTGAAAACAAAAGACAAAGAACATCGGCGTGTGGTTATTTTGCTGAGTGCGATCACAGTCTTACTGGTCGTTATTCTCTTCGCTTCTATTTTCTATCTCCGTTCTTCTCGTCCAATGCGACAAGCAAGAAACGAAGCAATCGAAATAGCAGAAAGATACACCGATTTAGCAGAGGTCGAACAATTTTATTGGTTTACCCGTGAGGAAACCTCCTTTAGCATTGTTGGAAAGGATACGAATAACAATGAGATCGTTGTGATCATCCCAAAAAGCGGTGAGAAGGTTTCTGTTTTTAATCAAGCGGATGGGCTGACGGAAGCACAAGCTAAGGCATTTGTTCGCGACAATCATCAAGGTCAGGAAATCCAAAAGGCCGCATTGGGTATTTTTGAAGGCGAGCCAACTTGGGAAGTCATGACGAAAGATGGCGAGGGTCGTTTGAACTATTATTTGATTGGTTTCAAAGATGGCGAAGAAATCAAAGCGATCACTGAACTATAGGAAGACGCTTATGATAGAATGAATTTTGGATCGTAGAAAGGATGATAAACATGGTACTTTCAAAAAGAGCAGAAAAATTGGAACCCTCCGCAACGTTAGCGGCATCTGCTAAGGCAAAAGCGTTAGCGGACCAAGGTGTAGACGTATTAAGTCTAACTGTCGGTGAACCCGACTTTATTACCCCGAAAAACATTCGCCAAGCAGCGATCGCAGCGATTGAGAGCGGCAAGGCTAGTTTTTACACAGCAACTGCGGGGATTCCTGAGTTAAAACAGGCGATTCTTGCTTATATGAAAGAGTTTTATGGTGCTGACTATGATTCAAACCAAGTGATCGTGACAGATGGCGCGAAGTTTGCCCTTTATACGCTGTTTCAAGCGCTCCTTGATGAAGAGGATGAAGTACTCATTCCAGTGCCTTATTGGGTCAGCTATGCGGAACAAGTCCGTTTAGCGCAAGGGACACCTGTGTTTGTTGAAGCCAAGCAAGAAGCCGATTTTAAAGTTTCTGTGGCTCAATTAGAAGCTTCTCGTACAGAGAAAACGAAAGCCATTATTTTAAACTCGCCTGCCAACCCTACAGGGGCGATTTACTCAAAAGAAGCGTTAACGGCAATCGGCAACTGGGCAGTGGAAAATAATATTTGGATCATTGCCGATGATATCTATGGCCGTTTGGTTTATAACGGCAATACCTTTACATCGATCGCAAGCTTATCAGAAGAGATACGCAAACAAACCATCGTAATCAATGGCGTTTCTAAAACCTATTCTATGACTGGGTGGCGGATCGGATTTGCTGTCGGCGATGCAAAAATCATCAAAGCGATGATCGATATCGCTTCCCAAGCTACTAGCAACCCGCCGGCTGCTAGCCAATACGCAGCAGTTGAGGCACTGACTGGGAATCAAGAATCGATCGAAGTGATGCGTCAGGCCTTCGAAGAGCGCTTGAACAAACTATATCCGCTAATTGCCGCTATTCCTGGTTTTCAGGTGACGAAACCCCAAGGCGCGTTTTACTTGTTCCCAAATGTCAAAGAAGCCATGACGATGTGCGGCTATCAAACCATTGATGCCTTCGTGGAGGCCTTGCTGATGGAAGCCCACGTGGCAGTAGTGACTGGTGCTGGTTTTGGTACACCAGATTATTTACGCATCAGCTATGCAACTGATTGGGACACGTTAGCGGAAGCTACCAAACGAATCTATGATTTTGTTGAAAAGAAACGCCAAAAAGCTTAAAATGCTCTATGGTGCCTTTATAAATTAGATAGGAGAGAATCAAGTGGAATCTATTCAAATTTTAGATGCAAAAAAACATGTTGGCGAAACCGTTCAAATCGGAGCATGGGTTGCTAACAAACGTTCTAGCGGCAAGATCGCCTTTTTACAACTTCGTGACGGAACAGCGTATTTTCAAGGAATCGTTGTAAAAAGTGAAGTAGGGGAAGAAGTTTTCCAATTAGCGAAAAATCTAAATCAGGAAACTGCCGTACTGGTCACTGGGGAAATCAGAGAAGACAGCCGCTCAAAATTCGGCTATGAAATTGGTATCTCTGGTTTAGAGGTTGTTGGGGAAAGCCATGATTACCCAATCACACCAAAAGAACACGGAACAGATTTCTTGATGGACCATCGTCATTTATGGTTGCGTTCCTCAAAACAACACGCCATCATGCAAATCCGAAACGAAATCATTCGGGCAACGTATGAATTTTTCAACAAGAATGGCTTCATCAAAATCGATCCACCGATCCTAACTGGATCAGCACCAGAAGGAACGACCGATTTATTTGAAACCAACTATTTCGATCAAAAAGCATATTTGTCTCAGTCTGGTCAATTGTACATGGAAGCTGCCGCTATGGCGTTTGGCAAAGTCTTTTCTTTTGGACCAACTTTCCGTGCCGAAAAATCAAAGACACGTCGTCACTTGATTGAATTTTGGATGATTGAACCAGAAATGGCCTTTATGCACCAAGAAGAAAGCTTGGAAGTCCAAGAGCAGTACGTGGCATTCTTAGTGCAAAATGTGCTCGATAACTGTGACTATGCATTAGACGTCTTAGGCCGTGACCGTGAAGTCTTGAAAAAATACACCAAATTACCATTCCCACGAATCTCTTACGATGATGCAGTGGCATTATTACAAAAGAACGGCTTCGATGATATTCAATGGGGCGATGACTTTGGCTCACCACATGAGACCTTTATTGCCAATTCATTCGATCAGCCCGTCTTTATCTTAAACTATCCAAAAGCCATCAAACCTTTCTATATGAAGCCACATCCAACGAGAGAAGATGTCGTGATCTGTGCCGATATGATCGCACCAGAAGGCTATGGCGAGATCATAGGCGGTTCTGAACGTGCTATCGATCATGAATACCTGCTAGAACAAATCCGCGCCCACGGCTTGGACGAAAATGAATATTCATGGTATTTAGATCTACGCAAGTACGGCTCAGTTCCTCACACCGGCTTTGGCCTTGGATTAGAACGGACCGTTACCTGGTTATCAGGAATCGAGCACGTAAGAGAATCCATTCCGTTTCCACGGTTGTTGAATCGGATTTATCCTTAGGAAAATGCAGATGGTTGGTAACTATTCAATCATCTGTTATTTTTTTATTTTGAAGTTTCATTTATGTTTCATTATTGGTAACAATATAACGGTTTTATTACAATTATTTTCTTTTAGATGAATATCGGGTAAAATGAAAGGTAGCGTAAAAAAAGAAAGGGATACTGTGATGAAATCATGGCTTCTTGCGAAAATTAAGCAAAGTTATTTATTCACAATTAAGCGATTTGCTAAAAAAAATAAGAAGCAGCATCAGCAAATTGTTTATTTACTAAGTTTTCCTAGTACAAGCAATTATATAATTGAGAAGTTGTTTCAGAAGTATCAAAAACGACTGACAATTTGTTATACAAAGAACGCAACTGATTTAGCAAGAACTTATCAAGAAAAAGGATGTCCAATATACTGTATCGATTCACAACTGGTTTTATTTAGACATATTGTTCCTTTATTGAAAAGCGCAAGAGTTATATTGTGCGATAACTATTTTGCTATATTAGGTGGGATTGACTTTTTACCCAAAACAAAAATAGTTCAACTATGGCATGCCAATGGAGCAATTAAAAAATTCGGTTTAGAAGCTCACTATGCTAAAAAAGCAACCCAGGCCGATCAAAAACGTTATAAGGATGTTTATCGTCGATATACCCACTATGTGGTAAGTTCACCTAAAATGGCGTCAATTTTTGAGAGAAGCTATCAACGTGAATTGACTTTTTTACCCTTTGGCTATCCACCAACGGATCAGTATTTTAAACGTGATGATGAAAAAATAAAAGAAATGAAAAAAATTTTTGGAGAAAAAAAATTGCTCCTCTACGCACCAACCTACAGGGAAGAACGAGGAGATTTTTTTATTGATTTTAACAGATTACTAACAGAGTTACCTGAGTGGAACATTCTTGTGCAACTTCATCCCCATGATTTAGAGCAGTTACAACATTTAAAAAAAATTGAAGGAATCATAACGAATTTTGAAGGCTACAAAATCCAAGATTTATTTCCGATAATCGACTGTTTAGTGACTGATTATTCTTCAATACCTTTTGAGTATAGTTTAAGCAACCCGAGTGGTATGATTTGCTATTTTTGTTATGATTATGATTTATATGATAAAACTGTTGGTATCCAAGATTGTTTCAAAAAACAAAAGAGCATAGCTAAAACACAAGATGAACTTGTCAGAATCATACAAAAGGGAACAAGTGATTTAAACCAATTCAACCAAGAATGGAACACATATGTTAAAGGGAATGCCATAGAACAACTAGTAGAGTGGGTGAACGCACAATATGAATACTGAAGTAATCATGGGATTACCTGTTGATCAGGTTACTTATCAAACTATTTTGGCAGAATTGCCTTTATATTTTGAGAATGGAAAGAAAATGACGGCAATTAGCATAAATCCACAAATAGCTGTTGACGCAAAAAAATATCCTGACATAGTAGAATTTATCAAACAAAGTACACATCGTATTCCCGATGGAATTGGAATAGTGCTAGTTTCCCAACTAACTGGTGGTAAAATTAAAGAACGCGTAGCTGGATTTGATTTAATGGTGAAATTTTTAGAATATGCTAATAATCATCAAAAAAGAGTTTTTTTTTATGGAGCGAAACCCGAAGTTTTATTTGATGCCATAGAAAATACTCGTGAATTATATCCTAACTTGACAATTACTGGTGGAATAGATGGTTACACTTCTTTATCAGAAGTGGAAGTAGTTGAAATGATTAATAGAGCAAAGCCAGACTTTCTCTTTGTAGCATTGGGATTTCCACGTCAAGAGCAATGGTTGGCTCGTAACACATCTCGCTTAAATGTTACTGTCCTACAAGATGTAGGAGGGAGTTTCGATGTTTTAAGCGGACGGGTAAAACGAGCGCCAAAAATGATTATAAACTTACATTTAGAGTGGCTTTATCGTTCGTTAAGTAATCCGAAACGGATTGGTCGGATTATTCAGTTGCCTATCTTTGTGGTGAAAAGTTTGTGGTGGAAGGTTAGAGGAGACGATTAAGTTATGACAAGAAAAATAGGAATAGTTGGTTATGATTTATTTGGTACAGGAGGAACAACTCGAAGTAATACAAATCTAATCAATGAATTTTTAGCAGATAATAAAGAAATTATCTATTTCAATTTATTACCTTTTTCTAGCCTGAAAGTGAAAAAAATAAAAAAATTATTTATTAATCCAGACAAAATTCAATTTTATCAGTTAAAAGATTTCTCAGAGAGTCAGGAAGCAGATACGTATATCATCACTCGAGAAAGCCTTTTTGTCTTTGCAAAAATAATTAAGGAAAAATTCCCTCAAGTAAAAGTGATTGGAGAAGTCCACACACCTCTGAGTTTAATTGATCCAGAAACCGATTTTGCACCTGATGCTATTGATACATATCGAGTAGCAACAGAAAAGATCAAACAAACACTAAAGGATAAATTTAAAGATAATAATATTGTTGTTTTTCCAGTAAGTATTCGTCATTTGGCAAATAAGATACAAAATAAAGATATCTCTTTGAAAAATATAAATTCGGAAGTCAATTTTTTAGTATATTCAAGATTTGATGAATCACAGAAAGATATAGCTTATAGTATTAAGTTAATGGATTATCTAGTTCACAGAGCAGGCAAAAATCATTATAAATTATATATAAATGGAACTGGAACCGGTGAAATTTTATATAAAAACTTAATTGAATTGTATCAATTAAGTGAGAATGTTTTCTTGAATCATAAAGTGCCTGAATATGGAATCTATTTGTCAACAGCTCGTTATGAAACTCTTGGTTATTCTATTATTGAAGCATTTATAGATGGCCGTCCAATCGTTTTATACAAAGGAGACGACAATTCACTAAAGGATATTTATTGTGGCTTCAAAAGTTTTTGTTGGTTAGAGAAGAACATAATAAAAGATGCACAAGAGATTATTCATTATGTAAACGAGAATTACTCTGAAAAGCTGCATTTGTTTAAACACGACATCCCTTTGGTTGAAGACCTGAGCCCCTTGGAAGATTATGGCAAGAAATATGAAGAAACAATTCTATCCGCGCCGCTAGTAAATAAGCAACGTTTCGAAGGTAAAACAGATAATCTATATCAAATGATTTATGATCAGAATAATCTAAGTAAAGATACATTTGCTCTTAAGATTTATCTTAGATTAAAAGAGATGAGGGTTATCGGACCTATTGTTTCTTCTGTGAAAACTAAAGAAATGTTAAAGAGATTGATGAGAAAAACAGAGGCAACTCCTACAAGTGATATACTGTTAAAGGGAAATCTGAGGGATGATTTTGTTTTTGTAGAATCTTTTCATGGCAAATCTTTCGCAGGTGATCCGAAATATCTTGCCATAGCGTTAAAGAAAAATTTTCCTGAGTACACGTTTTACGTTAGCTCAGTGAATGAATTAGTTGACATGGAAATATATTCTTACGGAATGATACCGGTGCGTCTAGGCGGAAAACAATATGTCACAAAGTTTAGAAAATCAAAGTTAGTGATATTGAACGGGAATTCGTTGGATAAAGCAGGCAAAGTAGAGGGCCAGATTTTTTTAGAAACTTGGCATGGTGTTCCTCTAAAAAAAATGGTTGCAGATTTAGTTGATTTTCGTCAAAGAGAAACTGAAGTATCCGCATTTATCCCAAGAATGAAAAAATGGAATTACTTGATTACTTCTTCTCCACGGAATTTAAAATTATTTGAAAGTGCTTTTCAATTAGAAAAAAACACGCAATTAAAAATTTTAAAAAGTGGCGCACCAAGAAATGCTTTTTTGATAAAAAATAAAGATAATACGGCATTAAAAAATAAGCTATTAGGGAAGTATTTTAATTATAATTTCGAGTTAGGGAAAAAATATATTTTGTATTGTCCAACTTGGAGAAAACAAAAAAGAGATGCTATCAGTCAACTTGATTTTATAAAAGTTTTAAATCAGTTGCCAAATGAATATGAACTAATTGTAAAATTGCATCCTTTAGAATCAGAGTTAATCAATTATTACAATAATTTAGATCCACGTATTCATTGTTTCTTTAATGAAATATCTGATATACAGGAATTATACTTAATAGCTGATATATTGATTACAGATTATTCATCTGCTATGTTTGATTTTGCTCACTTAGATAAAAAAATCATTATTTTACAAGAAGATGCTGTAGATTATGAGAATAGTATAGGTTGGTATTTTGATCTAGAAAAATTAACGGGCTTAATGGGACAATCATATACAGAAGAGGAACTTGCCTGTGAAATAAAGCATAATAACGAAAAATTATATAACCAGAAAATACTTCAGAATCTACTTTCGTGGGATGCGATTGATACCGAAAAAAATATAATAAAACAATTGATGATAAGGTGGAATAGTTAATGAAAGAGAAAATAGCAATATTATTACCATGTTACAATGAAGAAAAAACCATTGAGAAAGTTATCAAAGACTTTAAAAATGTTTTACCAGAGGCTGACATTTATGTTTATGATAATAATTCAAGCGATAATACTTTTGAAATAGCTAAAGCCGCAGGAGCAATTGTTCGTAAAGAATTTAAGCAAGGAAAAGGGAATGTAGTCCGATCCATGTTCCGAGACATTGATGCAGATTATTACATCATGGCAGATGGGGACGATACTTATCCAGCTGAAGAAGTTTTTAAACTATTAGCGCCACTTCAAGAAAAGCGCGCAGATATGACGATTGGTGACCGGTTATCAAATGGGACTTATGCAGAAGAAAATAAACGTGCTTTTCATGGGTTAGGCAATAGCTTGGTTAGAAGTTTAATTAATGGATTGTATAAAGCAAACTATCAAGATATTATGACAGGGTATCGAGGATTCAACAAGTTATTTGTTAAAAGCTTTCCTGTTTTAAGCCCAGGTTTTGAGATTGAAACAGAGTTAAGCATTCATTCTTTAGATAAACGTTTTAATTTAGTAGAAGTTCCTATTGAATATCGTGATCGACCAGAAGGTAGTGAATCCAAACTAAATACTTTCACTGATGGATTTAAGGTTCTGAAAACAATATTCAATCTATTTAAAGACTATAAACCATTAATTTTCTTTTCTTGGTGGGCGTTAATCTTCTTAATTTTTGGCTTAATTGCGGGAATTCCAGTTTTAAGTGAATTTTATAGAACAGGGTTAATCGATAAATTACCATCTGCAGTGCTAGCTGTCGGACTTGTTTTAATGGCTATGTTAGCATTTGTTTGTGGACTAATCTTAGATACAGTGGCTAGAAAGTCAAGGGCTCAATACGAAATGGATGTCTATCGTCTGTTATTTGAGTTAAAGAGGGAAGGGAAATAATTGCTAAACAGGACCTATTTTAAGTATTTCTTCTGGATGACTGCATCGGTATTATTCAGCATGATGCTTTTCCAAGATGTAAAAGTAATAATCGGAATGTCTGTAATTAATTTTATTCTATTGTTTTTTTTAAGTGATAGTGTAAAAAAAAGACCCTATAGTCGGTTGACCTATTTTTTTATATCTTTTCTTTTTGCAACAATCACTGGAATTAGTTTGATACCTTCAGAAATATTGACAACATTTAATCTAATATTTAGTATGCAAGGAATCTATTTATTGGGTACATTTGCTTATTTTCTTTGCTTTTTTTCCGTTTTGCAAGATTACTTATTAATTTCTCCCCAAGAAAATTCAAAAAGAAAAGTCACATCCTTTTGGGTATATACTTTAGCTTTTTTTGTTATGTCAAGTATTTATTTATATGCATATTATCCAGGAATATTTTTCCCGGATTCTATCAATCAATGGGATCAAATCCAGACAAGTAATGTACCATGGAATGATTGGCATCCAGTGGGGCACACATTTGTTATAATGGCTACTTCGTTAGGAAAATACCCAATAGGATTTATAGCATTTCAAATTGTTATTTATAGTTTGATTATGGCATATTTTTGTGATTTTATTAGAGAGTTTGTAGGAAGTAAATTTGCGACGATATCTTGTATCTTTTTTATAGCTATACCGATCTTTCCGTTAGCTAGTATATATATAGTTAAAGACTCTCTATTTACTTATACACTTTTATTAATTACCTTATACTTGGTAAGAATCATTATAAGCCAAGGAAAATGGCTAAATAAAATCTCAAATCTAGCTCTACTATATTTTACTTTATTAGGATTTGTTTTTTTTAGACATAATGGATGGCCGGCATTGCTTGTATCTACATTAGTATTTGCAGTATTTTTATTTAGAAAAAAATTTATTAAATTATTCGTCGTAATCGGATTAGTTGTTTTTAGCTATCAAGTTATCACGGGTCCTATTTATAATCACTTCAACGTTATTAGAAGTGATTCAACTGAATCTTTAGGAATTTTTGTTCAAATTTCCGCTGCTATTATCAAGAATGACGGGACTATATCTAAAGAGGAAATGACATATTTGGAAACATTGATGCCAAAAGAGGATTGGAAGAACCTATACCAACCGAATAATGTCGATAATATAAAATTTAAAGAACGATTTAAAAAGCAAGTAATAAAGGATGATCCTAAAAAATTTTTAGAAACAGTTCTTGGTCTCATAATTAGAAATCCTGGCTTAACATTAGAAGCATATATGAAGCAAACCGAAATTTTATGGCACGCAAACTTTTCTTTAGAACTGGATAATTTACGACCAATCTTTAGAAACCAGTTAAGCGGTCAACAAGGTCCTTTTTTCTTCATGACTAGAGAACAGAGAGAGGAAATTGATCCGGATTACGAAGGGTTAAATTTAGATGAAATAACTAAAGGGAATAACCGTGTGAGAAACCAATTGCTCGAGTTACAAAATTGGATTCTAAAAAGTAGACTTTATGTTTTATTAATGCCAGCTCTTTACTTTATTTTGTTTCTTTTTTCAATGGTTATGCTTATTGTCAAAAATAAAACAAAACTAATAATTGCTTTTATGCCGTATGTATTAGTAATGGGTACAATTTTTATTGCAATTCCTGCGCAAGATATTAGATATGCATTGCCTAATTTATTTGTCGGGATTTTAGGGCTAGCTACTGTAAAGGGACGATTCTCAGAAAGGGTGTCCGAAAATGCAGAAAACTAGCCAACGTATAGGAAGTTTTGATGTGTTGAAAATATTGGCAATTCTGGCTATCATAGTTCACCACTACGCGTTGTGGTCAGGATGGGATTTTTCCTCGGGTTTTCAGTTGAACAAATTAGCAGCTCAGACTTTATTGATTGGAGGAAAACTTGGAGTAAATATTTTTGTAATGATTACTGGATATTTTTTAATTTCTTCCATTCCTAAAATTAGAAGCTTATTTCAAATTTGGGTAGAAACAACGTTGATTTCGCTAATTATCTATTTCTTTTTAGTTTTTAATCCAGATATTAGTTTTCATTTTGAATGGAAAGAGTTTGTTTTCAGACTATTTCCAGTTGTTTTTGGGAAGTATTGGTTTGTTACCTCTTATACATTAATGTATTTTTGTATCCCCGCTATAAACAAATTAATGGTAAGTACGGATATAAAAAAAATAAAACAAGCTTTGATATTTTCTTTTATTATTTTAAGTCCATATACGTTTATTTATTATAATAAAGGATTAAATTTCTCTCATCCAGTGTGGTTTCTTTTTTTATATGCCATCGGTGCTTATATAAAATTGAACGAGGAAAATATTAAAAAAATTAAAATGGTTCCTTTATTTACAATGAATATTTTGATGTTGGCTATAGGGATTGGAATTAATATTAGTTTACAGATTATTTTTGCAAACAAGGATAGTTTTTTTGGAAATGTTTTTACTGCTTTGGGATGGAATGAGACAATTTTTTATACACGTGATTCTAGTCCGTATTTATTGATATTCGCAGTGCTTATCTTTGTATTTTTCCTAAAATTACAAATTAGACCACGAAAGATATATTCATTTGTCGCAAGAGCTTCTTTTGGAGTTTATTTGATTCAGAGTAGCCAATGGTTTAGCACTGAATATTTATGGCCTATACTTGTGAACGGCAGTCAATTTGATTCGGGTAAAAATATTGTGTTGTATGGATTTTTCATTTCTATACTTATATTCCTTACGGGAATTGTCATCTATATCGTTTTAATACCTGTAATAAATGTGGTGATGCATTTATTTTCTACACCACTTCATCATCTTCAAGAAAAAGTATTTGGTACAAAGGAGAAAAAAAATGGATTTTAAAGGCATACTTAAAAACTTCAGTAGGAATATGCTAAATGAAGAATTCTCGAGAAGAACTCAGTTCACTAAAAATTACAATAGAAACAAGGTGAAAAGCAATATTGTTTTTTATGAGTCTTTTCATGGAAAAGCGATGAATGATAATCCATTTGCGATATTTAAATATTTAGTAAATAGTAATGAGTATAATCATTTAATTCATGTTTGGTCTTTGAACGATGTAACAGATAATGAATACGTAAAGTATTACAGTAAGTTTAAAAATGTCAAATTTGTAACACCTTATACGAAGGATTACTATTACTATTTAACGGTAGCAAAATATATCTACAGTAATGTTACTTTGCCACCTTATTACATCAAAAACGAAGGCCAAGTATATGTAAATACTTGGCATGGAACTCCCTTAAAAACATTAGGAAAAGAAATGGCTGGTAATGTTGCTCAGAACTACAATGTTCAAAGGAATTTTTTGCAAAGTGATTTTTTACTATCCCCAAATACGTTTACTACAGATAAAATGGTATACTCCTATGATATCGATGGCATTTACAAGGGTAAAGTGTTAGAAAATGGGTATCCCAGAATAGATAGTATTTTCAGTAAAAGTGAAGTTGTGAAAAACTTTCTAGAAAAAAATAAGATTGATCTAAATAAAGAGTTAGTTTTATATGCGCCGACTTGGAGAGGAATTACTGGTCGAGTACAAGATACAACGACGGATATGGTTGAACGATTGAACGCGATCTCTCAGGGGATTTCTGGAAGTAATAAACAGTTTATTGTTAAAGTACATCCTTTAGTTTATCAATTTATAAAAGAGATTCCCTTAGATGATATCTTTCTAGTACCAGATTGGATTGATGCCAATGAATTACTTCACTTTGTAGATATTTTAATTACTGATTACAGTAGTATTTTCTTTGATTACTTGGTTACAGATAAACCAATTTTGTTTTATATGTATGATAAAGAAGAATATGAGCACTCAAGAGGTCTATATTTCGATTTAAATGAAATGCCTGGAGAAATTTGTACTACAACGAAAAAATTAGTGGATTCTATTTTGTCGGCAGATAATGAAAAATTTCATGCTAATCCGAATGTAACTATTTTTAAGGAAAAATATATTTCTCACGAGGACGGTCACGTAACAGAGAAGTATATAAACTTTATAATGAACGGGAATAAGGCTGTTAATGTTCGCTCTTTTGATAATCACAAACCGAATGTTGTTGTATATGGCGGAGGGCTATTAAATAATGGGATTACCTCTTCTTTAATTAATCTAAGTAAAAATTTTGATTATGATAAGTACAATTTAATCATTGTTGATAAAAACAAGGTTAACCAAGAATTTGAGGCAAATATTGATAGATTATCGGAGAAAGCACATGTTGTCTATAGAAATAATGGGTTAAGCCTTACTTATTCAGAGTGGATTAAGTATAATAGATTATTTAACCGTTCTTCTGTAGAAGATATCAAAACACATCAGATATTTGTAGCTAGAGAATGGAAACGGCTTTTGGGGAATACTCAAGTTGATAGAGCTATTGATTTTGGCGGATACGCTCCGTTCTGGTCATATATGATGGCATTTTCTAAAGCGAAAAGAAAAATTATTTATCAGCATAATGACATGCAGGCAGAGTTTGATAAAGTTGTAGAAGGTCGATACGTTCATAAGAAAAATTTAACCACTATTTTCGAATTCTATAAATACTTTGATTATATTGCATCCGTTGGTAAACTTACAATGGAACAGAACAAAAAAAATCTTTCGAAATTTGTTTCAAATGACAAATTTGTTTATGTTCCAAATTTATTGGATAAGGAATACCTTTTCGATCATCGAAATAATCCCCAACTATCAATCAAAGAGGTTCTAGGGGAAGAAAAGTTAATTATTGAAGAAGCTAGTGAGTTTGGAAGAAATATGTTAGTAGGAGTGACTGCTCCTACTAAGAATGCCAAAAACTTTGTGACAATTGGTCGGTTATCTCCTGAAAAAGATCAAGAAAAACTATTGTTTGCTTTTAAAGAAATTATGATGCAATCAAATGATCAGCACCAGCTTTATATTATTGGTTCTGGAAAAGAAGAGAAAAAACTTAAGACCACAGCATATGTATTGGGCTTAGAAAAAAATGTTATTTTTGTAGGGCAAACCGTACATGCAATGGAGATACTAGATAAGTGTGATTTATTCGTCTTTCCTTCAAATCACGAAGGACAACCAATGACTTTGCTAGAATGTCTAGCACTTCAAATTCCAGTTGTTGCAACGGATATTCCAGGAAATATTTCTGTTTTGGAAGATCAAAATGGAATGATAGTGGACAATAGTGTTGAGGGGCTAGTGGGCGGTATGAATCGCTATTTGGCTGGAGAAAAAATTCCTTCATCATTAAATGTGGATCAATACAATCAAGACGCATTAAATCGCTTCTATGCATTGATTGAATAGAATAATACTCATAAATCACTGATTGGTATAACTAACTATGTAACAGCATATACTAAGTAGTATGGTATGTATAACTACTGAATTTAACCTGAGACAGAATAGAGTTTTTCTGTCTTAGGTTTTTATGTAGAGTTGTTTGAAAGAGTGTTCATTAAATTACCAATTTGAAAGGAATTTAGAAATAAAATCCCAGACAGTCATAGATTGCAGATGAATTTATATAAAATAAATTATTTAGAATCTATAGCCTTGATTTGTTTTATGGTACAATTTAAAAAGTAAGCATCTAATAGGATTATCAAATTTAGTTTTAATTATTCAAGGAGGTATTATGAAAAAAGTACTTATAAAATTACTAAAAGTATGTATGTTCGTAGCTATACTAATGCTCCCTACTAATGCTCATGCGGATGATATATTTGACTCAAATATTCTTAATGATGAAATCACTGCATTATTAAGGAGTCAGAGAAACTCGCAGATTATTAGTAAAAACTACCCATTTCTTAAAATTCAAAAAGACTATTCTGGTAATTTTGATAAGATGAACTATCAAGATGGATATGCTTTGCCTACTGGTGTTGTCATACATGAAACTGCAAATTCAAACTCTACAATCCAAAATGAGATTGCATATATGAAAAGAAATTGGCAAAATGCTTTTGTGCATGCTTTTGTTGATCATAATAATATTATTGAGATCCATCCTACAGACTATTACAGTTGGGGGGCCGGTCGACAAGCTAATCCCAAATTTATTCAAATAGAATTGGTGCGAGTTTCTAGTTCAAATTTTGATCGATCTGTATATAACGACGCTTTTTATACAGCATATATGTTAAAAAAATATAATTTGTTTCCAGATAATGCTCATAGTGATGGGAAAGGAACTATTTGGAGTCACGATGCAGTTACTAGGTTTTTAGGAGGAACGGATCATACTGATCCTGTGGGATACTTTAGTGCAAATAATTATTCAATGTATGATTTCTATGAATTAGTTGTTTATATATATAACAAGATTGGTGGGTCTGTTGCTACGAAGATAGAAAATATAAATAACGATGCTTTAGTGACTGGTACCGGGTACATTTTTTCTGAACCTCAAGGTAATATTGATTCTAAAATAACTGGGAATATTAGCAGTTATGCTAATAAAAAACTAAATGCAATTCGAGAAGTTACTATGCCAGGCAACAGTAAATATTATTTAGTTAAAGAGGGATCTAATTATTTAGGCTGGGTAGCTGAAAAGAATATAAAATTATATGGCAAAGTATTATCGAGTAAAACATTAGATAACGATGCTACAATAAAAGATCTTAAATATTCGGGCATCTATAATGTTCCTTGGAATACGCCTGGTTATACAAAAATTGGCGATCTATCAAATTATAATGGTCAAAAATTAACAGTGATTGAAGAAGCATCGACTGCGACAGATAAGTACTATAAATTTAAAGACTCAAATGGGACGATTGTTGGCTGGGTTGATTATAGAACCCTTACTTTATATGACAAAATTCTTTCTAGTAAGACTTTGGACCAATATAGCAAAGTACAAGTAACCAAGTATGATGGTATTTATGCAGGCCCATGGAATACGTATGGAGCAACACGAATCGGTAATACGAGCGCCTACGTGAATAAAGATGTGAAGCTAATTAACTATGCGAAGACGTCAAGTGGTGAATATTATCAATTCCAAACAGTAGATGGTAGTATGACTGCATGGGCTGATATTCGAAACTTCAAGATGTACGATACGATCATCGAACAAAAAGCAATGAATCAATATAGTAAAGTACAAGCAACCAAGTATGATGGTATTTATGCAGGCCCATGGAATACGTATGGAGCAACACGAATCGGTAATACGAGCGCCTACGTGAATAAAGATGTGAAGCTAATTAACTATGCGAAGACGGCAAGTGGTGAATATTATCAATTCCAAACAGTAGATGGTAGTATGACTGCATGGGCTGATATTCGAAACTTCAAGATGTACGATACGATCATCGAACAAAAAGCAATGAATCAATATAGTAAAGTACAAGCAACCAAGTATGATGGTATTTATGCAGGCCCATGGAATACGTATGGAGCAACACGAATCGGTAATACGAGCGCCTACGTGAATAAAGATGTGAAGCTAATTAACTATGCGAAGACGGCAAGTGGTGAATACTATCAATTCCAAACAGTAGATGGTAGTATGACTGCATGGGCTGATATTCGAAACTTCAAGATGTATGATACGATCATCGAACAAAAAGCAATGAATCAATATAGTAAAGTACAAGCAACCAAGTATGATGGTATTTATGCAGGCCCATGGAATACGTATGGAGCAACACGAATCGGTAATACGAGCGCCTACGTGAATAAAGATGTGAAGCTAATTAACTATGCGAAGACGTCAAGTGGTGAATATTATCAATTCCAAACAGTAGATGGTAGTATGACTGCATGGGCTGATATTCGAAACTTCAAGATGTACGATACGATCATCGAACAAAAAGCAATGAATCAATATAGTAAAGTACAAGCAACCAAGTATGATGGTATTTATGCAGGTCCATGGAATACGTATGGAGCAACACGAATCGGTAATACGAGCGCCTATGTGAATAAAGATGTGAAGATAATTAACTATGCGAAGACGTCAAGTGGTGAATACTATCAATTCCAAACAGTAGATGGTAGTATGACTGCATGGGCTGATATTCGAAACTTCATTGGATTAAAAGCTGTTCCATCTGTAAGTGAACAGCCACAGACTGAGGAAACAACTACTACATCTAAAGACAGTGTAAAAGAAACAAAAGATTCATCAGAAGCAATACCAGAAACTAGTCCAAGTATCTCTGAAGAATCTAGTATGATGGATTCGAGTAGTATAGTCTTTTCTTCGGAGGATAAAGAATAAGTTTTACTAGCTTTAGAACGAACAATCGTAATTGTTTTCTTTCTTGAATCAAAATAGATCATAAGATGGAGACAACGCTTTTGGTTCATATAACATTTAAAAAATGTGTTTAATTACAAAGTTTCATGGTGATTTGAGTGAAATAATAAATTTTAAAAGGTATTAATGATCAAACACAAATGGGAATAAGTTGTTTATCGAAAAGAGATTCAGTGATATCGTAAAGTTTATTAAATCGAACGGTAAAATTGATTCCACTCCTCCTAACTTTCGTGTATAATGGTACAAGCCAGTATTACGAAAGTTAGGAGGAGTTGTTTTGAGTAAACAACATCCAGAGGATAAGTCCTTTAAAGATGAAGTATTAGGAGCTTTAAAGCAACCTCAATCAGATCAAACCCAAGAAAGCGATGGTTTGAACGAGCGTCCTATTCAACAACCTCAAGAAGAGGTGGGTTCGCGAACTGCAAGTGGAAAGACCAAAAATAAACAAGCAAAGCAAGCTGCTACAAGTCGTAGGGCAGCAGCAGAAGAAGTGCCCATAGCTGAAGGTGGGGAAACGCAATTGCGCAAGCAGCAACGCAAAAAAGAAGATCGGATTGTCAATCGGATCGTTTTGATCGTAGTCCTTGCTCTGCTCGTCATCGGTGGTGTTTTAGGATTTTCAATGTATCGTTATGTGACATCAGGATTGCAGCCGTTGAATCCAGAAGATACAGAAACGGTGGCGGTTGAGATTCCTAGTGGATCGTCCAACAAAGCAATTGGAGAAATTTTGGAAGAAGACAATATCATTAAAAGTGGTATGATTTTTAACTATTATACGAAATTCAATAATTTAACTGGATTTCAAGCAGGAAATTATCATTTTTCTCCTAGTATGACATTGGATCAAATCTCAAAGATGCTGCAAAATGGCGAAGGCTCGGTCACCTCTGATGCAAAAGTGACGATTCCAGAAGGATTTGATGTTGATCAAATCGGTGATGCTCTAGCGGAAGCGACGAATATCTCGAAAGACGATTTCCTAGCTTTGATGGAAAGTGACGAGTTCTTTGAAAAAATGAAAGAAACCTATCCTGAGCTTTTAGCAAGTGCCGGCGATGCGCAAGGTGTGCGTTACCGACTAGAAGGATACTTGTTCCCAGCAACTTACGACTACTATACAGGGAATACCCTAGAAGAAGTCGTTACCCAAATGGTGGATAAATCAAATTCAGTCTTGTCAAAATATTTCGATCAAATCGCTCAAAAAGAAATGACGGTTCAAGAAGTCCTTACTTTGGCATCACTTGTTGAAAAAGAGGGCAGTAAGCTAGAAGATCGTAAAAATATCGCACAGGTATTCTTCAATCGTTTAGCGATTGATATGCCGCTGCAATCGGATATTTCGATTCTATATGCGTTAGGTGAGCACAAAGAGCTAGTTACTTATGAGGACACCCAAGTTGACTCTCCTTATAATCTCTATGTGCATACTGGCTACGGACCTGGACCATTCAACAATCCAAGTGAAGCAGCGATCCAAGCGGTCTTAGATCCAACACCGAACAACTACTATTATTTCGTTGCTGACATTCAAACCCAAGAAGTTTACTTTGCGGAAACCTATGAACAGCATATGCAATTAGTGGAACAATATGTAAACAATACCTCAAATTAAATTTTCATAGGTTTATAGTTTACATTTAAAAAAAAGCATGGTAATCTTTTGTGGACTCATCGCAAAAGATTACCTTTTGCGATTTATTAGAAGTTACTAAAAGGAGAAAAGAACTATGGTAGAAAAAGTTTACCCAATGACACTTGAAGGAAAAGAAAAGCTAGAACAAGAATTAGAAGAATTGAAAACGGTAAAACGCGGCGAAATCATTGAACGTATCAAGGTAGCCCGCAGTTTTGGCGATTTATCCGAAAACTCAGAGTATGAGTCTGCTAAAGATGAACAAGCGTTTGTCGAAGGCCGAATCACTACTTTAGAAAATATGATTCGTTTTGCAGAGATCATTGATAATGAGGGTGTTGACTCTGATGAAGTTTCCATCGGAAAAACAGTGATTTTTGTTGAGTTGCCTGATGGTGACGAAGAAGAGTACATGATCGTCGGTAGTGCTGAAGCAGATCCGTTTTCTGGTAAAATTTCCAATGATTCACCAATCGCTCGTGCCTTGATTGGGAAAAAAGTCAACGATGAAGTGACGATCTCAACGCCAGGCGGAGATATGCAAGTAAGAATCACAGAAGTAAAGAAAAGCTAATTGCTTGATCACTCGATCAATCTAGTTGACCCTGTTGTTCATTCTCCTTTAGGGAATTTGATCAAACAGGGTCTTTTTTCGGACCAGCGACGGATGGACAAACCATTTTTTTCAGGTATGATAGAGTAGAATTACTAGGAGGAGGAGCTTGAATGAAAAGTCCTTGGCGTTTTTTCTTTATTGTTGAAGCGCTCTTACTGCTTTTTGCGGTATGGCAAATTTTATCTAATCCGCCATTATTATTTTTATTAATACTTGGTGTGACGTGCTTGGTCCTTGTGAACCGAAGTGAGCGCAAGAGCAATTTTAAAAATTTCTTGATGGTCTCAAGTTCCATTGCTATTTTGATCAGTTTGTTAAATAGTCCAGCACTGTGGCTGATGCTGATTTTTGCGATTTTATTTATTGGTTTAAAAGGAGTCGAGATTACCGGAATCGACTTAACTAAAAATTCATTCTGGCGCAAAAAACAAATGATTATCGTTGAAACTGAAGAACCCAAAGCTGATCATCCACTGAAACAAAAGCAGCAATGGTTAGGCAATGAACGGATCGGCAGTCAAGTCTATGAATGGGACGATATCAATTTAGATATCTTGACTGGGGACACTTTCATCGATCTAGGCAACACTTTATTGCCTAAGAAAGAAAACGTCGTGATCGTACGAAAAGGCTTTGGCAGAACTCGTATTTTAGTGCCTGCTGGTATAGCAATCAAATTAGAGCACAGTACTTTTATTGGCTCCGTTATCTTTGAAGGCGAAGAAACGAGCTTGAAAAATGAAAAAGTGACGATCTACAGCCCGGATTATGGCGAAAATAGTCGGCGTTTGAAAATCTTGACGAATACCCTTGTTGGTGATGTTGAGGTGATTCGGGTATGATCGGGAAATTTTCAAGAGGCATGATCGCTTTTTATGCAGGATTAGCAAGTTTTTTCACCATGATTTTGATGCTGTTTTCCTATTTGTATGCCAGTGGGAAAAATAATTGGCTGATAGAAGTCTTTCAAATCAAGCTCTTCTTTATCCCAATCGTCTTTCACTTACTTGTAATATCTGCATTGATTGCTTTAGCTATCTTTTTACTGATTTCTTTTTTTCGCAACCGTCAATACGGTCCGGTGGAAGAAAAGTTAAGACTGTTAGCCAGCGGCTATATCGATAGCCCTTTATTGGAAACAAAAATCCCCCATGCGTCTGAAAACCACTTGATTGCGAATGTGGATCGTGACATTGCCAGTATCCAATCGAAGATGAAACAGATGTCGATGGAATTACAGCAATTGAATGCGAAACCGCAGTTTGTTGATGGTCAGACGAAAGAAGAGATTTTAGAAGCAGAAAGGCAGCGTCTGGCTCGTGAATTGCACGACTCTGTTTCTCAACAGCTGTTTGCCGCCATGATGATGATGTCTGCACTAAATGAGCAAGCGATTCGAACAGATGCGCCAGAAAGCCAAAAGAAACAGTTAGCTATGGTCACAGACATTATCAATGCTTCGCAATCTGAAATGCGGGCGCTCTTGCTTCATCTACGACCTGTTACTTTGGAAGGGAAGAGTCTAAAGCAAGGAATCGAGCAATTGTTAAAAGAATTAGAAACCAAAATCAAAATTCTATTGACTTGGGATATTGAAGACTTTACGATGCCTAGTTCGATTGAAGATCAACTCTTTCGTGTGATCCAAGAACTCTTATCTAATACACTGCGTCACGCCAAGGCCAATGAGTTGGAAGTTTACTTGCATCGCATTGATAATAACGTGTTGTTGCGGGTGATCGATGACGGTGTTGGCTTTGATCCACAAGATCAAAAGGCCGGCAGCTATGGTTTGATGAATATCCGAGAACGGGTAAGTGCCGTTGGCGGAACGTTGAAAATTATTAGTTTTAAAAATCAAGGAACCAGTATTGAAATTAAAGTTCCACTGTTGAAGGAGGCATAAGGTATGATTAAAGTGTTGTTAGTTGATGACCATGAAATGGTTCGTCTTGGGGTTTCTTCTTATCTATCGATTCAAGACGATATAGAAGTAATTGGGGAAGCGGAAAATGGTCGAGTCGGGTATGAAAAGGCATTGGAATTACGTCCAGATGTGATTTTGATGGATTTGGTGATGGATGAAATGGATGGGATCGAATCTACGAAATTGATTTTAAATGATTGGCCCGAAGCAAAAATCATTATTGTCACTAGTTTTATTGATGACGAAAAAGTCTATCCTGCTATTGAAGCGGGTGCGGCAGGTTACCTGTTAAAGACGTCTACTGCTCATGAGATTGCGGAAGCCATTCGTGCAACCCAGCGAGGAGAGCGGGTCTTAGAACCCGAAGTCACCACGAAAATGATGGATCGTTTGACGAATCGGACACCGATCCTACATGAAGATTTGACCAATCGGGAACAAGAAGTGTTACTGTTGATCGCCGAAGGAAAGAGCAACCAAGAGATTGCGGATTCACTCTTCATTACGCTGAAAACAGTGAAGACACATGTGTCAAATATCTTATCAAAATTAGAAGTAGAAGATCGTACACAAGCTACGATATATGCTTTTAAACATGGTTTGATAAAATAAAGTCTTAATAATCATACCTCCTCATGGCAAGCAGAGGAGGTTTTTGTTATACTAAATTATGATCTGGTAAAAAAGGAGCGTTTGTGGTGAAGCAAAATTATGCAATAATCGGTCTGGGCCGTTTTGGTGGCAGTATTTGTCGCACGTTGATTGAATCTGGACAAGAAGTACTGGCGATCGATAGCAACGAAGATCGTGTCAATGAGTATATGAATATCGCCACCCATGCGGTGGTCGGCAACGCACAAGATGAGATGACGTTACGCTCATTGGGTATCCGTAACTTTGACCATGTCATTGTTGCGATTGGTGAGGATATTCAAGCTAGTATTTTGGTGACCTTGATGGTCAAAGAAATGGGTGTTCCTAATATCTTAGCGAAAGCCCAAAACGAATACCATGCCCGTGTACTGGAAAAACTCGGCGCAGACCGTGTCGTTCATCCCGAACGTGACATGGGGATTCGCATCGCCCATAATCTTGTTTCCAAAAATATTTTAGATTATATTGAACTATCTGACGAATTTTCTCTAGCAGAGATTCGCGTGTCCAATCCACGCTTTTTCAATAAATCCCTGATTGAGCTGAATTTTCGACAAAAATATGGTCTGACAGTCGTTGCGATTCGTCGGGGACCAGGACAAGTGATCGTTTCGCCTGATGCAGAGGCGATCGTGCGTGAAAATGACAATTTACTCGTGATCGGCAATACAGATGATGTAGATATACTTGATGAACATATGAATGATTAGGAGTGAAGAAAATGAACTTAACAATAAGTCCTGAAGCAATGCAATGGTTTAAAAAAGAATTGGTGGTAGACCAGGGAAGCGGGATTCGTTTTTTCGGAAAAATTTATGGCAAAACACAAGTGCATGACGGATTTTCCGTGGGAATGTCAGTCGATAAACCAGAACGTCCGATCGTCGAACAAACCATTGATGGCTTGCTTTTTTTTATTGATGAAGCAGACGAATGGTTTTTCAAAGGCTATGATCTAACTGTGGACTATGATGAAACGTTAGATGAACCGAAATATGATTTTAGCGAAGATAAAAAATAATGTGGATTCGGTCCCAGCTGACCGATTTCCCACGATTGGCTCTAGGAGATGAAACCGATGTTATCAATTGTTGTACCTTGTTTTAATGAAGAGGCAAGCTTGCCGATTTTTTTTGAAGAAACAGAAAAAGTGAAGAAACACTTAAATATGCCTTTTGAATATATTTTTGTTAATGACGGGTCTTCAGATCAAACTCTGTCTGTTTTAAGAGTCTTGTATCACGCCCACCCTGAAAGTGTTCGCTATCTATCTTTTTCGAGAAACTTTGGCAAAGAAGCTGCTCTTTATGCGGGGCTACAAGCTGCTAGAGGCGATTTTGTCACTGTAATGGATGCAGATTTACAAGATCCGCCGTCATTACTACCTGAAATGTTTTCTTTGCTAAGAAGTAAACCAGAGCTTGACTGTGTGGGTACGAGACGTGCCGATAGAAAAGGTGAGCCAAAGATTCGCAGTTTTTTTTCGAACTCGTTCTATAACATCATCAACAAAATTGCCGATACTGAAATGGTAAACGGTGCGCGAGATTTTCGCTTGATGCGCCGCAATATGGTTGATGCAGTTTTACAGCTGTCAGAGTACAATCGCTTTTCAAAAGGGATCTTCAGCTGGGTTGGGTTTGATACAGAATACATCGCCTATGAGAATCGAGAAAGAGTAGCGGGTGAGACGTCCTGGTCATTCTGGAAGCTATTCCAATATTCGATCGATGGCATCGTCAATTTTTCAGATACACCTTTGAATATCGCCTCGTTTATTGGTGCGCTTTCCTGTTTTGGTTCTCTGATTGCTTTGATCTTTATTGTGATAAGAACCTTTATTTTTGGAGATCCGACATCAGGGTGGCCTTCAATGGTCAGTATCTTCTTATTTGTTGGTGGATTGCAATTGCTTTGTTTAGGGATCATCGGCAAGTATATCGGAAAAATTTTCTTAGAGACTAAAAATAGACCCTTGTACTTCTTGAAAGAAACCGAAAAAGACCAAGAAAAATAATGATAAAATAAAAGTGTACAATTTGAAGGGGTTGCCTTCAACTGTACACTTTTTTTGCGGAAAGAATTTGTTAGTATCCCTTATCCAAGTTTATCTCATTTTTAACAAGTTCTTGTTTTGTTAAAAATTGTTGGAAATTCGCTAAGAAAATATCCATAAATGCCTTTTGAAAATGGGGCGTGTGTCCTGAGATGTGAGGAGTAATCAACAGGTTTTCGGTATGCCATAGTGGATCATTTTCTGGTAGAGGTTCCTCTTCAAAAACATCTAGTGCGGCAAATGCCAGCTGCTTTTTCTCTAATGCCTTTGTTAATGCGGCAGTATCCACGCTAGGACCGCGACCGACATTATAAAATGAAGCGGAAGGCTTCATTTGTGCAAAAAAGACTTCGTCATACAAATGTGTGGTTTCTTCTGTCAGTGGAAGAATATTGATGATGCAATCGGCGGTTTTTGCGCAAGCGTGTAAGTCAGATAACGCAAACGTTTTTTCAAAATTCGCCACCTCATGGCCGCTTGTATTAATGCCGATCGGATGTACACCAAAAAAGGTTAATGCTTGGGCTAATCTTTGGCCGATTTGTCCCGTACCAACGATCAAAATCTCTTGATCAGATAGCTTTGCATAAGGAATCGTATCCGGTGCCCATTGCTGTTTTCTTTGTTGTTGGATTGCTTGGAAAATCCCGCGGTTTTCCATAAAGAGCAAAGCCAATAAATGGTCTGTAATCGATTCAGCGTGGATGCCACTGCCATTTGATAAGAGAATGTCGTATTTTGCAAACTCTTTTAATGGCAAGGTGTCCACACCAGCCGAAATCGCTTGGACCCATTTCAAATTTGTTTTTTCGGTTAACAGGTGTTCGTTCCATGCTGGCTTCCAACCGATAGTGATTTCCACTTGTGACCAATCAATTGCTTGGTCCTTTGAGTACACGAGAAATTGATAGTCTTTTTCCATTTGTTCCACATAAGTGTCGCGAAAGTTGCGAGTGGCTAAGATTATTTTTTTCATTGCCAAGCCTCCTTGTATCTTAAGTGTAGCAAAGAATGAGAAAAAAGCCATGTTCAATGAATTGAACATGGGATAGATCATTTTTTTAATTGTATTTTTGGGGAATCTTTGACACCTTGTGTAAATAAGAATAGGGAACCAAACAAAATAAAGGTGGTAGCATCAAAGGAAGGCAGCGCTAGTTGTACAATAACACTAATGAGTGTAGGCAATGCAGCACAGACAATGAGAATCTTTAAATTTTCGAAAAAGGTATAAGAGAATAGCTTCAATTTCGTATAGATCGTTGCAATAAAGGTTCCCATGATTAAGGTGATCAGTAAGCTGACAAACGTGGGATATAAGGCGACAAAAAAGACAATGATTTTTATCAGCCATGGGATCGCTTGGTTGGATAAGGTTTCTCGAATCGCCTGACCGTTAAGATTACGCAGTGCTGGTTCACTATAATCAAACTCTAATTGGTTTGAATCGAACATAGACGTTGAGAAACCAGAAGAAGGGATACGAATGACCAGCTGATCTTTTAACAAACCTACTGCGATCACCGAGCCGGTGACATCAGATGCAATATCTGCTGGTGTACGATTGCCATCAGGATCAAAAGTAAAGATGATCGAATCGGTTTGATAGATGAACCCTTGCGTATTGGGAGCGACAGAAATCTGTCCATTTTCGATCGTGAAATCAGGAATCGTTTCTCCGATTTTTTGTCCATCTGCTTGCACATCACGAAAGACGTCTAAGACATTGATGGTAACTGGCAAAGCCATCATCACGGCTGCACCTAATAGAAAAACGATCACTTTGGAAAACTCTGCTTTTTTGACGAATTTTAGCTCTGGTATTCGAAAAAAAGCAATTTTAAATAGTTGGACGATAGTCATTTGCTGATAAACTCCTTTGTGGTATAACTAGAGTAATTGTAACGAAGGGTTCTTAGGATTACAAGGAATTCACAAAAAAAGAGCCAAATATCTATTGAATAAGTAAATAAAGTAATGAAAGTAGGCATATGTATGCAAAAGTTTATTGAATACAAACAAATCTTACAACAAAAAAAACTGTGGGAGCCACTCACGTATTTATTTTTTGGTGGTTTGACCACCGTAGTCAATATTGTCGTCTATCTCATTTTTCGTGAAGGGTTTGGTTTTTATTATCAAACAGCGAATGTGATTGTTTGATTGTCTTCTTTAATCTCATGAAAAAAAATGTTACTTGAATTGTAAGTAAGATTGCCATATGAATGAATAAAACTAATATTGTAACAATATTTCACGAAAATGGAACTTTCTTGGTTGGGCTAAGCATGTCAAATTTATACATGACATTAATTAGCTTTGTTATTATGAAGTTATTTAATCTTGCTCAATATATTAACTAACAATAATTTATAGGATTTGAAAAAAGCAAAGAAGAAAAATTCTAATTTACATAAGATTAAGTCTGAAAAAAAGAAAAATAAAAAGATAATTTTATGAAAAAATTCGTATATTAATTATTTATAGGATATAATATAGTGTAAGAAAGCTTTGATGAATTAGGAGTGTTTTTTTTGAAATTTTATTTAAGGTTTAAAGAGGCTTTAGAAGAAAGAAAACTATGGAATCTTTTTATTTATCTTTTTTTTGGTGGTCTTGCCACAATTGTAAATATCGTAACTTATTTTATTTGTGTAGAATGGCTCTCTCTGCATTACTTGATAGCAAATGGAATTTCGTGGATAGCTTCTGTTTTGTTTGCTTTTGTAACGAACAAAGTTTGGGTGTTCCATTCAAAAACAGAAAGTATGTTAGAACTTTTAGTTGAATTTGCTAAGTTTATTTTTTATCGTGTACTCTCCCTTGGAATGGATATGGGTGTGATGTATGTTATGATCGATTTAATGAATACAACGAATTTAACAGCAAAGATAGTTACTCAAATCATTGTTGTTCTCGCTAATTATCTCTTTAGTAAATTCCTGATATTTAATCAAGCAGAAATCAAAAATTTTGAAGTAAATGATGAAAGTTAGTAGGCATATTTTTTGAACAAAGTCGAATAGTTTGATAATGTTACTTATGTAAACATTATCATTGAGGAGGATTTTTTATGACTTACACATTACCAGATTTACCTTACGCATACGATGCATTGGAACCATGTATTGATGAAGAAACGATGCATTTGCATCATGATAAACACCACAACACTTATGTAACAAACTTAAATGCAGCGATTGAAAAACATCCTGAATTAGGTGAAAAAACAGTTGAAGAATTATTAGCAGACTTTTCTTCTGTACCTGAAGATATTCAAACAGCGGTTCGCAACAATGGCGGCGGCCATGCTAACCACACGTTCTTCTGGGAAATCTTAGGCCCAAATGCTGGTGGCGAACCTACTGGGGCGATCAAAGAGGCAATTGAAGAAACATTCGGCAGCTTTGAAGACTTTAAAGAAGAATTTAAAACTGCTGCAACTGGACGTTTTGGTTCAGGTTGGGCATGGTTAGTTGTTAAAGACGGTAAACTAGCAATCACTTCAACCGCGAATCAAGATTCACCATTGATGGATGGTCAAACACCTGTATTAGGTTTAGATGTTTGGGAACATGCGTATTACTTAAAATACAAAAATGTTCGTCCAGATTACATCAATGCTTTCTGGAGTGTTGTTAACTGGGACAAAGTAAACGAATATTTCGCAAAAGCTTAAACCAACTATTAGGAAGAAGCCTGACTAAGGGCTTCTTTTTTGTTGATGGAAAGAAATTTCGATATTGCTAACGCTTACATATTCCGCTATAATGAAATCGACGGAATCGTCGGATTATAATTATTGGAGGCTTTACACACTATGGAACATGGGAAAGTAAAATGGTTCAACAACGAAAAAGGGTTTGGTTTTATTACAGTTGACGGGGGCGATGATGTATTTGTTCACTTCTCTGCCATTCAAGGAGATGGGTTCAAATCGCTTGAAGAAGGACAAGAAGTTGAATTTACGATCGTTGAAGGTGCCCGCGGACCGCAGGCAGCGGAAGTAACAAAAGTCTAAATCAGAATAAAAAAGCTGAGTAACTGAAGTGCCTCAAAAAGATATTTTTTCTTGTTTGATTCTTTGAGACCACAATAGATGTTCAGCTTTTTTAATTTGCTATTTCTTTCCATATTTGGTATCTTCAATACATCAGTAAGACTAGGAAGTGAAGAGGGATAAGAATGAAACGAGTAATCACTTATGGAACATTTGATTTATTGCATTATGGACATATCAATCTTTTGCGTCGTGCAAAAGAACAAGGCGATTATTTAATCGTGGCACTGTCAACGGATGAATTTAATTGGAATGAAAAACAAAAAAAATGCTACTTTTCTTATGAGAAAAGAAAACAACTATTAGAAGCGATTCGATATGTTGATTTAGTTATTCCCGAGGAAGGCTGGGCTCAAAAAGTTTCTGATGTTAAAGAGTATCATGTCGATACCTTTGTTATGGGAGACGATTGGGCAGGAAAGTTTGACTTTATTCAAGAAGAAACCGATGCTGAAGTGATTTATCTAGCACGGACGCCAGAAATATCAACCACGCAAATCAAAAAAGATTTGAAACTCAACAATTAAAAGGACTGTTATTAAAAAGCATCTTTTACAGATGTTTTTTTTATTGAAACCAACTCCAAGAACTTAAGAATTTATTACTAGTTTTTCATTGATTATTTGTTCAGAACTCAAAATATGGTATGATGTTTTGTGAGTTGACTTGATCAATTAGAAATTCTATGAGAATGGATGAAGAAAGTGGAAAAAGAAATCAAAGTCCGTGCAACTTTAGTGACGAAAGAATACGACTTATATAAAAAGAAAGCTGATAAAGTAAAAGCGCTATTCAAGTTCTATCATCGCAATGTTCCCCGATTTTGGGCATTAAAAGGAGTCAGCTTCGATGTGAAAGCTGGTGAATCAGTGGGGATCATTGGGATCAATGGCTCTGGCAAATCAACTTTATCGAACGTGATCAGTGGCATTATTCCACCGACATCCGGTACGATGGAAGTAAATGGCGATACCTCGATCATCGCAATTGGTGCGGGGTTAAAATATCAGCTGACGGGATTAGAAAATATTCGGCTTAAAGCATTGATGTCTGGAATGACCAATAAAGAAATTGATAAAAAAATGCCTGAGATCGTCGCCTTTGCTGATTTAGGTGACTTTATCAACCAACCTGTTAAAAGCTATTCCAGTGGGATGAAATCACGGTTAGGCTTTGCTATTGCGGTTCATAATGATCCAGATATTTTAGTTATTGATGAGGCATTATCTGTCGGAGACGAAACGTTTTATCAAAAATGTGTGGATAAGATCATGGAATTTAAAGAAGCAGGAAAAACGATCTTTTTTGTTAGTCATGCTTTAGGACAGGTAGAAAAACTTTGCGACCGAACGATTTGGATGCACTATGGTGATTTACGGATGTTTGGTCCTACTGAAGAAGTAATGGCTGAATACCGCAAATTTATCGACTGGTTCAAAAAACAACCAAAGAAAGAGCAAAAAGCCTATCAAGATAAATACAAAGAAGATCAAAAAGCATTTAACTTGGAAAAATTAGCTGAAAAAAGCCGAGAAGATCATTTTTTACAACTACAAAATCTTTCCGACCAAATGATCAAGAAAAACTTGAAACGTACGCCACTAGGAGAAAAAATGAGCTGGCCGACAAAAGGAGTCTTAGGTTTGGTCGTAGTCGCAACGATATTCTGCTCGCTGGTTTCTTTTAGCGGGCATTCGATTACTTACGCAATTAAAAATCCTGTTGAAACGATCAGTCAAGTTTTCAAATAAAGAAGATGTTTCTTTGTTTAGTTCAAATAGAAAAGGAAGAAGTTTGTGAAAGAGATTGCTGCAGTTATAAAAGAACAGTTTAAAAATGCGGGGATTATTTTTCGGATGTCCCGTTATGAAGATAAAGCGACCTATCAGAGTCACTATCTAGGTTTAGCTTGGCAGATTTTAAATCCCGCTATTCAAGTAGGAATCTATTACTTGGTTTTTGGTCTAGGTGTTAATCAAAACGGAAATATTGACGGCGTGCCATTTATTATCTGGATGTTGGTTGGGATTACGGCATGGTTTTATATTAGTGCATCAATCTTAGGAGCCTCGAATAGTATTCATCGACAAGTAGGAATGGTAGCGAAAATGAAGTTTCCAGTCAGTATTCTACCATCGATTAATATTATAAGTAATTTATCATCGTACATTCCTATGGTGGCAATCGTGGTATGTTCGTTATTCATAGCTGGTGTGACACCAAGTATCTATTGGTTACAATTTATTTATTACTTTCTTGCGATGATTGTTTTCTTATTTGCATTTGGTCTATTGAACGCCACAATAACAGTACTAATTCGAGATTATCATATTTTCTTACAATCAGTACTTCGTTTATTATTCTATGTTTCAGGACCTATTTGGAATATCAATAATCGTAATCTACCAGATTGGCTAATTAAAGTATTACACTTAAATCCAATTTACTATTTAATCGAAGGATTTCGGGATGCTTTCCTTTCTCGAACATGGGTTTGGGAAAAAACGACCTACACACTTATATTCTGGTGTCTAACTTTGATGCTTCTTATTTTAGGAAGCCATTTGCATATGAAGTTCCGTGCTCGTTTTGTTGATTACATTTAAAAATGATGTTTTGACGTGTGCTCTCTAACTTAGAGAGCGCACTTTATTTGTTTGTAATTTTTTCTTTATTTCAAATAAGTGACGGAAGCGTTACGGATGAAAGCTATTCTTGATAGCGGTTGCTGAACGTTGTATTTTGTGGGAAAATTTACTCGATAAGTGATTTTTTATTGGCGAGGTGCAGGATGCGGAGTTATCAAAAAGTAATAGTCAGTATTTTAGTCGTGTTAGTAGTTGGAATCATTGGCTTAACGATTTATGGCATGCAGATCTATCAAGAGACGAATGCTACATTCAACCAAATCTCAAAGTCTGTTGATCGTAAAACAGACAAACGAGAAACAGCGATCAGCATTGAAGAGCGCGATCCATTTTCCATTCTGTTAATGGGGATTGATACAGGGGCGCTGGGACGAACCGAGCAAGGCCGTTCAGATAGCATGATGGTGGTAACAGTCAATCCTGAGAAAAAGCAGTCAACGATCGTTAGTCTTGACCGTGATATCTATACGCAAATCGTTGGCTTTAATACGATCGATAAGTTGAATCATGCCTATGCTTTCGGTGGTGAAGCGATGGCAATGGATTCAGTTGAAAATCTTTTAGACATTCCTATAGACCATTATGTGACGATCAATATGCAAGGGATGCGGGATTTGATTGATGCAGTAGGTGGTATCGAAGTGACAAATACCATCGATTTTACGTTAGAAGGTGTCCATGTCCCTAAAGGACAAATCACTTTAGATGGGAAAACAGGCTTGGCCTACGCAAGAATGCGTAAACAAGATCCAGAGGGAGATATAGGGCGACAAAGAAGGCAAAGAGAAGTGGTGACGAAAATCCTTCAAAAAGTCATGAGTTTGGAGGGAATAGGAAATTACCGCAACATCCTTAAAGCAGTTGAAAAAAATTCGAAGACGGATCTTACCTGGAATGACATGATGGATATCGGTACGAATTACATGCCAGCTTTTGCGACCATTGAGCAAGAGCAGCTGCAAGGGGAAGGACAACTGATTGGTGGAGTGTATTATCAGTTATTGGGGACGAATCAGTTGTTGCATACGCAAAATTTGTTAAAGGAGCAGTTGCAACTTCCGACGAACGAGGGGTTGACCCAAGGCGATGAATATACTAACGGATCGCCTAATTATCAGTTATACGACGACAGTCTGACCTTCTCAGAAGAAAACTCAACAACTGGGGAGTAGCTAGTTTCTTTAGAAGCCTAAAAAGCAGGGTGACCGAAAGTCCTCCTGCTTTTAGTTTTCCACAATAACATCAATCAATTTCTTGTTTCACGAAATCAACAAATGAAAAAACATAAGAAAGCTTAAAAAAACAATTTTTTCATGAAAGAGTGAAAATGAAACAATCTATCTGTGAAACATTCAGGCAGATATCGTTGAATTTTTATAGTTTTTTCTAAGGATTAATGGATATTTTTTGTTTTTTCTGTTTCAGATCGAATTTTTTGGTAAAATAGGACAGTAGTCATTATAGATTGGAAGGATAGATGAGATGAAGAATTTGAAAGATAAAGTTGTCCAAGGGATACGTAAGGGGCCAGAAGAACCAAAGGCCAAATCGTATCGCAAATCTCATGTTCCATTTCGATTGAACTTTTTGTTTTTTATTATTTTTGCTTTGTTTGTATCATTGATTGTCCAATTAGGCTATCTACAGATCGTCAATGGCGACAATATTGAGCAGCAATTGAAAGCTTCATCTGTAGTGGAAGTAAAAGGAAGTGCCCCTCGGGGGATGATTTACGATGCTTCTGGGAAAGCTTTAGTGGAAAATCAAGCCAATGCAGCAATCACTTTTACCCGGGGAAACAAAATGACCGCTCAAGATCTTTTAGAAACGGCCAAAAAATTGAGCGAGTTGATCGAAATGCCAGTCGACAAAAACTTGTCTGATCGAGATCTTAAGGACTTTTGGTTGGCAGATGAAGACAATCTTGAAAAAGCAACTGAACGATTGAGTGATGAAGAGCGTTCTTTAGGTACTTCTGAACAATATACGGCAACCGTTGAGAAAGTGACCGAGGAAGAAATCAATTTCTCCGATGCCGAATTAGAAGCAGCCACGATTTTCAAGCGGATGAACAGCGCACAATCCTTGAGTACGGTCTTTATTAAGACGTCGGATGTGTCTGACCAAGAATTGGCAGTTGTTGCTGAAAACATGGTCGATTTACCAGGAATCTCCACCGGGACCGATTGGACACGAAAGATCGTTGAAGGAAGTTCTCTGGCTAGTTTGATCGGAACGGTGACTAGTGAAGAACAAGGAATACCTGAAGAAGTTCTAGACGAATTCTTAGAAAAAGGTTACGCACGTAATGATCGCGTTGGACGTAGTTATTTAGAACAGCAATATGAAGAAGTTTTACAAGGAACAAAATCCATCTCTGAAATATCGCTTGACAACAACAACAATATTGAAAGTCAAAAAGAAACCTTTGCAGGCGCAAAGGGGGATAATCTGGTTTTAACACTCGATGCTGAATTTCAAGCGAAAGTTGACAAGATTTTGCAAGACAATTTTCAAAAACTGATTGATTCTGGTGCTGCAGAGTATTCCCCAGGGGTATACGCAGTGGCGTTAAATCCGAAAACCGGCGGTGTCCTTTCCATGTCCGGGTATCATCATGACACGGGATCAAATGAAATGCAGGAAAATGCCATTGGTACCTTTATTAATTCCTTTGTACCAGGGTCCGTCGTCAAAGCAGGAACCTTGGCTGCCGGTTGGGAAAACGGCGTCTTAAACGGCAACGAAGTGCTGCTGGATCAACCAATCAGAATCGGCTCCGATGTAAAAGCTTCTATTTTCAACCCAACTGGGGCAAATAATCGCAATCTTTCTGCGGAGCAGTCATTGGAAGTTTCTTCTAACTCCTATATGATGCAAGTCGCTTTACGTTTGATGGGCATCAATTATCAGTCAGGCATCTCGATTCCAACAGTGGATCGTCAAGGGGATGTCTACGAAAAACTCCGTTCCTCTTTTGCCTCTTTTGGTATGGGAACTGAAACAGGGATCGATTTACCAGGAGAAGCAACTGGTATCAGCACATCCATTGAGAACATGGACCCTGTCAGTGATGGCGGAAAGATCCTCGACTTAGCATTCGGCCAGTTTGATACTTATACGACACTGCAACTGGCACAATATGCAGCAACTGTTGCTAATGGTGGCAAAAGATTGCAGCCTCACATCGTTGACGGAATCTACGACAATGATGAAACAGGCGGACTAGGTTCGCTGATTGAGGACATCGAACCAACGGTATTGAACGAGGTTGGTTTATCAGATGCGCAAATGCAAATTATCCAAAATGGCTTTTACGATGCGGTTCATGGAACGGATGCTTGGGCAACTGCCAAAGGCTTGGCTTCTGCGAAAATGGAAGTCTCTGCCAAAACAGGTACTGCCGAAACACCCATCGTGGATAGTAATGGCAATACCATCAGCTTAGTTAACTTAAACATCGTTGCCTACGGGCCAAGCAGTGATGCGGATATTGCGATTGCGATCGTGATGCCTCAATTAAAAGGAGACACCGATACGCATCCCAATATTCAAATCGCGAAAGAGATCATGGATGCTTATTACGACTTGTATATGAAATAAACAAAAAATCGCAGTGAAAGCTGCGGTTTTTTTAGTTTATAAGAATGCGGATAGAAAACCATCTTTTAGTGAGAAAGACTTGCTATTTTTGAATGATTGGCTTAGAATACTAGCGGTCAAGAGATAATTTTGATTTATACGATAAATAAAAAGATAAACTGATAATAAAAGGGGCCCAAAGCACAATCATGAACAAGGAATGTTTAAGTAAACAAGAACTGATGAAACAGTTGGGACAATTTACACCAGCTGAAAAAAAAGAGATTCGTGAGTACTTGCAACGGAAAAATCCATTGCTTTTTCGTAAATTTGAGCGAATGAAACACGATCTTTACCGCTTGGAATCACGGCGTGTCCAATGCGAAATTGAAAATAACGAAAAGGAGTTAGGTCTTCTAAACGATAAGATCCTTTTGAAAAAAGAAGATTTTCTTGAGCTGTTATTAGCTATTCGAAAGAAAAGAGGGTAATGGATGGAATTTATTGAACTCGTCATTATCATTGCAATTCTCGTCACGTTATCAAATGTGGCGAGCAAAATATTACCCTCGGTACCGATCTTTTTTATTCAAATCATCTTAGGGATTTTACTAGGTTTAACAGAAATGGGACAGGAAATCGCTTTTGAACCGGAAATGTTTTTAGTAATGATCATTGGACCATTGCTGTTTCGTGAAGGAGAACGAGCAGATGTACCTGAAATCCTCAAAAACAGCAAGATCGTATTGTTTTTGGCTTTTGGCGGCGTTTTAATGACACTGTTTGCTGTCGGCGGAACGCTCCATTGGTTGATGCCCACGATTCCTCTGGCTGCTTGTTTCGCTTTTGGTGCTGCGTTAGGACCAACTGATGCAGTGGCAGTCTCCTCATTAGCAAAACGTTTGAAAATTTCCAAAAACATTATGCACATTCTGGAAGGCGAGGGCTTACTGAACGATGCTTCAGGGGTTACCGCATTGCAGTTTGCTATCGTAGCTTTGACCACCGGGAGCTTTTCAGCAGCCAACGCAGGGTTCCAGCTCCTATTCTCTAGTATCGGCGGCGGGCTTGTCGGTTACTTGATCGTGTGGCTGAAACGCCGAATTTTGCGCTTTATTGAAAAAATCTCGGCACAAGATGTCACAGTATACTTATTGATCGAACTGCTCTTGCCATTTGCTGCCTATTTGCTGGCCGAAATGATCGGGGTCTCAGGGATCATCGCAGCCGTTGTGGCAGGTGTAGCCCAAGCCCAAAGAAAACGACGGATCTCGTTGTTTGATGCAGAGCTGGCGAACATTTCAGAAAGTACTTGGTCGACCATTGTCTTTACATTGAATGCATTGGTGTTTCTTTTTCTAGGAATCGAGTTGTCACAAGTATTTTCACCAATCTGGGAGAGCAATAATTATGCAAACTGGCATCTAGTGATTACGATTTTGGTGATCACGGCGGTGATCTTCCTTGTACGTTTTCTCTTTTTGTTGTTTTACTATTGGTTTTTACAGTCAAAAAAACAAGTATCAATGAATCAAGTCGCCTTGTTGACTTTTGGCGGAGTCAAGGGAACAGTCAGTTTGGCAGCCATCTTTATTTTGCCTGTGATGGTGCATGATGCACCCTTTCATGAAAGAGGCTTGCTTCTGTTTTTGACCGCTTGTGTGATCTTACTGACATTGATCATCAGCGTGATGGTCTTGCCATACTTGGCAGATGGGGAAGCTGCCGAAAGCGTCGACTTCAATCACTTGCTGATCTTAGAAGACGTCATCGAACAATTGGAAGCAGAAGAAAAGCAAGAACTCTCGGATAAAGGCCGTTTAGCGATCGATGCTGTCATCAATTCCTATGAAAATCGGCGCTGGGAGTTGTATCGCAATAGTTTGACTGATTCAGAAAAACAAGAAATCCAAGAAATTCAAGGATTGATCCTATCGATCGAACAAGACGGCTTGGATGAAGCTTATCGAAATGGGAAAGTCAGCTTAAATGGCTACCGTTTTTATTCACGGTTTATTTCTCAGCAACAGCATTCCCTCGCAAAACAAATTCTCTCATTCTTTAGTTTTTGGCTCTTCTTTATTCAGCGATTTATCCGTATTTTGATTCATCCTCGCTTGTTTTTACAGCGACAGCAGCAGCTAAAAGCTGCCTTGAAGCAACGAGACATTTCTGAAGTACAAAAAATTTACTTAAAGAACAGTGAATATATTTTTCATAGTTTGAGCAATTTAGAAGATGTCTATGATTCCTCGCTGATCAATTTTTTTATTCGTCAACGAGAAATGAGCATCAAACGATTTGAACACAGCAATTTCATTGAAACGATCATGATCGAGCAAGACCCGATTTTTGTTAAGAAAGTCCTTTGGGGCTATTACCTTGAGCGCAAGACGATCGATGAATATGAAGTGGCTGAAAAAATCTCAACGATTTCGGCAAATGAATACCGACGCAATGTCAATCTGTTAGAATCGTATGCGATGTCTCGAGCAGAAGAACAGCCGAAACAGCGAATGTTTCGCCGATAATACGTCTCAAGAGGCGCACAACTTAAGGCACGTTTTATGGAGTGTCTTCGTCAGGTTATTCCTAAACGATGATCAACATCGATGATCAGAAGGAGTAGACTGACGAAGGCATTCTTTTTTACAAAAATTGATTTTTTCTCTCATCGTTTCCGCTGATGAAATGTGGTACAATGAGCGAAGAAAAAACTCAGGAGGGATTCTGTGAAAGAATTAAAAGTAAGTGAATTAACCAAAACATATGGTGAAAAAACACTGTTTGATCAGCTTTCTTTTCTGATACATGAAAAAGATCGAATCGGTTTGATCGGTGTCAATGGCACGGGTAAATCGAGTTTGTTACGGATCTTGGCCGGTTTGGATCGCGGAGATGGCGATCGCCAAACGGTATTTGCCGCCCAAGATTATCGCATCGGTTTCTTGACTCAAGACAATCAGTTACGAGAAGAATTATCTGTTGTAGATGCTGTTTTTCAAGGCACCAGTCCGCTGATTCGCGTTGTTCGTGACTATGAAAAAGCGCTAATTGCCTTAGAGAATAATGGCTTGGATCAACAAACGCAACGGAATTATCAGTTGGCAGAAGAAGCGATGAATAAAGCCGATGCTTGGAATACAGATACAACTGCCAAGATCATTTTACAAAAACTTGGGATCAATGAGTTAGAAAAAAAGATCAGTGAATTATCTGGAGGTCAAAAGAAACGAGTGGCTATGGCTCAAGTATTGATCGATGAACCAGACTTGTTGTTATTGGATGAACCGACTAACCACTTAGATTATGATGCGATCCAATGGTTGGAAGGCTATCTAAAAAATTATCGGGGTGCATTATTGATGGTGACCCACGATCGCTACTTTTTGGATCGAGTCGTTAATCGGATCTTTGAATTGTCTTTTGGCAAGCTACATGAATATCAGGGCAATTACGAGACGTATCTTCATGCTCGAGCAGAAAGAGAACGTGTGGAGGAGACGCAAGAAGACAAGCGCAAGCAGTTGTACAAACATGAGTTGGCTTGGATTCGCACTGGAGCGAAGGCCCGTACAACGAAACAACAGGCACGGATCGATCGTTTCGATGATTTAAAAGAAAACCTACATCAAGTAAAACGAAACGGCGAAGTGGCCATTGATGTTGCTACGACACGCTTAGGCAAACAAGTCTTAGAACTAAAAGATGCAAGTTTCAAGATTGAAAACAAAACGATTTTGTCTCACTTTGATTTGTTGATTCAATCAAGAGAACGCTTAGGGATCACAGGAGAAAACGGTGCGGGCAAATCGACGTTGCTCAATATTTTAGCTGGTCGCCTGCCTTTAGAAGAAGGGGAGCGTACGATGGGCGTGACTGTGAAAATGGCTTATTATACGCAAACGATTGAAGCGATGAACCCTGATCAGCGAATGATTGCTTATTTGCAAGAAGCAGCCGAGGAAGTGCAAAAAGTGGATGGCTCCCAAGTCAGTGTCGCAGAAATGCTGGAACAGTTTTTATTTCCGCGATCCATGCATGGCACCAAGATCGGCAAGCTGTCTGGCGGGGAAAAACGACGACTATTTTTACTCAAGCTATTGATTGGACAGCCAAATGTTCTCTTGTTAGATGAACCGACCAACGATTTGGATATTGATACCTTGACGATTTTGGAAAGTTATTTGGAAACATTTCCAGGTGCAGTCATCACTGTTTCCCATGACCGCTACTTTTTAGATAAAGTTGCCCAAAAATTGCTGATCTTCGAAGGAAATGGCAGGATTACGTCCTACTTTGGTTCCATCAATGAATATCTAGCAGCCAATACCAATAAAGCTAGTTCGAGTGTACTAGAGCCAAAAGAAACAAAAACCGATTCACTTTCTGCTGAAAGTGAGGCGTCTGCTGCAGCGCCTGTCAAAAAGAAACTGAGTTATATGGAACAAAAAGAGTGGGCGACGATTGAAGATGATATCGCGGCATTAGAAGAAAAAGCAGCCGCTTTGACCGAAGAAATGAATCATCATGGCGCGGACTTTACTAAGCTGCAAAAATTACAGCAAGAAATCAGCGAGGTTGAAACGCAACTGGCAGAAAAAATGGATCGCTGGGAATATTTGAGCGAATTTGTATAGAGTAAAGGAGAGAACGATGGAACAAGCATATTTAGATCTAGGAAGAAAAATACTAGCAGAAGGCAATGATAAAAGTGATCGTACAGGAACGGGAACACGCAGTGTCTTTGGTCATCAAATGCGTTTTGATCTGTCCCAAGGCTTTCCTTTGCTGACAACAAAAAGAGTTCCTTTTGGCTTGATCAAGAGCGAATTATTGTGGTTTCTAAAGGGAGATACCAATATCCGCTACCTGCTGGAACATAATAACCACATTTGGGATGAATGGGCGTTTGAACGCTATATTAAAAGTGATGCTTATACAGGTCCTGATATGACAGACTTTGGTCGCCGTTCATTAGTGGATGAAGCTTTCAATGAACAGTATCAACATGAGTTGAAACTATTTTGTGAAAAAATCTTAGCCGATGATGCTTTCGCTGAAACTTTCGGCGATTTGGGCCATGTATATGGGTATCAATGGCGGCATTGGGAAAAAAGTACCGGCGGGTTTATCGATCAAATCAAAGAAGTGATCGACATGATCAAAACGACGCCGGATTCTCGCCGTCTGATCGTCTCCGCATGGAATCCTGAAGATGTACCGACGATGGCGTTGCCACCTTGTCACACAATGTTTCAATTTTATGTTCATGAGGGTCGCTTAAGCTGTCAGCTGTATCAACGCAGTGCCGATGTCTTTTTAGGCGTTCCCTTCAATATTGCTAGTTATGCGCTATTAACGCACCTGATTGCTCATGAAACTGGACTAGAAGTCGGGGATTTTGTCCATACATTAGGCGATGCTCATCTGTACAGCAATCATATGGAACAGATGAAGGAACAGTTGTCTCGTTCGGTACGTCCGGCGCCAACCTTACAGTTAAATCCTGAAAAACAGTCGATCTTTGATTTTGAAATGGAAGATATTACCTTGGCAGGGTATGAGCCGCATCCAACGATCAAAGCACCGATCGCAGTTTAAGTGGTTGTTTGGGTTTCATTTCATAAAGAAAGGAATGAGGCGTAATGGTAAATACCCACAAGCGAGGCTTTGCGGCGACCTTTCATCAGAGACATGCTGGATCGATTACTGTAGCGCTCATTGAGCAAGTCATCGAGTTCTTGCATCAGCACTATGATGCAGTTTGGCTATCCGTATCCGAAGAAACAGTGCCAGAGCTAAAGGAAGCCATTCGATCAAATCAGCAGTGTACTGCCATTTTTATACCAGCAAAAGGAGCAGCGGATGCCCGCAGAAGGCTTGTTTTTGCTGCCCAGCACCACCTGCCAGCTTTGGATTCGCTGCATATTTGTGATTTTGATCGCGTGGTCACGTGGATGAAGACCTATCCCGAAGAACTAGTGGCAATAAGCAAAAAGCCTTTACCTGCGAATACGTATTGTATCCTAGGACGAACTGCAAGGGCATTTGCGAGTCATCCGCAAACGTGGCAAAGAACGGAGCGCTTGATCAACGAGATCGCTGCTGACTTCTTTCAAATAGAAGAAGTTGATATCGCAGCTGGTAGTGCTCTCTTTCCAATCTCCCTGATACCGACCTTGCTGAAAAACAACAACGCGCATTTAAACGATGGGGAATGGCCGCGAAATGTCCAAAGAAGCGGCGGCACAATTGTTTACCAAGCCTGTGATGGCTTGCGCTTTGAGGAGCGCAACAAAGATCCATTTGAGCATGAATCAGCTTTTCAGCTGATGCAGCGGCTGCAGGTTGCTGCTATTATTTCGGAATCATTTTATACAGAAGGGATGTAATTTTTATGTTGATCGCACTTTGGGCACAAGATCAAAAGGGGTTGATCGGAGCGGATGGTACACTGCCGTGGCATTTGCCGAATGATTTGAAATTTTTTAAAGAGCAAACCATCAATAATACGATTATAATGGGACGCAAAACCTTTGAAGGCATGGGAAAAAGATTACTGCCACAGCGTACGACGATCGTTTTGACGAGTGATTGGGATTATCAAGCCAACGGCGCCTTAGTGATGCATGACCGTGAGGAAATTTTGGCGTATGTAAAGCAGCAAGAGCATCCCGTTTTTTTAACTGGTGGAGCAGGTGTTTTTGAAGCGATGATTGACGATTGCGATCAATTGTACCGTACAGTGATCGCTGCGGAATTTAACGGAGATGTGTATTTCCCAGAGATTGATTGGATGCAATGGAAACTTGATCATGTGATCGATGGGATCGTCGATGAAAAGAACCATTATCCCCATCAATTTGAATTTTATCGTAGAAAATAAAAGAACAGGAAGCTTTCTGCAGCGAAAGTTTCCTGTTCTTTTTTTATAAGCAGTGCTTCATTTTTAGGTATACAACAAGACGGAAAAGTACATCAGTCCAGCACCTAACATAACGAATAAGTGCCAAACCACATGCATGAACCGAACGGATTTTAAACTATAGAATAGCGCACCTACAGTATAAGAAACACCACCGCTTGCTAGTAAAAATGTTCCCCAGTAGCCTAAATGTTCGATCAGAGGTTTAAAGGCAATAACACATAACCAGCCCATGATGATGTAGATCAGGGTGGAGATTTTTGAGACGGTCTCTTTTTTATGAAGAGTCAGTGACTTATAAACGATGCCGCTAATTGCTAGTAGCCAAATCAAGACAAAGAGTGACCAGCCAAGCCAGCCTTGGATACTAAGCAAGCAAAAAGGTGTATAACTTCCAGCGATCAGCAAGAAAATGGAGGCATGATCAAAGACTTGGAAGACCTTTTTTGCTTTGGTAAAAATCAAACTGTGAAATAAGGTAGAAAAGAGGAAGAGCAAAATCATCATCGACCCATAAATGGCATAGGAAACGATGTGGATAGGTGACCCTAGATTTGCCCCCTTGATTAAGAGGATGACCAGTCCTGCGATACTCAGTCCTAATCCGATCCCGTGGGTTACTGCATTTAATACTTCATTGACGATCAAATATCTGCGACTAAACTTCATGTGCTGCATTCGGCACCGTCCTTTCGAATCGAAATTAGATGAAAAAAAATTTTCTCTCTGTTATACTTAGTATAAATGGTCTGTGGTTATTTTACCACGAAAAAAGACTTGATTTAAAGAGAGAGTGAATATATGATGGCAAATCTTAAAATTGTGACAGATTCTTCCAGTACGATGGAACCAAGTGTCCGTGATGCTTTGGCTATCCATGTCGTGCCTTTATCTGTAATGATCGATGGTGTCGTTTATCCAGATGATGAAACGCTGCCGGGAGAAAAATTTATGCAAATGATGGCGCAAGCCAAAGAATTACCTAAAACTAGTCAGCCGCCGATTGGTCATTTTGTAGAACTGTATGACGAATTAGGCAAAGATGGCAGTGAAATACTATCGATCCATATGACCAAAGGTCTTAGTGGAACTGTGGAAGCGGCTCGTCAAGCCAGTCATTTATCAAAAGCCAAAGTCACCGTGATCGATAGCGACACGACAGACCAAGCGTTGGCTTTTCAAGTGATTCGGGCAGCAGAATTGGCTAAAGCCGGTAAGACACTAGAAGAAGTTTTACCAGAAGTGGATCTGGTGCGTGAGCATACGAAATTATTTATCGGCGTTTCAACGTTAGAAAACTTAGTAAAAGGTGGGCGCATCAGTCGTGCCAAAGGTCTTTTATCGAGCTTACTGAACATGAAAGTGATCATGGATTTTGATCATTCAGAACTGATTCCAGTCGTCAAAGGACGCGGCGTCAAGACGTTCAATAAATGGTTTGAGGAATTAAAAGCAGAATTGAAGAATATGCCAAAAGTGACGAAAATTGGTATTTCTCATGCAGAAGGGTTAGAAATCACGGAACGTTTCCAAAAAGAACTAGCAGAATTGTTTCCTGACTTGGAGATCCCATTGCTTCACACAACACCGATCATCGCCACTCATACAGGTAGAGGTGCGTTTGCGATCACTTACAGTACGGAATAAAAAAGGTGCTTCCTTTCAGCGATTCGTTTGACGACGAATCGCTTTTTGGTGTATGAAAAGCTGAAAGGAAGAAAAAGCAGAATGAAGCTGCGATTCTTTGTTTATTCAGAGAGTAGGGAGCTGTTTTCTTTCTTAAGTTTGAAGGATTGCGACTAGGAATTTTATGAGAATTTTGTTAAAATAGCAAAGATTACAAAGGAGTTTGAATACCTGTGAAATGGAAGAAATTAGTAACTTATTTGATCGTTGTGGGACTGATAGCCGTTGGAACGGGTGTACTGTTTCATTTAGCTGTTCCCAAAGCGCAACCACTGCTGACCCCTGTGGATAAGCTAGCAGCCAATGATTCGAAAAAATCCGCCATTGAATACCTCGCACTTGGGGATTCATTGACAGAGGGTGTTGGAGATGAAACAGCTCGGGGCGGCTTTGTGCCTATTTTGGCAGGAGATCTAGAGGACCGCTATGATCTGAGCAATTTAGTAACCAAAAATTATGGGGTCGCTGGTGAACGAAGCGACCAGATTTTAAAACGAGTCAAAAATGATGAAGACTTGCGCCAAGACCTTAGTCAAGCGGACCTGATTACTTTGACCGTCGGCGGAAATGACGTCTTAAAAGTGATCCAAAGCAATTTCTTCGGTCTGAGTATCGAGACGTTTACGGAACCGATGGCAGAATATAATGAACGCTTAAAAGATTTATTCGCTCAAATCCGTGAACTAAATAGCGATGCCCCAATCTATGTTTTGGGTATTTACAATCCATTTTATCTGAACTTTCCAGAGATCACCGACATGCAGACGATCATTGATAACTGGAATAAACAGACGGAAACGTTCGTCAATCAGCAAGAAAATGCCTTTTTTATTCCTATCAACGATTTGCTCTATAAAGGGTTAAGTGATGAGGTCGGTATTGCGGATACAGAAGAAGACGCAACTGAGGAAACAACACAAACAACCGACACTGGAAGTGTACCTGAGTCATCGGCGCCAAATGCTGATGAGACACAAAGCAGCACGTCGGCGACTACCGACTCATCGCAAGCTGTCGGGAATAATATCACCAACAATGTTTTGTATGAAGGCGACCGCTTCCATCCCAATAATCTTGGGTATCAACTGATGGCGAATGCCGTTCGCGATGAAGTGATCAAAACACAAAACTATTGGTTGCTAGAGGAGGAAGCAAAATGAAACCAAGCGAATCAAAGAAGCAGCTGGAAAAAACAGCTGCAAGCACTAAAAAATCGATCAACTACTGGAAAATTGCTTTTCTAGTTCTGGTCGGGATCCTTTTGGGGACAACGGTTTTCTTTGCTTCAAGAATTTTTCAGCAGCGAGAAACTGGCTTAAATGAAAGTGCTGAACTTGTTCAACGGGAGGGCAGTCCTGTTCTGACCGTTAACAGCAACAAAAGCCAAGTCAATCAATTGATTGATTTTTATCTATCTGATTTTCAAAAGGATCAAGAGGTAAAATATAATTTTGAGCTGAGAAACGAAGCACTCTTAACAGGCGAGTTTCAAGTATTAGGGTTTCCTATCACGTTTTATCTCTATTTTGATCCTTATGTGACAGAAGAAGGCAATGTCCAATTAAAAGCCAAAAGTTTATCGATTGGCACCTTGGATTTGCCCACCAGTGAAGTAATGAAAATGATCAAACGTAGTTTTAAATTTCCCGAATGGATCGATGTCAATGCCGATGAACAAATTATACTGATACGATTGGATCAATTCCGCATGCAAAACGGATTGTTCATCAAGGCAAACAAAATCAATCTTGTAGATGATGAAATTCAAATGAGCTTATATTTACCAGCTGAAACGGAGGATGAATAATGGAACGAGCAATTTTTGCAGGTGGGTGTTTCTGGTGTATGATCCAGCCCTTTGATGAACTCGAAGGGGTGCATTCGATTTTTTCTGGCTATACCGCAGGACATACCGAAAATCCAACCTATGAAGAAGTCAAAAGCCATCAAACAGGGCATACCGAAGCAGTAGAAATCATTTTCGACCCAGAAAAAATCAGTTTTGAGGAGCTCTTGACGATTTATTGGCAGCAAACAGATCCAACCGATGCTTTTGGCCAATTTGAAGATCGCGGCGACAATTATCGTCCGGTTATCTTCTATTTTAACGAAGAGCAGCGAAAAAAAGCCGAAGCCAGCAAAGCAGCACTTCAGGCTTCCGGTCGCTTTACCGATCCGATCGTGACTACGATCGAACCAGCGCAACCCTTTTATTTAGCGGAAGAAGAACATCAAGAGTACTACAAAAAGAATCCTGAAAATTTTGCTCGCAATCATGCTCGTCGAGCAGCCTTTTTAGAAGATCATTGGGAGCAAGAACATGCGTAAAAGTTTTTATAGCTATTTAATGGCAGTCAAAGGTCCGAGTCATACTGATGAGGCTCAGATCTTTGCCACTCATGCGAGTCATGATATTCAGTTTCCAAAGCACAGTGATGAGTATGATGAAGTCTCTTCTTATCTGGAACTAAACGTTGATTATTTGCCATCCATGGATATTTTTGATCGTATCTGGGCAGAGTATCTCGAAAATAACAAATAAAAACGTCCTTCGTTTTGCCTGCATAAATGCTCAGAACGAAGTTGTTTTTTCTCAGAGAGGTGTTGTGAATGAAAAATGTAACGACAAGCCGATATATCGTTTCTCTTGTCTGTGTCGCGATTTTGTCGGGAGGCGGTGTCTACTTATGGCAAACAGCCCAGCAAAATCGGCAGACGACACAGCCGGCGACAGAAACGACGACAGAAACGACGACAGAAGCCAGCGGGATGGAGAAAATCCAGTCGTTGTATGACCAGATCCTTGCGAATTATTACCAAGAAGTCGATGAGGATGCATTGATTGAGGGTGCTCTTCAAGGGATGACCGATGCGCTTGACGATCCTTACACGACGTATCTAAACCAATCAGATGCGGATAACTTGGATCAGTCCCTCTCAGGAAGTTTTGAAGGGATCGGTGCTACTTTGTCGATCGTGGAAGACTATCCCGAGGTCGCACAAGCGCCAATCAAAAACACCCCTGCAGAAAAAAGTGGTCTGCGCATGAATGATCGAATCGTCAAAGTCGATGGGGAAGATACGCAAGGACAGGAATTGTCTGAAGTCGTGAGTAAGATTCGAGGGGAAAAAGGCACGCAGGTGACCTTAACGATTCAGCGTGGAGCAGATACCTTTGATGTGGAAATCACTCGGGACGTGATCCCAATCGAAACGGTCCATGGTGAACTGGTTGAAAATGATGATACGATCGGTCGAATTGATATTACCTCCTTTGCCGAAAACACAGCAGCTGAGTTGAAAGAAACGATCACCGAGTTGCGGGAAGACGGTGCGAAATCGTTTGTTCTTGATCTAAGACAAAATCCTGGTGGATTGCTGGATCAAGTCCAGATCATGGCAAGTATGTTTTTAGAAAACGGCCAAACGATCGTGAAGTTTGCCAACAATCAAGGGGTTGTCAGTGAGACCAAAGCGAGCGAAGCATTGGATGAAGGATTCAAAGTCACAGAGCCAGTCGTTGTTTTAGTCGACGGTGGCAGTGCCTCCGCAGCTGAGATTTTTGCCGCAGCCTTGCAAGAATCAGCGGATATCCCAGTTGTTGGTACGGAAACCTTTGGTAAGGGGACCGTTCAAAATGTGAAGGATCTGGGGGATAATAGTGAATTAAAAATGACAGTCATGAAATGGCTGACACCGAATGAAAATTGGGTCAACGATCAAGGTGTGATGCCAGACTATGAAGAGGATTATCCAGAATATGCGTATTTCCCGCCATTACCTCGTGATAATGCCTTAAAAGCTGGACAATCGTCAACGGCTGTCAACAATCTGAATCAATTTCTTAAAGCGTTAGGGTACGCCACGAGCGGCGATACCTTCAATGACGAGACGACTGCAGCTGTGAAAGCCTTCCAAGAAGCTCATAACCTAAAGGCAACTGGTGAAGTCGATGCCGACACTGCCCAAGCAATTGAAAAAGAAGTAGCAGAAAAACTCAAAGCAGAGGACCCAGCGTACTTAAAAGCACTGTCCTTGCTTTCAGAAAAATAAGTAAGGAATAAATCGGAGAGGAGGTAGATTTGTGAATGCCAAGAAACAGTGGATCGATCGTTTTTGGCTAGTCGTAAAATATGCCTTGATCGCCTTTGCAACAGCCTTCTTGATTCGGGCATTTTTACTGATTCCGGTTCCTGTTGAAGGGAACTCCATGGAAGGAACGTTGCAACAAGGAGATATGGTAGTCATCGAAAAGATTTCACCGATCCAGCGTTTTGATGTCGTTGTTTTCCAGCTGCCAGATGGTTCGACCTATATCAAGCGGGTGATTGGCTTGCCGGGTGAGTCGGTGAAATATGTCAATGATCAGCTTTACATTGATGATGAACCGGTAGATGAAGATTTTCTAGTGAAAAACCGCAGCAACGATCATGAGTCTGCCTCTTATACCAATGATTTTGATTTGGAATCTTTATTGGGCGTGGAGAAATTAGGCAAAGACAGTTATTTTGTCATTGGTGATAATCGACGTGCCTCTAAAGATAGCCGCTCCTTTGGTCCTATATCAGGCGATGCGATTTTAGGCAATGCCCGCTTTGTTTATTATCCATTGACTCATATTCGGCTGATTTAGATTGAGAAAAATAGAATGTTCTTAATAAACATCCCCCCTTGGAATCATCTGTTGATTCCAAGGGGGGATTTTGTATAGCAATGATCCCTTTTCAAAAGAATGTGGTTTGTATCGAGAAAAGGGTGGACTTAGGCGCTATTGGCAGTTATTCTTTGTATTTTTTCATTAAAAGCAGCCAAGAGTTTCTGACATAGATTCGTTTCAAAATCACGGTAGCGGCAAAAATCAATGATCGCAGTGTTCTCCTCGGTTGTAAAAGGAGGTAAAAGCTGTGGGGAACTCAGAATATAAAAGTCAAAGGGTTCCTCTGTGGGCAGCGTGATCCTTTCAATTTCAACATAGGGCAATCGTTCACATATATTAAACACTTCCATTGAGACCAAGTAATTGGATACATAGACAAAAGCAACTTTAAGCTTATATTTCTGTTCCTTTTCGATGTAAATGGGGTAAAGCAAACACGCTTGATAAAAAGCAAGATCCGTATAACAGGCTTTTAACCACTCGTAGCCTTTGCGGTTTGCTATTTTACGCCAAAAACTCTGAATCGTATTTGTCAAAATCGTATGTAATGGGTACTTATCTTTGATTACAGTTGTTTCGAAAAAATTTAAAAGAGGGACTTTTTGCTTGAATATGCAGAACTTCAGCAATGTAAGATATGTATTCATATAAAGAAACGATTGATGGTCGAAATCAAAATCACAGAGAAATTTTTGGCAGTGTGCTTCAAATTCAGCCATCAGTTCCTTTAACTCCGATTTTTCATGCTTGTAACAGTCTTGAATGATCGGAAGGCGCACGTCTGCCGCTGAAGTTAGCATCGGCCAGTAATAAAAAAGGAAAAACAAAGCATTGATCTCAAGAATATCTATCGCTGAATCAATGATTTCAAAAAACGCTGAAAAGAAATCAAGATTTTCACCACTGGGAATAAAGGACTGGTTCGTTAACTGATAAAGATTTGTCGCGTGACCATTCTTGATACGAAATAGACAGATTTTGCAATGAAGCAAGGCTTCTTTTTTGCCAATCTCATACTTGCTTTTGTACTTCGTTCCTTCATAAGTCACAAAAAGTTCTTCGATCTCTTGATCAAATGCCCTCGCCAAACTATCTCCTAAAGAAATGTGCCAGATAAAATTAAACAATAAGATGCGAATCACCATCTCCGAACTTGTAATTGCCATAGCGGACTGATTTAACGTCACGTTGAATTCTTTCAAATGGTCTTGCAGCTTCTTTGTTTGCCGAAAGCAAGTCGAACGACTGATATAGTTTCTTTGGCAAAATGCCAGTAAACTTTCATCTTGATTGGTCAAGATGCTTAACAATAATTTGTAAGAAATGCTTTCTTGCGCTAAAAATTGCTGATATTGGTTGTATTCAATCAAATTTTTAGGAAGATTCAGGGTGTTTTTATGTAATGAAAGATTTACTGGAGAGAGGTTTTGCAAGTCGATTTGGATCGAGGAAAGTAAACTTTTCAATCGTGTTGCACTTAAGTGGGTCAGATTTTTCACGAACTCTAGGTTGTATTCACCCGGAGCAATTGATAATAGTTTTCCGTAGAGTCCGATTTTGTCTAACGCTCGGGTATCTAAGAGTATTTTTTCAATCAAATGATCACCTTCTTGTTTTATTAATAACGTATTTATATAACGGTGTAAAGACACGTCTCAAAACTTTTGCTTTTTTTTAGAAAAATTGAGACAAATTTTTCATAGAACTGTCTCATAAAGAACAAAAATAGAAATCGCAGGTGAAAAACGATAGTTTTTTTACATTATTAAATAACATATCGATAATGAATTAACTTTAAAATAACCAACTTTTTTTTCTTATGAATAACTACAGGTGTGCCAATTAGTTCTATTTTTCAGAAAATAAAAAAAAGAGGTGTCTTTTGCTTCTTTCTTGTATGATCAGCTTGTAATTTTTGATTCTTTGAAAGACTAACTATATAGAGTCAAGTGAAAATTAGCTAAATCAAAAAAATATTTTATAACAGTTAAGTCCAAAAAATGAGTACAACAAATAGACCTTTCACTATTAGATTTTTTTGATTGTTCAATAGCTAATCGGAAACAATCTTATAAGGTTCATTTTTAGTTAAAATAGCATGAATCACATAACAAAGCTTACGAGAAACAGCACCTAAGGCCGTCAGATGATGCTTTCCCTCAGAAATTTTTTTCTGATAAAACGCGCGAAAAACAGGATCACATTGAGAAGCAACTAGAGCAGCTGAAAACAAGGCTTTTCGTAAGTATGGAGATCCACGCTTGCTCATAACATTATGTGTTGCTTCGTATTGCCCAGATTGGGACACAGACGCGTCTATGCCAGCATAAGCAACCAGTTTTTTCGGATTAGAAAATTTGCGAATGTCTCCAATTTCACCAAGAATTGTCGCGCCATTTATAGGGCCGATTCCAGGGATTGTGAGAATAACAGAGTCTAAATTACTCATTATGCGCTTAATTTCTTTTTCAGTTTCTTTTACTTGGCTTTCGATGAATTTCAATTGTTCAATCATGGAGCGTAATTGAAATGTAAAAGCTTCTTGAGCAAATTTCACTCCAAAGGAGTTAGAAGCTGCTTGCTTCAATTGATCTGCTTTCTCTGGCTTTATTCGGTTCCTGCTTAACTCAGCTAAGTATTGAGCCAACGTTTCTGCCGAAATTTCTTCTAGCTCTATAGGAGAACTAAACTCAAGCAATAACTCTTTAGACGCTTTTCCGAAAATACCTTGTTTAGAAAAAATTGATGCATATTCAGGAAACACTTGATCTAGTACAGCTATGATTTTTCGTTTGAAGTCGCTTGCGGTACCTACTAAATAGGTTCGGTAACGTGAAAGTTGTTTTAACGAAAAAACATTTTCATCAGACAATACTGTTTCTACAAAGGAACCATAACGCATCAAGTCAGCAATCAAAACAGAATCAATAATATCATTTTTTCGTTTTCTGATTTCTGTTCCTTTGCGCCAGCCATCGGTTTGAAGAGGATTCACAACGTGAATCAAAAAGTCTGATTCGTGGAGGTATGAAAAGATGGAGAGCCAATAATGACCCGTAGCTTCCATTCCGACAATAAAGTCAGCGGGAGTCTCTGAATATTTTGAAAGCCGCTCAATCAGGGAATCAGCTCCTTCAGTAGTGTTAGGGAAAGAAAAACCTTTTAGGATCACTTTACCTTCTTCACTCATTAAAGAAGCCACGTGAGTTCGCTTGCCGATATCAATTCCTAAGAAGTACATACATTTGACCTTTCTAAAAAAATATTTTGGATTGAAACCCGCTCAACTGAAAAGCGTCACTACCTTGTACGAGATACGGAGTAAAGCAAAAACTTTCAACATCTAACTCATACGTAATCCACTTATCAGAGAGAGGTGCCAGTCTTTCGATTACGAGCTTCAAAACTCAAAGAGGCAACGGCATAGCCTCTCAATCCAATAAATATATTATCTCAAAATGAATGAGTTAATACCAAATTAAAATAACGATGGTTCATAGGGTTATCCAATCAAAACCGGAAGGTTAAAACCCTAACTCTAATATACAAGGAGGTCTTTTTATGTTTTTGACAAAGAGACACCACTGGTTCTCTTTCATTTTCTGTAGGTTAGGGGGGATACTATTTTTCATTTATTCGAGTTTGCAAACAAACGGGACTGCAAGTGCACAAGAAGAACATACGATCACTATTGCTGAAACGAAGCAGATCAAACTGACTGGTCACCAAAAGGACCATCAATTTTCTTTATGCTATCAACTACCGCAAAAAAACAAACAGCAGCGTCTCTGGGTACAACTATACGCGATCGATGAAACGAAGGAACAGTCGTTATTAAAAACAAGCAATGAAGAGATGACTCAAGTCAAGGATGATTCCGCACAGTCTTGGCTTACAACCCAAGCTTTCTTGCAAACACCAACGGAACAAGAACTAATCTTTCAGCTGCCTGAAGAAACGAAAAAGCTAAAATTGATGATTCAGATCGAAGAATATGACAAGGAACGTGAAGAATCGTACAACCTACTGTCTTTGAATGAATCAGTTTTTGAAATCCCACTTGCCACAAATTCTGCTTCTTCAGAAACGTCAGAAGTCAATTCTGGCACTGGATCCTCTTCAGAAGCCGTGAGTGAGTCGACCTCGGAGCAAGCGTCGACTGAAAGTTCAAAAGAAGTTTCGAACGAAGAAACGAAGGAAGAGACAAACGAGACAGGAACAGCGACAAGTGCTTCTGAAGAGGAAACGCTCATTGAACCATTTAAACAAGAACATCTTTATCAAAAAACGACCGTTTCACAGGCTTTTGCTTCGATTGAACCAGATTATACGACAGACCAAAGCGGGACGTATCCTGTGGCGAACTGGAAAACTGATGAAAACAGTAACGTCTTAAATCATCAGGGGAACAAGGATGCAGGCGAAACGTGGGACGGCATAACTACATGGAATGGCAATCCAGCAAATTTGACCCATTCATATATTGAATATGGTGGTGTAGGAGACGAAGCAGATTTCGCGCTACGAAAATTTGCCAAAGAGACGAATACCCCAGGACTATTTGATGTCTACCTAAATGTACGAGGGAATGTTCAACGTCAAATTGATCCCATCGATGTCGTGTTGGTAGTGGATTGGTCAGGCAGTATGAATGAGATGGGACGGATCACAGAAGTGAAAAAAGGCGTGGATCGCTTTTTGAATCAAATTGAAGGAAGCGGCATTCAGGATAGTGTCTACATGGGCTATGTCGGTTATTCCAGTGATGGCAGCAATTATCAAAACAAAACCTGCCAATTAGGAAAATTTTCTGAAGTCAAAGAGACGATCCGATCGATGACGCCAGAAACAGCAGCTGGGGGAACCTTTACACAAAGGGGGCTACGTCAAGCAGGGGATATGCTATCGACGCAAAATGGACATAAGAAAGTCATCGTTTTGCTAACGGATGGCGTTCCTACTTACAGTTATCATGTGTCTAAAGTGCATACACAGGCAGACGGCAGTTATTATGGAACCGCCTTTTCTCTTACTCAAGACCAGCCGATGAATACATCGTTTCTCTACAATGGCTATTTTGCGTTTGATCAACAGAACAATTATAAATGGATCAACAATACCTTTATCGCCACGATTGGTGAAGCGATGGCGTTAAAAGAACGTGGTATCGAGATTCATGGGTTGGGGATTCAACTGCAAGGAGATCAAACGGCTGGGTATACAAAGGCCGATGTCGAGAAAAAAATGAGACAGATGGTTTCTGCTGATGAAGACGGCCATCTTTATTATGAGTCAGCGAATGAAGCAGCGGATATTGCCGACTATCTCGAGAAAAAAGCCCTTCACATTTCGGCAACAGTCACCGATGGCGAGATTACTGACCCCATTTCGCAGCCATTTGTCTACGAAGAAAATAGCTTGTCTGCCAAGAGTGTCGGGTCGACTGCTCTAACGGTGCAGCCTGACATTTCGATGTCTGACAATACAATCCATGCTTCTGGTCTTTATTTAGGCGAAGGACAAGAACTGCAAATTCATTATCAAGTGCGGATTCAAACAGAAGCAGCGGATTTTAAACCAGATACTTGGTATCAAATGAATGGCGAAACGGTATTTTATCCGAATCATCAGTCCGATCAAAAGGCATTGTTTGGTGTGCCATCCGCCAAAGCACCTGGGAAGGAGGTGACGATCAAAAAGCACTGGGAAGAATACGATGGCGATACCTCCAGTCGTCCCGAAACGATCTATTTTGAAATAAGCAGGAGTCCTGTCAGCAATGAGAATAGCTGGCAAACAGGGTATCTCAAACTTACTGAGACCGATGCCCAAGATCAGACAACTTGGGAACGAAGCAAGGTTTACGCGCTTTCTGAAAAGGATGGGCCGGAGTACGAAGAAACCCGTTTACTGCCGCTGTATAACAATCAAGGAGAAACTTTTGATTATCAAGTCACAAATGAACGAGCAGTGGCAGGTTATGAAGCGACAAAAGTGGACGCTTATACATGGAAAAACACAAAGGCGTTTGTGCCCTTGGCATTAAACCTGATCAAAAAATCCGCTGTAGGAGAGGTGAAGCTGACAGGTGCCGTTTTTGAATTAACGGGGGCAGGGGAGACAGTGACCCTTGTGGATCAAGGGGATGGAACGTATGGGCTGCCAGCAGATACTGTGTTGCAAAAAGATCAGACCTATCGTTTGGAGGAAGTCACTGCACCGGCGGGACATCATTTGTCTAAGCAGACAGAGTGGCTAATTCATATCGATGCGCAAGGGAATACGACGATCGATGGGCAATCCGTCACAGTGGAGGATCATACGATTACGCTGGAGATCACCAATCCGTTTACAGAAATTCCAGTTGCTATTCGAAAATATACGGTACAAAAAGAGCAGCAAGTACTGTTAGCTGGGGCTGTCTTTTCTCTGCAACAAAAAACAGCAGCGGGGGATTATCAAGAAATTGCCTCAGAAACATCGAATGACGTGGGGATGGCTGAATTTACGATCCTTGAGCCGGGCGCTTATCGCATCTCAGAAACAGCTGGTCCGCTTGGATACGATACGATTGCTGGTGATTATGAGTTTGTCGTTGGTTCAGACGGAAAGATCCAGTATCAAGGGGAAAACGTCGCTGCAGATGCCAACTGTTGGACTCTTACCCATGGCAATCAGTTAAAACCTTTTGATTTGGTGGTCAATAAACAGGATGAACTGGGACAAGCGCTTGAGGGAGCCAAATTCCGCTTAAGCGGAAACGGTCAGACGATAGAATTACCAGAATCCCAAGAATCGCTAGCGGTATTTCATTTCCATGATCTAACACCAGGCAGCTATACCTTAGAAGAAATTGTTACGCCTACAGGCTATACTGGTTTAACAGCACCTGTGAAAATCAGGATCGAAGAGGATGGCAGTGTCTTGATTGACGAAAAATTGCAGCCGAATCTTCTTGTTTCTGGAGAAAAGAACAATCAAATAGAATTGATCGTCACCAATCAAGTAAAAGTGTCTCTTCCTGAAACAGGAGGGAATTGGCATGGGTGGCTGGCGATTCTTTCAGCAGGTCTACTAGTCCTTTTAACAGGTAGCTATCTGTACGTTACGCGCAAAGATAAGCCTTCATTAAAGTAGTTTGACCATTCGTGAAATAAACGAAAATATCAAACATATCAAACATAGAAGAGAGGAAAGAACAATGAAAAAGATTTTTAATCATACGAAAATGGTTTGTCTCCTATTTTTACTTCTGCCATTTGTCTTTTTTGGAACGAAAAATCAGCAAGTATCCGCAGAGAGCAATTTGGCACAGGTCCATCTGCATAAAAAGAAAATGGTCAATCTGCCAGGTTCATTGATTCAAAATAGTGGGACTGAGATGGCAGAGTTTGATCAATACCAAGGCTTAGCCGATGTCACTTTTTCTGTCTATGATGTGACCACAGCATTTTATGAAAAACGATCTGCAGGGGCATCCGTTGAAGAAGCGAAGCGTCAAGTCCAAACCTTGACGCCTGGTTCCCCTGTAGCTAGCGGGAAAACAGATGCAGCCGGTGATTTGGTTTTTGAATTGCCGAAAAAACAAGCCGATCGGGATGCAGTTTACACCATTGTAGAAGACCCTAAAGACGGTGTTACCACTGCTGAGAACATGGTGATCGCCTTTCCTGTTTACGAAATGATCCAACAAGCAGACGGGTCGTATGCTTACGGGGAAGAAGAATTAGACACGATTCATCTTTATCCAAAAAATACTGTCACAAATGAAGGAACGCTCCTTGTGAATAAACGAGGAACGGGGGAAAACGAACCACTGAATGATGCGGAATTTGTCATCTCAAAGCAAGAAGGAAACCAACAGACCAAGAAATATATTTTAAGTGCAGCCGATGGACTTTATACGTGGACGACTGACAAACAAGCAGCGTACCGCTTTTTAACAGGTAAACAATATGCTGCTGGAGAAACGACCATCGATGTTGAAGAAAACCAAAAAGGACAGTTAAAAGTTGAGCAGTTAGAAGCAGGCACCTATCAATTAGAAGAAACGAAAGCCCCAAGTCAAGCCGCCTTGATCGAGCAAGAAACCATCAAGGATTTTTCGATCGCAGCAGGCAATGACGTCACGGTTGAGTTAACAGTCAAGAATGACACGACAAATGTTACCAAAACAACACCACAATTAGACGGCAAAGACGTGGGAATCGGCGAAAGAATTCAATATCACCTAACGGTCAATATCCCATTAGGTATCCAAGACAAAGTAGGAGCAGAAAACAAATACAAACATTTCCAATTGATCGATGCGCACGATCCAGCGTTGACTTTTGAAAACACAGCAGAGGGAGAAACTGGCTATGCGTTGTATGATGGAGAAAAGAAAATCGATTCAACGAACTATCAAGTAGCGGAAAAAGAGCATGGCTTTACGGTAATCATCAATCCAGAATTTGTGCCGCAACTAACGCCGGGAAATCAATTGCGCTTTGTGTATTATATGTATTTAAATGAACAGGCTATGCCTATCAATGGCTTTAAGAATGAAGCAAATGTAGAAACAGATTTCATGACGGATCAAACGCCGCCAAGCGTGGAAGTTTTGACAGGGGGCAAACGCTTCTTAAAAGTCGATGGGGCTGTGACCGCTACCGAAGCGCTGGCAGATGCAGTTTTTGTTGTACGGGATCAAGACCGTGATGATGCCAACTACTTGAAAATCGAAGAGGGAACCAAACAGGTATCTTGGGTGCAAACAGCGGATTAAGCGACGAAATTTACCACAGGAACAGATGGATTGGTTGATATCATCGGGTTGAAATTTGGCACGTACTATTTGGAAGAAGTAAAAGCACCGAAAAATTACGTGCTGCTAACAAATCGCATCGCTTTTGAAGTCCATGAAACGTCTTATGGAACGAAAGAGCAATTGGGAGAGCCCGAAAAAGTTCCTAACCGCCGCAAAGGAACCTTACCAGCAACTGGTGGTGTCGGCACGTATCTAATGGGCGCAATCAGAGTGGTGATCGTTGGTTTAGCAGGGGTTATTTTGTAAAACGGAAAGGGTAAGTAAATGAGATGAAAAAGCACGATGAGTATCAGACGAAGAAATGGCGCAAAAGCACCAACTAGAAAAGTAACTTTATTGGATTTTCTGATGGGTGTTCTGCTGCTGCTAGGGGTTTTGATCATCAGTTATCCTTTTGTAAGTAATCAGCTCAACACGTTTTTGGATCAACAGTTGATCAGTTTCTACCAGAGCCAAGCCAAAAAAATGAGTGAAATAGAAAAACAACAAAAAAGGAACCAGTTGGAACGAGCAAATCAAGAGCTGGCACAGCAGCCCAGCAATCCTGGAATCAAAGAAACGCAAGATTTATCAGAAACAAGGGACTCAGAATCAGTTGATACACCTGATTACTATGAACGACATACGATCGGCGTTTTAAATATCCCCGTAATTGGTGTCGCTCTCCCGATTTTTGATCAAACCACCGATACGTTGTTAAAAAGAGACGCAACATTATTGGAGGGCGCTTCGTATCCAATAGGTGGTGAAGATACCCATGCGGTTCTTTGTGGGCACCGTGGGTTAACGAGTGCAACGCTCTTTACTGATCTGCCTAAGCTGCAGATCGGTGATGAGTTTTATATCGAAACGTTTGATGATACATTGGCGTATCAAGTAGATCAGATAAAAACGGTCGACCCTGATGATACTCAGGCATTAAAAATTGTGAAAGGCAGCGATTACGTCACGCTGTTGACCTGTACCCCCTATATGGTCAATAGCCATCGTTTATTGGTACGGGGCAAAAGAATTCCTTATGTTGAAGAAAAAGAAACAGCCGCCGCCAAAAAAGCACAGCAGCAAAAAGTAGGATTGATGCTAGGCGTGATCACTGTTCTTATCCTCCTCTTGTTGATTAGTAACAGGATTCAGCGGAAAAAACGTCTTCATTCGAATACTTCCATTGATGAAAAGTAAGGATCGTTCGTTTTTCTCACTAAGTAGAAGAAAATGACTTTTTAACCTTAGTCAGAATGAAACATGTCGTGTGAAATATGGTACAATAACTAAGATAAAAGATAGCAAAAAAGCAGTCAGACTATTGTGAGTGTGTTAGGAAAAACCAAAATAAAGCGGTAAGGATGCTTCATTCAACCACTTCCCCAAAATTAAAAGTCAAGGAGCGTTGAAACAAACGCGCTCGAAGCTTTTCCTATGCATCAGGTTGGAAAAAGAACCTTGATCCGCAAACAGTTCAGCTAGTTTGCTGCACTGCTGGGTTTCTCAGACTCAAAAAAAGCAAGTAGCCTTCGTTCTTGTCACCTATAGACTACACGAATATAAAAACGACTGTCTTTTTTATCAATTCGAAGAAGTACCAAGGAGGAAAACGTTCAAATGACCATTCAATGGTTTCCAGGCCATATGGCGAAAGCCAGACGTGAAGTAAGTGAAAAATTAAAGTTCGTGGATATCGTTTTTGAACTCGTGGACGCACGCTTGCCGATTTCATCCCGCAATCCGATGTTAGATCAATTATTACAACAAAAACCACGATTGATCTTGATCAATAAAGCGGATCTCGCAGATCCCGTTCAAACCAAAAAATGGGAGCATTATTTCCAAGCACAAGGCTATCTAGCACTGGCAATCAACGCCCAAGACAATCAAGGGGTTAAAGCCATTGTTCCTACAGCAAAACAAGTCTTGAAGGAAAAAATTGCTCGCGACAAAGCGAGAGGCTTGAAGCCTCGTGCGATTCGAGCAATGGTGATCGGCATCCCGAATGTCGGAAAATCGACCTTGATGAACCGCTTAGTAGGGAAGAAAATCGCTCAGACGGGCAATAAACCCGGCGTGACGAAAGGGCAGCAATGGCTGCGTTTTGGGACTGATCTAGAGCTTCTAGATACGCCTGGGATCTTATGGCCAAAATTTGAAGATCCTGAGATCGGCAAGAAGTTGGCATTGACCGGAGCGATCAAAGACCAGCTGATCCATTTGGATGATATTGCATTGTATGGTCTTGATTTTTTTGCCCGCTATTATCCTGAAAGAATCGCGAATCGTTACCAACTAAAAGCGGAAGAAGAGGCGTTGTTAGCGCCCGATCTGTTGATGAAAATCACGGAAAAACGTGGCTATAAAGACAATTACGATCGAGGAAGCGAACTCGTTGTCTTCGACATTCGGCAAGGGAAATTGGGCCGATATACACTAGATCGAGTGGAGGAAATGGAAAGCCAAGATGAAACAACCGATTAAGACAATCAAAGAGCGATTATTTGATCCAGCTTTCAATGACCAAGCGTATTTGCAGGCGCTGCAAGCAGATGAACGAGCGGGGGTCCAAAAGCTGCTGCAACAATATGAGAAACAGCGAGTGAAACACCAGCTATTGCAGGAAAAATACGAAGAAATGATGCGTTTTGAAAACGAAGCATTTCAGCAAGGCGCCCGTTTTATTGCTGGTTTAGATGAAGTGGGGCGCGGACCATTAGCAGGACCCGTTGTGTCAGCTGCGGTCATCTTGCCTAAGGAATGTCAGATCTTAGGTCTAAATGATTCCAAACAGCTTTCTGCCAAGAAAAGAGAAGAGCTGTTTATCGAAATTCAAAACAAAGCCGTTGCTGTCGGTATCGGTGTGGTCAGTCCAGAAGAGATCGATCGGATCAATATCTATCAAGCCAGTCGTCTAGCAATGAAAGAAGCCTTGATCGACTTAGCAGTCAAGCCCGAGTATTTACTGATCGATGCGATGACGATCGATACGGAAATCCCTCAACAAAGCTTGATCAAAGGAGATGCCCGTTCCATTTCCATTGCCGCAGCAAGTATCATCGCCAAGGTATATCGAGACAACTTAATGAAAGATTTTCATGAAGTCTATCCTTTTTATGGGTTTGATCAAAATGCTGGGTATGGAACCAAAGTCCATTTAGAAGGGCTAGCTGCCCACGGAATCTGTCCTATTCATCGAAAAACATTTGCGCCAGTAAAACAATATCTATAAATTTCATCCATCCCTCTTTTTTTAGCGAATCTTATAAGTAAGATTACTAAGAAAAGAGGGCTTTGTTTATGAAGTATCAACAAGCAACAGATTTTGAAAAACAGTTGATAAAACTGTACTACTGTCAGGGAATTGGTCTGCAAGGTTGTTGGAAGATCATTTGGCATTGGTTGGAAACAAAAGAGATGAATTGTTCGCTGGAAGAGATGATTGCCATCGGGGTCCTTCCACAGCACCGTACGGTTTTTCGGCGATCATGGGAGCGATTGACGGACGAACACATCGCACAAAAGATGGGCGCACAAAACTACCTCACTTTCTTCTCGGCGGAGTATCCGATGCTTTTACGACAAATCGCGGACCCGCCATTGATGCTTTTTTATGAAGGGAATCTGCAATTGCTACAAACGACCATGATTGGCTTTGTTGGTGCAAGAACGGCGTCCTTATACGCACGAAAAGTTTGCGAAAAGCTGATTCCACCTCTAGTGACGGAAAATTATACCATCGTTAGCGGATTGGCCAATGGTGTCGACAGCTTTGCCCATGAATCAGCCATCAGAAATCGTGGACAAACCATTGCTGTGATTGCTTCTGGGATGGACCATTGTTATCCGTCATCTTCCTACCGTTTGTTCCAGCAGATCCGTCAAGAACATCTGGTGCTAAGCGAATATCCCCACGATACCAAACCGCAAAGATACCACTTTCCGCTGCGCAATCGCATTATTGCTGGGATCTCAAAAGGGGTCTGCGTAATTGAAGCCAAGGAAAGAAGCGGTTCTTTGATTACGGCACAGTTAGCGATGGAAAACGGACGAGAAGTTTTTGCAGTGCCTGGTGAAATGATTTCGGATCAGTCAAAAGGTTGTCACCGCTTGATTCAAGATGGTGCAAAATGTACGATTAGCGTGTCGGATATTTTACAAGAGTTAGCCTTTTTTTGATTTTTCCAATCAACCTTCCTTGACAAACCTTTTCTTGAAAGCTATGATAAGCTACGATTTGTATGTTTCATCTGCATACGATAGGTTCACTGATTGATAGAATATAATAGTAGGAAAAATTCAGGAAGGAGCCATTCTTTATATGGCATATAAATATTTAGTAATCGTGGAATCGCCAGCAAAGGCGAAAACCATTGAAAAATACCTTGGACGAAATTACAAAGTCGTCGCAAGTGTCGGTCATATTCGTGATCTCCCTAAAAGTAAGATGGGGATCGATGTCGAAAATGATTATGAGCCTCATTACATTTCGATCCGTGGAAAAGGTGACGTGATCAAAAGTCTCCGTTCTGCTGCGAAAAAAGCTGAAAAAGTCTACCTCGCAAGTGACCCGGATAGAGAAGGAGAAGCCATTGCTTGGCATTTAGCTTTTCTACTTGGACTAGATTTAAAAGATAAAAATCGTGTCGTCTTTAATGAAATCACTAAAGATGCGGTCAAAGCAGCCTTCAAAGAGCCAAGAACGATCGATGTGGATCTCGTCGATGCTCAACAAGCACGGCGGATCTTAGACCGATTAGTCGGGTATTCATTGAGTCCGATCCTTTGGCGCAAAGTCAAAAAAGGGTTAAGTGCTGGACGTGTTCAATCGGTGGCGCTTAAGATCATTATTGATCGTGAAAAAGAGATCCGTGATTTTGTTCCTGAAGAATATTGGAGCATTGATGGAAACTTTAAAAAAGCCACGAAGAAATTCAAAGCCAATTTTTGGGGCTTAGATGGCAAAAAGAAAAAATTACCGAATGCTGAAAGTATTAAAGAAGTCACCGATCGCCTTTCTGGTAAAGACTTTCAAGTGACAAAGGTTGAAAAGAAAGAACGCAAACGGAATCCATCTGCACCATTTACCACCAGTAGTTTGCAACAAGAAGCAGCCCGCAAACTGAATTTTCGAACACGGAAAACCATGATGGTCGCACAGCAGCTCTATGAAGGGATCGCCCTTGGCAAACAAGGGACTGTCGGTTTGATTACCTATATGCGTACCGACTCGACGCGAATCGCTGACACAGCCAAAGGGGAAGCAGCCGAATTTATCGAAAACACCTATGGGTCAGAGTTCTCCGCTCACGGTGGCAAAAAACGCGCCAATGCACAAGGGGCACAGGATGCCCATGAAGCGGTAAGACCGACCAGTGTTTTGCGTACGCCAGAAGCCATGGAGAAATTCTTAGACAAAGACCAATTAAAATTGTATCGCTTGATCTGGTCTCGCTTTGTGGCTAGTCAAATGACGCCTGCTATTTTGGATACGATGAAAGTTACTTTGGATCAAAATGGTGTCATCTTTATTGCCAATGGTTCAAAGATCAAATTCAAAGGATTTATGCAGGTCTATGTGGAAGGTCGCGATGATGGCAAAGAAGACAAAGAGAACATCTTGCCAGAGTTAGTCGAAGGAGATGTCGTTCAATCCGTATCGATCGAACCGAAACAGCATTTCACCCAACCACCTGCTCGTTACAGCGAAGCAACGTTGATCAAAACCCTTGAGGAAAACGGTGTGGGTCGTCCTTCAACCTATGCACCGACGTTAGAAACCATTCAGCGGCGTTATTATGTGAAACTGACGCAAAAACGTTTTGAGCCAACTGAACTTGGTGAGATCGTCAATTCGTTGATCGAGGAATTCTTCCCGCAAATTGTTGATATGCATTTTACTGCTGAAATGGAAAATAGCTTGGATAGCATTGAAGCTGGGAAAGAAGAATGGGTCAAAGTTGTCGATCAGTTTTATCGCCCATTTGAAAAAGAATTGACAACTGCAGAAGAAAGTATCGAAAAAATTCAAATCAAAGATGAACCTGCAGGCTTTGATTGCGATCTTTGTGGTCATCCGATGGTGATCAAATTAGGCCGCTACGGAAAGTTTTATGCTTGCAGTAATTTCCCAGATTGCCGCAACACAAAACCAATCGTGAAAGAAATCGGCGTTGAGTGCCCTGTCTGTCATCAAGGGCAAGTCGTTGAACGCAAATCGAAGAAAAACCGGTTGTTTTATGGTTGTACCCGCTACCCTGAATGTGACTTTACTTCTTGGGACAAACCAGTGGGTCGTAATTGTCCGAAGTGTGATAATTATTTAGTCGAAAAGAAAGTCAAAGGCGGGAAACAAGTCGTTTGTGTCAAAGGCGACTATGAAGAAAATGTGCAAAAATAACTAGCAGGATATCCTGTTAAAAAAGAATCGGCGTATTCTCTTGAACGGTCAGCCTCATCGTTGGCTGACAAAAGAAAGCGCCGGTCCTTTTGATTAATACAAGCTGTTTCTTATGAAAAGAGACGAGCTTTTGAAATAAAAGGAGAGCACTATGAAAGAAATCAATGTTATTGGTGCCGGTTTAGCCGGAAGCGAGGCTGCGTGGCAAGCAGCGCAAGCAGGTGTCGCAGTAAATCTTTATGAAATGCGTCCTAAGAAGTCGACAGAAGCCCATCACACAAATAATTTTGCCGAGCTTGTTTGTACCAATTCACTACGAGGCAACAATTTAACGAATGCGGTCGGTGTCTTGAAAGAAGAAATGCGTCGCTTGGATTCAGTGATTATCACTTCTGCAGACAAAACAGCGGTTCCAGCAGGTGGTGCCTTAGCTGTGGATCGCGATGATTTTTCAGAGTTGGTCACCAAACGTGTCAAGGAGCATCCTTTAGTTACAGTCATCGAAGAGGAGATCACTGAAATTCCAGAAGGCATCACTGTGATCGCAACAGGTCCATTGACTTCTGAACCGCTCTCAAAAGCGATCCAAGCGTTTAACGGATCTGAAGGATTTTATTTCTATGATGCCGCAGCACCAATCGTTGACAAATCAACCATCAATATGGATAAAGTTTATTTGAAATCTCGTTACGATAAAGGTGAAGCAGCCTATCTGAACTGTCCGATGAATGAAGAGGAGTTTTATGCGTTTCGTGAGGCCTTGGTCAATGCAGAGGTGGCTCCTTTGAAAGAATTCGAAAAAGAAAAATTCTTTGAAGGGTGTATGCCGATCGAAGTCATGGCTGGTCGTGGTCCGAAAACCATGTTGTTTGGTCCGATGAAACCAGTTGGGTTAGAAGATCCGAAAACTGGCAAGCGTCCTTACGCAGTGATTCAGCTGCGTCAAGACAATGCGGCGGCTTCTCTTTACAACATCGTTGGCTTTCAAACACATTTGAAATGGGGCGAACAAAAACGGGTATTCCGGATGATCCCTGGCTTGGAAGAGGCTGAATTTGTGCGCTATGGCGTGATGCATCGGAATAGTTTTATGAATTCACCTGAGCTTTTGCAACAAACCTATCAATCGAAAAAACGTGAGGACCTCTTTTTTGCTGGACAAATGACAGGGGTCGAAGGGTATGTGGAAAGTGCAGCCAGCGGGTTGATGGCTGGCATCAACGCTGCCAAACTTGCAAAAGGCGAAGCACCGATCATTATGCCACAAGAAACGACGATTGGTAGTATGGCGTATTATATCACCCATGCTGAAGGCAAACACTTCCAACCAATGAATGCAAACTTTGGGTTGTTGCCAGAACTTCCAGAGCGAATCAGAGACAAGAAATCCCGTTATGAAGCATTGGCAAATCGAGCGTTAGCTGCTTTAGAAAAAGCCAAGGAACAATTATAAGCACGATGATCGAAAACTTTCTTACTGATAATTGGTGAGAAAGTTTTTTTTTAATTTGTCTTGAAACTTTAATCAAGGTGACTTATGATAGACAGTAACAATGACAGAAGGTGGTGAAGATGGTGATCGGAGAATGGATTCATTTGATTCAAAACTATTTACAGCGTTTTCCTACAGTGATCCAATTTTTAGGTTGGCTGATCCTCTTGGTCGGGGTCATTTTCGTTGTCTTTGTTGCATTTAGTTTGCTGTTGGGGCCCTTTATGTGGCTCTACAATCGTATCACAGACAAAAACCGCAGCAATGTCATTAGCCGCAATGAGTTTGTGATCGGCGAACTGACGGAAAAGATTGTCGGAGATACAATCGGCGAAGTCATGGAAATAGGGAGTCAAGGTGCACGTTCTGTTTATCCTGCTCGTTTTTTTCGAGAAGAAGATCGTGAAAACAATGTTCGATTGCCAGTCGGCACCAAAGTCATCATTGTCGATTTTGATAAAAAAGGGATCGCGTTGGTGGTTGAAAGTAAAAATTTTATAGAATAGGAAGTGTTAGGTTATGGTGGATACAGGATCAGCAGTTGATTTTTTAAGTAATCCGATTTTATGGGGCGTTGTCCTCGTAGTTTTATTGATCGCCTTTTTGATGATACGCTACCGAATCGGAAAACCCGATGAAGCGTTGATCGTCACGGGGTCGTTTTTAGGAAAAGAAGGCATCAAGATTTTAAAAAACAGTGGGACGTTTGTGATTCCTATTGTTCAAAAGGCACATAAATTAAGTTTACTGACCCACAAGTTAGAGATTGGGACACCAGAAGTTTATACAGAACAAGGCGTACCGATCAAAGCCAGTGCCACGGTATTAGTGAAAGTCGGCAACAGTACCGAGTCGATCAAGACAGCCGCTGAACAATATTTAGGCAAATCCACTGGTGAACTGGAAGATGAAGCGCAAGAAGTCTTAGAAGGTCACTTACGGGCAATTCTAGGAACGATGACGGTGGAAGCCATCTACAAAAACCGCGATGATTTTGCGGAACAAGTACAAGAAGTTGCCTCTACGGATTTGAAAAAAATGGGGCTGGAGATCGTTTCATTTACGATCAAAGACGTTAGCGACAGCAATGGGTACCTCGATGCTTTAGGGCGTCCCCAGATTGCTGAAGTGAAGAAGAATGCTGAAGTAGCAGAATCCAATGCCTTAAGAGAAACGCGGATCAAGCAAGCCGAGAATGAACAGTTGGCACAGCATGAAGAGATCCGTCGCCAAACAGAAATCGCAGAAGCGACAAAAGATATGGCGTTGAAACAAGCGCAGTACAAACAAGAACGTGAAGTTGCGGATGCGAAAGCAGAGCAAATCGCGGTCGGTGAGCAAATGAAAGTACAATTGATCGAGCAAGAAAAAAATATTGAGATTCAAGAGAAACAAGCGGAATTGACAGAAAAAGAATTGAATGCAACTGTCCGTAAAAAAGCCGAAGCAGATAAATATGTCGTTGAACAAAACGCATTAGCAGACAAAGCACGTGAAATCGCCCGAGCACAAGCCGAAGCGGAAAAAGTCAAATTAGCTGCACAAGCGGAAGCGGAACGAATTGAAAAATTAGGTAGTGCCGATGCGGAACGAATCGCAAAAGTCGGTCAAGCCGAAGCGGAAAGCCGAGAAAAAATGGCGATCGCTTTGACCAAGCTGAACGAAGCTGGTATTTTGATGGAATTTATCAAAGTGCTACCTGAAATTGCGAAAGAAGTCAATGCACCCCTTAGCAATATCGATAAAGTGGTCAGCTTTGGCGGCAACGATGGGCTTCAATCAATGGGAGAAGCTGGCTTAGCTCGAACCTTTGATACGATCAAAGAAACCACCGGATTAGACTTAGTGGCGTTGATCAATGACACCATGTCCACAAAACAAGGAAACAAAGAGCTAGTTCAGGCTGTTTCACAAAGCAATGGTTCGCCTCAGCCAACAACGGAGCGGATCGAATAAAAGGAAATAAATGGAAACGTACCAGTCCCTCTCTATTTTGAGAAAGGGACGGGTACGTTTTTATGGCTCTTTTGAGTGATCTTTCTGAAGAATGATAAGAATCTTACGAAGATTCTTAGAAAGTTTTCACAATTATGTCTAAACTTTGAAATATTGATTAAATTCTGACAATTCATTTGTTTTTTTTTGTGGTCTATGCTAAAGTTATTTCGAATCATGAAAAGGGGGGTTACTTTGCAAACGGATCAATTACAAGAAGAGTTTTTTCGTTATCTTATTGTTGAAAGAGGGTATTCGGAAAAGACAAAAAAAGCGTATCAAGAAGATATGAACGATTTTTTTCACTTCTTGAAAGAGTCTGGCAATGAAGACCCGTTAGCGGTGGAGTATCGTGATGTTCGTGTCTATTTGAGCTACTTGACGGAACGAGGGTATAGCCGTAATTCCATCAGTCGGAAAATGGCTAGCTTGCGTTCATTCTACCAATTTCTAACCAAGCATGAGATCGTCAAAGAGAATCCCTTCGCCTACATTCATTTAAAAAAGAAAAACGCTAAATTACCGCGTTTTTTTTATGAAAAGGAAATGGATGCTCTTTTTCAAAGTGTCGCTGGTGATGAGCCATTACAACAGCGCAATCAAGCATTGTTAGAAGTCCTTTATGGTTCAGGTCTGCGGGTCAGCGAGTGTAGCAGTCTGACGCTGGGCGCGATCGATTGGGAAAGCGGCGTTTTGCTGATCCACGGAAAAGGCAACAAAGATCGCTATGTTCCTTTCGGCAGTTACGCACAAGCGGCAGTCAAGCGCTATCTTTCCTCAGGACGCAAGCAACTGATGGAAAAGCAGAACAAGGAACACGAGGTCCTCTTCGTGAATCATCTAGGTGATGGGATCACTGCAACAGGGATCGAGTATGTGTTGAATCAAATCATCCGAAAAAGCAGTTTAGATAGTAAAATCCATCCTCATATGCTGCGGCATACGTTTGCGACCCATCTATTAAACAACGGAGCCGATATGCGGACCGTTCAAGAATTGTTGGGGCATGCCAATCTATCTACGACACAGATCTATGCGCATGTCACCAAAGACAGTTTACAAAAAAATTATCGCCAATTTCATCCACGTGCGTAAAATTGGTACAGGAGGAACGTAAATGAAGTCAGAATTTCATTCAACCACCATCTGTGCGGTTGAAAAAGATGGCAAGTTTGCCATGGCTGGTGATGGTCAAGTAACGATGGGAGAACAGGTCGTTATGAAAGGAACCGCTCGGAAAGTCCGTCGAATTTACAACGGTGAAGTGATCGTTGGCTTTGCCGGTAGTGTGGCAGATGCCTTTACCTTGGAAGAAAAATTTGAAGGAAAACTCAATGAATACAACGGAAACTTGCAACGAGCTGCAGTAGAATTGGCACAAGAATGGCGGACGCAGCAATCGATGCAAAAATTAGAGGCGATGCTGATCGTCATGAATGACAAGGAGATGCTCTTAGTCTCAGGGACAGGTGAGGTCATTTCGCCAGATGAAGGGATTTTAGCTATCGGTTCAGGTGGAAACTATGCCTTGGCGGCAGCCCGTGCGATGAAACGTTATGGCGGTGAACTATCTGCCAAAGAAATCGCTGAAGGTGCCTTGAATATCGCAGCAGACATTTGTGTCTTTACGAATCACAATATCATTGTAGAAGAGTTTTAAAGAGGGATGACGATATGACAAACCAAAACAAATCACCACGAGAGATCGTGAAAGAATTAGATGAATACATCGTTGGACAAACCAATGCCAAAAAATCAGTGGCGGTTGCATTAAGAAATCGTTACCGCCGACTGCAATTAGATGAAAAAATGCAGCAAGATGTCACACCAAAAAATATTTTGATGATTGGACCAACGGGTGTTGGGAAAACGGAAATTGCGCGACGGTTAGCGAAAATCGTTGATGCGCCTTTTGTTAAGCTAGAAGCAACGAAATTCACAGAAGTCGGTTATGTCGGTCGAGACGTAGAATCGATGGTTCGTGACCTTGTAGAAAACGCGATCCAAATCGTGAAAAAAGAACAATATAAAAACGTACGCATCCAAGCGGAGAAAAAAGCCAATCGTCGTTTAGTAAAAGTCTTAGTTCCTGGTATTAAAAAGGAACAGAAAAAGAACACCAATCCTTATGAACAAATGATGAATATGTTCAACGCCGCACAACAACCAGAAGAACCAAAAGAAGAATTGACAGATGAGATTCGCAGCAATCGCCAAGCGATTTTCGAACAATTAGAAAAAGGCCTTTTGGATAACCGAGAAGTGACGATCCAAGTCGATGAACCGAAAAATCAAGCGCCAATGATGAACAATGGCTTAGAACAAATGGGCATTGATTTGAATGAAACATTAGGTGCATTGAAACCGCAAAAGAAAATTGAACGCACAGTAACCGTGAAAGAAGCGCGGGAATTGTTAATTCAAGAAGAATCCTCCAAACTGGTCAACGACGCGGATATTCATAGCGAAGCATTACGTTTGGCGGAATCTAGCGGCATCATTTTTCTTGATGAAATCGACAAAGTATCTTCGAAATCGCAGCAATCAGGAGAAGTTTCTCGTGAAGGGGTGCAAAGAGATATCTTGCCGATCGTTGAAGGCTCACAAGTCAATACGAAATATGGAACGTTACAAACCGACCATATTCTCTTTATCGCTTCAGGCGCATTCCATCTATCGAAACCAAGCGATTTGATCCCTGAGTTGCAAGGGCGTTTCCCGATCCGCGTGGAGCTGGATGACTTGACGAAGGAAGACTTTGTTAAAATTTTAACGGAACCAAACAATGCCTTAGTCAAACAATACGTTGCCTTGTTAGGAACCGAGAATGTCAAAGTGGTCTTTACGATGGAAGCCATCGAAAAAATTGCCGAAATCGCGTATCAAGTGAATCGCGATACCGACAATATCGGAGCCCGTCGTTTGCATACGATCCTAGAGAAACTACTTGAAGATCTATTGTTTGAAGCATCTGAGATGCAAATGGGTGAAATCACGATCACAGAAGCGTATGTGGAAGAAAAACTTGCGTCAATCGCAAAAGATGAAGACTTAAGCCGGTATATTTTATAAAGGGAGCGGACCAATGAAAACATTATTAGAAAAGACAAGACAAATCAACGAATTATTGCAGCAAAAAAACACCTTTAATTTAGCTTCTGATTTGCCTTACGACAAAATGGCTGTCATTTTAGGAAACATCCTAGACAGCAATGCGTATATTATTAGCGTCGACGGCAGCGTGTTAGGTTTTGTTGAGAACCATGATGTCAATAATGAGCGCATCAAAAAAATGTTTGTCGAAAAACAGTTTCCTAAAAATTATACAGATTTAGTCGATCACCTGACTTCCACAGAAGCCAATGTGCCGATCAGTGACGATATGACGGCTTTTCCTGTGGAAGGCCGAGAGCTGTATCCCAACGGACTAACAACCATCGTACCAATCTACGGTGCAGGAGAACGCTTAGGGACGATCATTCTTTCCAGAATCGATACATCCTTTGATGATGATGATTTGGTATTAGCGGAATATAGTGCGACGGTTGTTGGTATGCAATTCTTGTACCAAAAATCCCGTAGTATCGAAGAAGATGTTCGCAGTACCACAGCTGTTCAAATGGCGATCAACACGCTTTCTTATAGTGAGCTAAAAGCTGTTCAAGCTATTTTTGAGGCATTAGAAGGAGACGAAGGTCGTTTGACCGCATCAAGTATCGCTGACCGTATCGGCATCACCCGTTCGGTGATCGTGAACGCTTTGCGTAAATTAGAGTCTGCCGGTATTATTGAATCCCGCTCTTTGGGGATGAAAGGCACCTATTTAAAAGTGCTTAACAGCCGCTTTAAAGAGGAATTGACGAAACATCAATATTAGGAGATGAGACCATGACAGTTACCATCACGGCCGGTCATCTGCAAGCAAAAATTGCAGAAAAAGGGGCTGAGCTGCAAAGCTTAGTCGATACGAGCAATGACCTTGAATATATTTGGCAAGCTGATCCAAACCACTGGGGAAAGCATGCACCGATCTTATTTCCGATCGTGGGTGCGTTAAAAGAGGACACCTATCAACATGAGGGCAAGAGTTATCATTTGCCTCGTCATGGATTTGCCAGAGACATGTTATTTACTGTCGTTGAACAACGCACAGATTACGCTTTGTTTTTACTAGAAAGTTCGACTGAAACCAAAGCAAAGTATCCGTTTGATTTTCAGCTGTATGTCAGTTATGAATTAGGCGGTGATGGCTTAGTCGTCAAATACCAAGTGAAGAATAGCGGTCAAAAAGAACTCTATTTCTCCATTGGTGGACACCCTGCATTCAACGTCCCACTTGAAAAAGGGCTGACTTTTGAAGACTATTATCTTTCTTTTTCTCCAAAGAAATCACGGGTGAAATTGCCGTTAAAAGGCAACTATATTGATTATGAGCAACGCACACTCGGTCAAACGAATACGGATCTACGCTTGACCCATGACATGTTTGCAAATGATGCGCTAGTTTATGAAACGAAAGGATTACATTCCTACTCGATTCGCAGTGAAAAATCGCCTCATAGTGTCACGTTAAGCTACAATAATATGCCGTATGTCGGTTTTTGGTCCACATATCCAGTGAAATCGCCATTTCTATGTATTGAACCATGGTGCGGCATCGCAGATACGCTAGAAGCCTCCGGTGAGCTGTCAGAAAAGCTGGGGATTCAAGCACTTCCACCTGACGAACTGTTTGAAACAAAGTACTCCATCACAGTTAAATAAACGTATGAAAAAAGAAGCTGGGAAAAGCGCAATGACTTTTCTCAGCTTCTGCTTATTTGTTCGTTTGACCCTTATTCAGTCCAAAGGGTACTCGACTTTCGGTCCCATCTTTGATGCGGGTAATGTTTTCACGATGGCGAATAAAGATAAAAATCGTTACGCCGATCGCTATGAAGGTCAGCAGCCAATTTTGCTCAGGCAAGATCGCAGGAGCGATAAAAGGCAAGACGATCGTCGATAAGGTGATCAAACACGCCGCGATCATACTGGTCAGGCTCACCATACTTGTCACATAAAGACAGATAACGAAAATCAATGAAGAATAAATGAAAAAGAGCGGATTGTATCCTAAGAGCATCCCAGCACTTGTCGCCACTGCTTTGCCGCCTTTAAATTTGGCAAAGATCGGGAAGGTATGACCTAAGATCGCACAGACCCCAAACCAGAGCGGATTGACAGTATGGAGACCAAAGATGACTGGCAAGCTGGTCGCCAAAGTTCCTTTTAAGATATCCATCAATAAAACAACGATGCCGGCTTTTTTTCCTAAGACGCGAAATGTATTGGTCGTTCCCGTATTGCCGCTGCCGAATTGGCGAATATCTTTTTTGAAAAACAGTTGGCCAATCCAAACACCAGAGGGGATCGAACCTAAAAGGTAAGCAACAATAAATAAAAGAATCGTATTCATAATAACCAACTTTCTTTGCAAGGCTAGGGCAATTTTAGCATGAAAACGCCTTTCCAACAATAAGAAAATCTTTCGCTGGTCAGACAAAGAAGAAAAACAGCTTTTCTCAGAGCTGTGAAACACAAACAAGCCATTTTGCGACTCTAGCTTGTGCAAACAAAGGAAAAAGGATAAGATAGTTTAGAAAAATGTTCGCTTGAAAAAAGCGTATTTTGTGTTAAGATTTTTTTTGCAGTCCTTTCAGCATTAGAAAAGGACTGATCAAGATTAAAGGAGCGGTGGGTTTGGCAAAGAAAACCACAGAATATAATGATGCTTCCATTCAGGTCTTAGAGGGTTTGGAAGCAGTAAGAAAACGGCCAGGAATGTATATCGGCTCGACCGATAGCCGCGGCTTGCACCACTTAGTGTATGAAATCGTCGATAATGCGGTTGATGAGGCACTCTCAGGATACGGCAATGAAATCGATGTTACGATCCATAAAGACAATAGTATCAGTGTTCGAGACAATGGTCGGGGAATGCCGGTCGGGACACATGCATCTGGAATCCCAACTGTTGAAGTGATCTTCACCGTGTTACATGCTGGCGGAAAGTTTGGCCAAGGCGGCTACAAAACTTCTGGCGGCCTTCATGGGGTTGGTGCCAGTGTTGTAAATGCCTTATCCAGCTGGCTAGAAGTGGTCATCGTTCGAGACGGTATCGAATACAAACAGAGCTTCAAAGACGGCGGGAAACCAGCAGGTACTTTGAAAAAAATCGGCAAAACCCGTAAACCAACGGGAACAACCGTTACGTTCAAACCAGATGATACAATCTTTTCTGCAACCAAATTCTCCTATGAGATTCTCGCTGAACGTTTGAGAGAATCAGCGTTCTTGTTGAAAGGGGTCAAAATCTCCCTGACGGACGAACGTGGGGAAGAACCGATTCATGAAGTCTTTTTATATGAGGAAGGCATCAAAGAATTTGTTGATTATTTAAATGAAGAAAAAGATACCTTGACCCAAGTGGTTTATTTTTCTGGCACGAAAGAAGCCATCGAAGTAGAGCTTGCCTTTCAATACAATGATGGGTATTCAGAAAACGTCTTGTCCTTTGTCAACAATGTACGTACCAAAGATGGCGGTACCCATGAAGTTGGGATGAAGACGTCAATGACCAAAGCCTTCAATGAGTATGCCCGCAAGGTCAATTTGTTGAAGGAAAAAGATAAGAACCTTGAAGGCAGTGATTTCCGTGAAGGGTTAGCGGCAGTTCTGTCGATCCGCGTGCCAGAAAATCTTTTGCAATTTGAAGGACAGACCAAAGGGAAATTAGGGACACCCTTAGCAAGAAATGCGGTAGACAATGTGATTGGTGAGCAGCTAGGCTATTATCTACAAGAAAACAGTGAAATGAGTCAAATGCTGGTTCGTAAAGCGATCAAGGCAAGAGAGGCCCGTGAAGCTGCCAGAAAGGCGAGAGAAGAAAGCCGTACTGGAAAGAAACGCAAAAAAGGCGAGTCACTGCTTTCTGGTAAATTAACACCTGCGCAATCTCGTAATCCTAAGAAAAATGAATTGTATTTGGTGGAGGGGGATTCTGCGGGTGGTTCAGCAAAGCAAGGACGAGACCGCAAGTTCCAAGCCATCTTGCCATTGCGAGGCAAAGTCATCAATACTGAAAAAGCCAAGATGCAGGATATTTTGAAAAATGAAGAAATCAATACGATGATCTATACTATCGGTGCCGGTGTTGGCCCAGAGTTTTCAATTGAAGACTGCAACTATGATAAAGTGATCATCATGACCGATGCGGATACCGATGGGGCGCACATCCAAGTGCTGCTTTTAACCTTTTTCTACCGGTATATGAAACCTTTGATCGAAGCGGGGAAAGTATACATTGCTTTGCCGCCTCTGTACAAAGTGTCAAAAGGGTTAGGGAAAAAAGCAGTAGTCGAATACGCTTGGACCGATGATGAACTAAGCAAACTGACCCAAAAAATCGGCAAAGGCTATCTCCTACAGCGCTACAAAGGGTTAGGAGAAATGAATGCCGACCAATTGTGGGAAACGACCATGGACCCAGAAACGCGGACACTGATTCGGGTACGGATCGATGATGCTGCCCAAGCAGAACGTCGCGTCACCACTTTGATGGGGGACAAGGTAGAACCTCGTCGGAAGTGGATCGAAAGTCATGTTCAATTTAGTTTAGAAGAAGATGGCAGTATTTTGGATAAAAAAGAAGATACGGTACCTGAATTAGTTGATGAAAAATTAATGGATACCGAACAAGCAGACAGCAAACAGTTAGTTAAGGAATAGGAGGTGGTCTCTTGGAACACAAAAGCAATATACAAGAATTGACATTGGAAGAAGTGATGGGAGATCGCTTCGGTCGATATTCCAAATACATTATTCAAGAACGGGCATTGCCAGATATTCGTGATGGGTTAAAACCGGTTCAGCGGCGGATTTTATTTGCTATGAACCAAGACGGCAATACCTATGACAAAGGCTTCCGCAAATCAGCAAAATCTGTCGGAAATATCATGGGGAATTTTCACCCCCATGGGGACTCGAGTATCTATGAAGCAATGGTCCGCATGAGTCAAGACTGGAAGCTACGTCAGATTTTGATTGAAATGCACGGGAACAACGGGAGTATGGATGGTGATCCGCCAGCTGCCATGCGTTATACGGAAGCACGGCTTTCGGAATTAAGTGGTGAGCTATTAAAAGATATTGAAAAAAACACCGTGGAATTGGTTTGGAACTTTGATGATACTGAAAAAGAACCAACTGTTCTACCAGCAAAATACCCGAATCTGTTAGTCAATGGCTCAACTGGGATCTCAGCTGGCTATGCAACGGAGATCCCTACCCACAATTTAGGGGAAATCATCGATGGAACGATCTATTTGATCGACCATCCGCAAGCTTCTTTGGATCAGCTGATGAAGTACATTCCTGGCCCTGATTTTCCAACAGGGGGCATTTTACAAGGGAAAGAAGAAATCAAAAAAGCGTATGAAACAGGCAAAGGCAAAGTGATCCTGCGTTCGAAAACCAAGATCGAAGACATCAAAGGCGGCAAACAGCAAATCGTCATCAATGAGATCCCGTATGAGGTCAATAAAGCCAACTTAGTCAAAAAAATGGATGAGATCCGTTTGAATAAACGCATTGATGGGATTGCTGAAGTACGAGATGAAACAGATCGTACTGGACTGCAGATCGTTGTCGAGCTGAAAAAAGAAGCAAATGCGCAAGGGATTTTAAATTATTTATTTAAGAATACCGAATTGCAGATCAACTACAACTTCAACATGGTGGCAATCGACAATATGCGTCCTCAGCAAGTCGGATTAAAGCGGATTTTAGAAAGCTACATCAAACATCGCCGTGAAGTGATCGAAAAACGCAGTCGTTTTGAGCTGCAAAAAGCGCAAAAAAGACAGCATATCGTTGATGGGCTGATCAAAGCTTTGTCGATCCTTGATGAGGTGATCGCTACCATTCGCGGTAGTAAAGACAAAAAAGATGCCAAAAATAATCTGGTGGTTCAACATGGTTTTACCGAAGAACAAGCAGAAGCCATTGTGAACTTACAGTTGTATCGCTTGACCAATACGGACATTACACAATTGCAAGCAGAAGCAAAAGAACTTGCAGAAACGATCGCTGAATTGACAACGATTTTGAATGAAGAAAATGAATTGCTGAAAGTGATCAAGAAAGAACTGCGAGAGATCAAGAAAAAATATACGACGCCGCGGTTGACTGAGATCGAAGCAGAAATTCAAGAAATCAAGATCGAAACACAAGTCTTGGTCGCCCAAGAAGAAGTCGTCGTGACGGTCACAAGAGACGGCTATGTCAAACGCAGCAGCTTGCGTTCTTACGGTGCTTCAAAACCAGAAGAGATCGGCATGAAAGAAGGTGACTCTTTACTTTACAGTAATCAAATGAACACGTTGGATCACCTATTGTTGGTTACTAATAAAGGGAACACGATCTATCGACCGGTCCATGAATTACCTGATTTAAAATGGAAAGATTTAGGGGAACATATTTCGCAAACAGTCATGACACTGGCGCAAGATGAAATGATCATTGGGGTCTTTGCCTACAAAGAGATCGATCCATTGAAAAATTTCGTGCTGATCAGTAAAAACGGTATGATCAAACAGACACGAATGACGGAATTTGAACCTTGGCGCACCTATAAAACACGGCCGATGACGATCATGAAGCTGAAAGATGAATCAGATGAATTGGTCAACGTCTTTTTGACGGATCAAACGGAAGAAATGGATGTATTCTTAGTCAGTCATCTTGCCTTTGGCTTACGCTACCCGCTTAATGAAGTGCCTGTTGTGGGACCAAAAGCAGCTGGGGTCAAAGCGATGAACCTTAAAGCGGATGATTATCTTATCAATGGGTTGCTCGTTTATTCAGAAGGGGATACACCGATCGTTTTGATCACCCAACGTGGCGCAGCAAAACGAATGTTGGCTCAAGAAATCAACCAATTAGGTCGGGCGAAGCGCGGATTGATGGTCTTGCGGGAATTGAAGAAAAATCCTCATCGCGTCGTCTATATGGGCAGTGGGGAAAATCAGCAACTGCTAGTGACGAATCAAAAAGGACAATCCTTTGAAGTGATCACCAACCAAATCCCGATCAATGATCGGACCTCCAACGGCTCATTTATCATGGATGAGAAAACAGGAGGACAAATCTACGAAGTGAAAACCCAAATCAGTCCTGCAATCGCAGAGGATTCTGTACTATAAATTATAACAAAGCAACCCTTCTGTACCAGTACAGAAGGGTTGCTTTTTGTCTCATAATTAATCTTTCACATTAACGAAAAAGGTACTTTAATAAAAGTTTCACATTTATTAAACACCTATAAATCAACGTTTTTAGTAATTAATATCTTAAAAAAAAATAAATTGTTAAAAATAATTCTTGAAAATGCTTGCAATCATTAAGGTGTGTGTTATACTGTTCACGTAAAGCTGTTACATTAGTGAACAGAAAATTTAAGGAGGTCCATCAAATGGAACAATGGAATGGATTTAAAGGAAAAACTTGGAAAGAAGAAGTAAACGTACGCGACTTCATCCAAGAAAACTACACACCTTATGACGGAACAGATGAATTCCTAGCAGATGCTACTGAAGCAACGACGAAGCTATGGGATCAAGTCATGGAACTGAACAAGCAAGAGCGTGAAGCTGGCGGCGTATTGGATATGGATACAAAAGTCGTTTCAACGATCACTTCTCATGGACCTGGCTACTTAGACAAAGACCTAGAAACAGTTGTTGGTTTCCAAACGGAAAAACCATTTAAACGCAGCTTGCAACCATTTGGTGGCATCCGCATGTCAGAACAAGCAGCAGAATCTTATGGCTATGAAATTGATGCGGAAGTCTCTCACATTTTCCGTGACTACCGTAAAACACATAACCAAGGAGTTTTTGATGCTTATACACCTGAAATCAGAGCAGCGCGCCGTTCTGGTGTAATCACAGGTCTTCCTGATGCTTACGGCCGTGGCCGAATCATTGGTGACTACCGACGTGTGGCATTATACGGTGTGGACTTCTTGATCAAAGAAAAACAACAAGACCTATTGTATTGCGGAAACGGAACGATGTCTGAAGACATTATCCGCCAACGTGAAGAATTGAGTGAACAAATTCGTGCGTTAAGCGAATTGAAAGAATTAGGAAACATTTACGGATTTGATATTTCTAAACCAGCTCAAACGGCGAAAGAAGCATTCCAATGGTTATACCTTGGCTACTTAGCAGCCATCAAAGAGCAAAATGGTGCAGCAATGTCATTGGGACGTACGTCAACTTTCCTTGATATTTATGTTGAACGCGATTTGAAAAATGGCGTGATCACTGAAGAAGAAGCACAAGAAATCGTTGACCATTTCGTCATGAAACTACGTCTTGTGAAATTTGCTCGGACGCCTGATTACAACGCATTGTTCTCTGGTGACCCAACTTGGGTAACTGAATCAATCGCTGGTATGGGTGAAGACGGACGTCATCTGGTAACGAAAAACAGCTTCCGTTTCTTACACACTTTAGCAAACTTAGGCCCAGCACCAGAACCAAACTTGACTGTTTTATGGTCAACACGTTTGCCTCATAATTTCAAAACATTTTGTGCGAAAATGTCTATCCAAACATCAGCGATTCAATATGAAAACGATGATGTGATGCGTGGACATTGGGGCGATGACTACGGAATCGCTTGTTGTGTATCCGCAATGCGTATCGGGAAACAAATGCAATTCTTTGGTGCTCGTGCCAACTTAGCAAAAACATTGTTGTATGCAATCAACGGTGGGGTCGATGAAAAATCAAAAGCACAAGTTGGACCAAAATTCCAACCAATTACTTCTGAATACTTGGATTATAACGAAGTAATGGAAAAATATGACACAATGATGGACTGGATTTGTGATCTGTATGTGAACACATTGAACATCATTCATTACATGCACGACAAATATTCTTATGAACGCATTGAAATGGCGCTACAAGATACAGACATTCTACGTACGATGGCTACTGGTATCGCTGGTTTCTCTGTTGCAGTTGACTCATTATCAGCGATCAAATATGCCAAAGTTCGTACGATCCGTGATGAAAACGGCATTGTTGAAGATTACGAAATCGAAGGCGATTATCCGAAATACGGAAACAATGATGACCGCGTAGATGATATCGCAGTCAACTTGTTGAAAGCCTTCATGAAAAAAGTAAAACGCACGAAAACATACCGTGATTCAAAACACACAACGTCGATCCTTACTATCACTTCTAACGTGGTTTATGGTAAGAAAACAGGGAACACTCCTGATGGACGTCGTGCAGGCGCACCATTTGCTCCAGGTGCAAACCCAATGCATGGTCGCGATACGCATGGTGCTTTGGCAAGCCTTTCATCAGTTGCGAAATTACCATATGATTACTCATTAGATGGTATTTCAAACACCTTCTCGATCGTACCTAAAGCATTAGGACGTGACGACGAAACACAACAAGAAAACCTAGCAACAATGCTAGATGGCTATGCAGCAAAAGGTGGTCACCACTTAAATATCAACGTATTTAACCGTGACACATTGCTTGATGCGCAAGCTCACCCAGAAAAATACCCACAATTAACGATTCGGGTATCTGGCTATGCAGTAAACTTCATTAAATTAACAAAAGAACAACAAGATGACGTGATTGCTCGTACAATGCACGAAGCAATGTAATAAGCAACAACTTCAGGCGGCGGACGGGAAAATCCGCCGCCTCTTGTTTTGAAAGTATCAGACGGAGCGTGGTCATCCGTCGTTTCGAAGAAAGGAAGAGCATTATGGCAGTAACAGGACAAGTACATTCAACAGAAAGTTTTGGATCAGTAGATGGACCAGGTATCCGTTTTATTGTATTCATGCAAGGATGCCGCATGCGTTGCCAGTTTTGTCATAATCCAGATACATGGAAGATTGGCACCGGTGTCGAACGAACGACTGATGATGTCTTAGAAGAGGCATTGAAATATCGCGAATTCTGGGGACAAAAAGGTGGGATCACCGTCAGTGGTGGGGAACCATTGCTTCAGATGGACTTTCTGATCGATCTGTTTCGTAAAGCCAAAGCAGAAGGTGTCAGCACGACATTAGATACTTGTGGAAAACCATTTACACGGGAAGAACCATTTTTTAGCAAGTTTCAAGAGCTGATGACCGTTACTGACTTGTTATTGTTTGATATCAAGCACATCGATAACAAAGCCCATAAAGAGTTGACTACCCAATCGAACGATAATATTTTGGATATGGCGAATTATCTTTCAGAGATCAATCAGCCTGTCTGGATTCGTCACGTGCTGGTTCCTTTTAGAAGCGACTATGATGAATTTTTGATCCGTTTGGATGAGTTTATCAAAACACTGAAGAATGTCGATAAAGTAGAGATCTTGCCTTATCACACGATGGGGAAATACAAGTGGGATGAGCTTGGTTTGAAATATCCCCTTGAAGGGATCGAACCACCAACAGAAGATCGGGTGAAAAATGCCAAGCGTTTGCTTCATGTAGACGACTATAAAGGTTACTTAACCCGTTGATCAAAACAGGAAAGAAGAGATTGCTATTGCTTCTTTCCTGTTTTTTTACTATGATTAGAAAGTGAATATCAATTGAAATAGGAGCGATGAAGAAATGTCGAAAATATTAGTATTCGGTCATCAAAATCCTGATACCGACGCCATTGGTGCAGCAATTGCCTTTGCGAATTTACAAAATCAACTTGGAAAAGATTGTGAAGCAGTAGCGCTTGGTACACCGAATGAAGAGACACAATTTGCGTTAGATACCTTTGGCCTAACTGCCCCTCGGGTGATCGATTCAGTGGCAAAGGAAACCCAAGAAGTAATGTTAGTGGATCATAATGAATTTCAACAAAGTGCAGCGGATATTGCGGATGTCACTGTGTTGGCAGTTGTTGATCATCATCGTATCGCTAACTTTGAAACGGCAAATCCACTGTATTATCGTGCAGAGCCGGTCGGTTGTACAAGTACGATCGTGTTGAAATTATACAAAGAAAATCAAGTGGAAATTCCAAAAGCGATCGCAGGAATCATGCTCTCAGCGATCATCTCTGATACATTGTTGTTTAAATCACCAACATGTACCGACGAAGACGTAACAGCAGCCAAAGAACTAGCCGTTATAGCAGATGTAGAACTGGAAGTCTATGGATTAGATATGTTAAAAGCTGGTACGAATCTTGGAACGAAATCAGCAGCAGAATTGCTGGACCTAGATGCCAAAAGCTTCCCAATGGGTGCTAAAAACATCCGTATCGGACAAGTCAACACGGTTGATCTAAAAGAAGTCTTTGACCGTCAAGCAGAGTTGGAAGCGGCTATGAAGGATTCAATGGCAGCAAATGGCTATGATCTGTTCTTGCTGGTTGCCACTGATATCTTAGATAGTAATTCTGAGCTGCTAGTCGTTGGTGAACCAACTGCCCCAGTAGAAGCAGCCTTTAAAACGACATTAACCAACAATCGTGCGTTTTTACCTGGTGTCGTTTCTCGTAAAAAACAAATCGTACCTCAATTAACAGAGGTTTTTGAAGGATAATTAAGCTAACTGTCTGAATGCTGGTGAGATCTGTTTTGGTAGATCAAGCCAGCATTTTTCATGATTGTTTGGATAAGGAGTACACGCAGTGAAATTTTTTTATAGTCCCCACTTTCGCTCATTGCAACCGATACTGGAATCTTCGAAATTCCATGAATTGGTAGAGGAGCTATTAAATAGCCAAGAGCCGCCGACACTACGAGCATTAAAATCGAAGTTTACAGATGGTTCTTTTGATAAAATTCTTGACCGCTTGATCGCAGAAAAGTTGATCATCCGCCAAGAACGACGCTATTATTTAGGCTTCCCCATCTATACTGAACATGATCAACAGCAGATACAAGTAAGTGATGATTTCTATCAAGCAGCGCGCAATTGGTCAACACAAGAAATCGCTGGTTTTATCAAAAGTTTTGCTGCGTCAAGTGTTGAAAATAAATACTTTTACGGTTGTCAGCAAGGAGTTGAACAAGGAGCGGTCTATGCATTGAGTCATGAACAATTTCAGTTGATCTCTTACTCAGAAACACAGTGGCCACCAACACTGCCTGCTTTTTTTGAAGCGAATGAACAGTTGCGCACCCTTGCGATCTATGATGAATTAATGGATTTGATCGGTGATGTCGATCCAGTCTATTACTTAGACCAAGTGAGTGTGATCCTTGAACGCATTCGTAAAAATAAAAAAGTCCGTCCGAGTATTTTTCTGGAATCACTTCAACGGGTCGAGATCATAAGCCCTGAGCTACATTTGTTGCTGGAAGAAATAAATTGTGATAATCTAAAAAACGAGCGTTATCCGTCTTCTGAAAAGGATCTGTTCGTCCAACGCCTTGTGATCGCTCACTTGGCAAACAAATCAGGTTCATACAATACACTTTATTTCAATAATAATTAAAATTTCTAATAATTATGTTATTTGTTTTAAATTTTCTGACTATTAAAAAGTTGCTAGATTCGATTCTAGCAGCTTTTTTTCTTATTTCTTCAAATGATAATTTGATGAATAAAAATTAAAAAACAACAATCGTTTTGTTTGGAGTTTTGATTTCTTGATGATATGATGATTCTAGAACTTTGAAAGGGGATATAAAAATGGAAGGATATAAAACGGTTGATTTTGAACAGTTGGAACAAAACAAAACGAAAGCAGAAATGATCACGTTCGTATCAATGTCAGAAATAGAAGCTGCTCGGCAAGCAATTACAAAAGCGGGGATCGATGAAACGCGTTTTTCTGATGGCGATCTCATTCTTGCGTTAAAACAACAGGAACGGTTTGGGGCAAATACGATCGTTTCCGTGATCATTGATTGGCTCATCAATCAAAACTATCTGGTGAATCCAGCTCATGCCATGCGTTACTTAGCAAAGAAAATGGCAAATGGGCCAGTGACGAGTTACAAATTATTAAGTGAGGGTGAGTTTGATTGTGACGGGAACTATTACTTGATTGCTCGAACAAACACATCCTCATCGGCAAATAAAGTCTATAAAGTTTACACGGATGGACAAGCAAAAGAGCTTTGGCAGGCAAAATAAGTACTGATGATTTCGGCTCTAGTGAATAAGGAAAACGGCTGTGTAAGCAGTAGTTAGCGGAAAAAGGATTTTTTTAGATTGAAGGTTGTGAAAGACGCGTGAAACTAAACATTCGAATCGGCTTAGCTGGCAGTCATCTTCTGATTGGCGCATTCAGCTTGCTCGGCGCTCTGCTGACGCTTTATAAAGTACCGACAAGTTTTGGTGCGATCCAAGCCTTGTTAGGTGAAATTTATTATACCGATACGGTATTTGATCGATTTACTCAGCTCTTCTTGTTGGGGATCATCAGTCTTTATACCGTGGTGACCAGTTTTTATGGGTTTCGATTTTGGTGTTTTTGCTCCGCCTCTTCTGCATTTGGGACACTGTTGGCATATTTTGAATTAACTGAAACACTTCCAGTGATGGTAGTTTTCATTCTTGTTTTAGCAAGTTTGTTTCAGTTATGGGTAGTCACATACTTCATTTTCCAAAAGCTAAAAAGTAGAGCTGAAACAGGTTGAACAGATACGTTCAAGCTGTTTTTTTCTGTCAAAGATTATTTGCTGGCAACTAAGGTTATTGCGTTACTAGCGCAGTGTTTTATGCTATGCTAGATAGAGAGATGTAGTTGATTTTGAAACGATTTCTAAAAGATGAAAGAGCGTAACAAGTTCGTTGGCATTTCAGTCAACGATCAAAATGAATTTGAGGAGGACTGATGAGAGAGTGGTTACCAAACAACAGGTACTGACTGCGGAAAAAGACTTTCTGAGTGGTGAAAATTTTTATGTACAGCATTTCTTAGGCGCCCATCAAGTAGATGATGGCTACGTGTTTCGCGTTTGGGCACCAAATGCTCAGCAAGTTTGGCTTGTTGGCGACTTCAACCAATGGACGGATACCTTGCCGATGAACAAAAGGACGGAATCCGGTGTTTGGGAAATTGAGACCAACCAAGTAAAAGAAGGACAGCTTTACAAATACAAAGTAAAACAATCAAATGGACGAGAAGTATTGAAGATCGATCCTTTTGCTGTCCATTTTGAAGCTCGACCAAGAACTGCTGCCGTGTTGCATTCGATCCCACAAAAAAAATGGCGGGATGGGTTATGGCAAGGACGGAAAAAAAGACAAAAAACATTTAATCGACCTCTTAATATTTATGAAGTTCATGCCAGCTCCTGGAAGCACCACGAAGATGGCACCCCTTATCGCTTCTCCGAATTAAAAGATGAACTTATTCCTTACGTGAAAAAAATGGGCTACACCCATATCGAATTTATGCCTTTGATGGAACATCCCTTAGGAACCTCCTGGGGCTATCAATTGACTGGTTACTTTGCACTTAGCTCCTATTATGGGACACCAGAAGAATTTCAAGACTTTGTAGAGGCTTGTCATTTGGAAAATATAGGTGTCTTCGTTGATTGGGTGCCAGGACATTTTTGTGTCAATGATGACAGTCTTGCCTATTATGATGGCACGCCGACCTTTGAATACATGGATGAAAACCGTGCGAAAAATGTTCGCTGGGGTGCGATCAACTTTGATCTAGGCAAACCGCAAGTCCAAAGCTTTCTGATCTCAAGTGCATTGTTCTGGATCGAATTTTACCACATTGATGGTATTCGGGTAGATGCCGTTTCCAACATGATCTATCGCGATTATGATGAAGGTCCATGGGAACCGAATCACGAAGGGGGCAATCGGAATTTTGAAGGGTACTATTTCTTACAAAAGCTCAATTCAGTCATCAAGTTAGCCCATCCTGCAGTTGTCATGATTGCAGAGGAAAGTACTTCCGAGACCAAAATAACAGGAATGGTCGAAGGAGGCGCTCTCGGGTTTGACTACAAATGGAATATGGGCTGGATGAATGATGTCCTGCGTTTTTACGAAATGGACCCGATTTTCCGTAAAGATCATCTAAGCCTTTTATCTTTTTCTTTCATGTATCGGATGCAAGAAAATTATATCTTGCCACTCTCCCATGACGAAGTGGTTCATGGCAAAAAAAGTTTGATGCACAAAATGTGGGGAGACCGCTACAAACAGTTTTCACAACTACGAAATCTCTTTACGTACATGATGATGCATCCAGGGAAAAAACTGTTATTCATGGGTAGTGAATGGGGACAGTTTTTAGAATGGAAATATGATCATGGTCTTGAATGGGTCGATTTAAACGACGCATTCAATGCAAAAATGCAGTTCTTCACCCAGACCTTGAATGAATTATACAAAGAAGAACGAGCCCTTTGGGAATTGGATGATCAAGAAGATTCATTGATGGTGATCGATGCAGACAACTTAGATGAAACGACATTGACTTTCTTACGACAAGGAAAAACGAAAAAAGATTTCTTGATCGTGGTTGTCAATCTGACACCAGTGGAGCGTCACGATTTTGCGATCGGCGTGCCATACGAAGGAACGTATCGCGAGATTTTAAACACGGAACGGGATGTATTTGGTGGAACTTGGGTGGCGAATAACCCAGACTGCCAGACCAGTAATACCCCTTTTAAGCAATACGACTATCAAATCAAAACAATTTTGCCTGCACTTGGGGCTTTAATCATCAAACCAGAAAAAATCAAAATGACTCGAAAAAAAGCAGTAAAGAAAGCACAAAAAAAAGAGTAGAGGGGGAACGGTGAGTAGATCACCAAACAAAATGAAAACAGAGATGTTAGCAATGATCCTCGCAGGGGGACAAGGGACTCGATTAGGGAAATTAACAAAGAATATTGCTAAACCAGCGGTTCCATTTGGTGGCAGATATCGGATCATCGATTTCACGTTGAGTAATTGTGTCAATTCAGGAATCAAAAATGTGGGTGTTGTCACTCAGTACCAGCCATTAGCACTAAACAACCATATCGGAAATGGTGCAAGCTGGGGATTGGATGGAATTAGTACCGGTGTGACGATCTTACAGCCATATTCAAATTCAGAAGGCGAAAAATGGTTTGAAGGAACCGCCCATGCGATCTATCAAAACATCGCTTATATCGATGAGATGGACCCGCAATATGTCTTGATTTTATCAGGGGACCATATCTACAAAATGGATTATGAAGAAATGCTGGAAAAACACAAAGAAAATGATGCTTCATTGACGGTTGCAGTTCTCGAAGTACCGATGAAAGATGCCTCGCGTTTCGGAATCATGAACACCGATAAAAATGACCGTATCATCGAATTTGATGAAAAACCAGCCGAACCAAAAAGCAATCTCGCTTCAATGGGGATCTATATTTTCGATTGGAGTCGTCTGCGCAGTATGCTGTTGAGTAACTATACAAAAGACGGCGAAATGGTCGATTTTGGGAAACATGTCATTCCTTCTTATCTCGAAAGCGGCGACAACGTTTTTGCCTATCGCTTCTCTGGCTATTGGAAAGACGTAGGAACGATCGATTCATTGTGGGAAGCCAATATGGAATTTATTGATCCAGCAATGGAGTTGAATATTCGGGATAAAAGTTGGCAAGTATTTTCTAAAAACCCAATCGCACCACCACATTTTGTGACTGAGACCGGGGCTGCGAGAAACTCTCTCGTGATGGATGGCTGTTATGTTGCAGGGGAGATCGAGCACAGTATTTTATCAGAAAATGTGCAGGTGAAAGAAGGATCGACGATCAAGGACAGCGTGATCATGCCTGGAGCGGTGATCGGTAGAAATGTTAAATTAAACCGAGTGATCGTTGGGGAAAATGCAGTGATTGGTGACGATGCAGAGATCGATGGAACAGACGAAATTGCCGTAGTCGGCTATTCTGAAATTTTAGGGGTGACGATTGATGAGAACTAATAAAATGTGTGCGATTTTAGGGAATCTGCAACGATACCAAGACTTGATGCCATTAACAGAAAACCGTCCGCTGTCGACTTTATTGTTTGACTGCAAATATCGCTTGTTAGATTTTAATCTTTCAAGTATCGAAAATGCCAATATCAAACAAGTCTATATGATTTTCAATGAAGGAGAAACGCAGTCGGTCTTCGATCATATCGGTGGCGGAAAAGAGTGGAACTTGGACGGCGTACAAAACCGTTTCTTTATTCACCTGTTCCAAGACTCATTGAAAAAGCAAGCAGAAGGACAAGAGTATTATTATAATGTCATCGACTATTTGGAAAAATCCAAATCGGATCATACCGTTTTTATGGGCAGCAAAGTCTTATGCAACATTGATTTGCGTGCCTTGCTGAAAATCCATCAGCTACAAGGCAATGAAATGACCGTCGTATACAAACGCATCAGCAGTGACAATGTTTGCGAAAGTGATCTGTTGTTCAATGTAGACAGTGAAGGTCACTTAGAAGAAGCGATCCAAGCGAAAAAAGGTGAGGTCAGTGACCTTGTCAACTTATGTACGGATATTTTTATCATTCAAACAGATCGTCTGATCGCTGCGCTAAAAGAGGGGCAAAAAGTTGGCGCAACGGCAGACCTCGGTCAATTTTTACGAGAAATGATCGCTGTTGAAAATACAGGTCTATATGAGTACACTGGTTACTTAAGTAACATTTATGACATCTCTTCTTACTATCAAACAAATATGGATATGCTCGATGTGCATAGATTTACGTCGTTGCTTTATTCGAATCAAAAGATCTATACCAAACTGAAAAACGAAGTGCCAACGTATTATTCAGAAACATCTGACGTGAAAAATAGCCACTTTGCTTCTGGCTGCATCGTGGAAGGAACGGTCGAACAGTCACTCGTTGCCCGCCGCACGAAGATCCATCCTGAAGCAAAAGTCAAAGGAGCGATCATCTTCGGAAATAATGAGATCAAAGCAGGTGCCGAAGTCTCTTATGCGATCCTAGATAAAAATGTGACCATCGCAGAAGGTGTCAAAGTGCAAGGAACCAAAGAAACGCCAATCGTCATTAAGAAAAATTCTCATGTGACCCAAGACGTTATTGGAGGGGCAAGCGCATGAAGGTTCTGTTTACAGCAGCGGAATGCGCCCCATTTTTTAAAACAGGCGGATTAGGGGATGTTGCAGGGGCATTACCAAAAGAATTGGTCAAAAAAGGCGTCGAGACGATTGTGGTCTTACCCTATTTCACGAAAATGCCTGCTGAATACCAGGAGCAAATGGAAGATTGTTTTTCCTTTGAAGTGGCGGTCGGTTGGCGCAAGCAATATTGTGGGATCAAAAAATTAGTTCTAGGCTCTGTGACCTATTATTTCATAGACAATCTCTACTATTTTGGCCGCGAACGGCTCTATGATTTTTATGATGATGGGGAACGCTTTGCTTTCTTCCAATTAGCCGTGATCGAAATGATGGAACGCATTGAATTTATTCCAGACATCGTGCATGTCAATGATTACCATACGGCGATGATTCCCTTCTTGATCAAAGAAAAATATCATTGGATTCAAGCGTATCAAAACATACGCACCGTTTTGACGATCCATAACATTGGGTTTCAAGGGTGGTATAGTCGCGATATTTTACCAGATCTTTTTGGTATGGGGACTGAGAGATACGATGATGGCACACTACGTTTAAACGATTGCTTGAACTTTATGAAAGCAGGAATCTTGTATGCGGACCGCATCACGACGGTCAGTCCTTCCTATAGTGAAGAAATCAAAACCTCTGAGTTCGGCTGTGGGCTTGAAGTGATTTTACGTATGGAAAGCGGCAAACTCAGCGGCATTTTAAACGGAATTGATTACGAAATGAACGATCCAGAAACCGATCCTCATTTGGACTATCCTTTCAGTGTCGAAGATTTATCAGGAAAAGCTAAAAACAAGCGAGCGCTACAAGAACAATTTGGTTTGCCTACCCGTAAAGATGTCCCATTGATTTCTGTTGTTAGCCGTTTGACCACTCAAAAAGGGTTCCATTTGGTCCTTGAAGAAATGGAAAATCTCTTGCAATTTGATGTTCAGTTCATCTTACTAGGGACTGGCGAACATGATTTTGAAGAAGGCTTTCGCTATTTTGCTCAGAGATATCCTGACAAATGTGCTGCCGCGATTTCTTTTGATATTGCATTGGCGCAAAAGTTATACGCAGCAGCGGATCTTTTCTTGATGCCTTCCGCCTTCGAACCATGCGGACTGTCACAGATGATCGCGATGCGTTATGGTACATTACCGGTCGTTCACGAAATCGGTGGCTTGAAAGATACGGTAGATTCCTATAATCCGATCACGAAACAAGGTACCGGCTTTGGCTTTCAAGAGTTTTCACCATTTTACTTGATGAATGCCTTGAAGCAAGGGGTCGAATTGTATCAATCTGATCAGGCAACGTGGAACGTATTGGTCAAGCAAGCAATGGCAAAAGATTTCAGCTGGAATCAAAGTTCCGATCTTTATATCCAGTTGTATAATACTATCAAAGTTTGATTGTTTTAAGACAGAAGAATCCTTGTCTGCAACAGAACTGCTAGTTGTAAGACTAGCAATTTTGGCGGCAAGGATTCTTCTTTTTTATAAATTGAATGCAAAAAGGAGTGTAACCCTATGACAAAAGAACGACTGCGTGAACTGCTAGAAATCAGTGTTCATGAACTCTTTGCGATTGAAGTGGATGAAGCTTCACCGCAGGAATTGTTTCAAGCACTAGCCAATGTGGTGAAGCAAATGTATTCAGAAGACTGGCGTCAAACCAGAAAAAATCTCTTGCTGGAGGATCAAAAACAAGCGTACTATTTTTCAATCGAATTTTTGCCTGGCAAAATGCTAAAAAGCAATTTGTTGAATATGCAGCTGTTGGAGCAAGCGGAAGCCGTTTTTGAAGAGTTAGGCGTTTCCCTTGATGACGTTGCGGATACAGAAAAAGACATGGCTTTAGGAAACGGGGGCCTCGGTCGTTTGGCCTCTTGTTTTATGGACTCGCTGGCTTCATTAAGCTTGCCGGGAAATGGGAACGGGATTCGCTATCGCTATGGATTATTTAAACAAAAATTTATTGACGGCCATCAAGTAGAATTACCAGATGATTGGTTACGTTCTGGGAATGTCTGGGAAGTCCGCAAAGAAAGCAAAGCGGTGCCTATTCGATTTGGTGGGCAGGTCTATCTCGTTACGGGAGAGGACGGAAAACTAGCGCCAGTCTATGAAGGCGGCTTTACCTGGCGGGCAGTTCCGTATGACACCGCGATGGTTGGCTATCAGAATCAACACATCAACACACTGCGCTTGTGGAGTGTCGAAGTGCCTGCTGAAGATGAGGCGCATTATGCGACATTGGAATCACGGCAAGACTTAGAAAATTTGACTGCTGTTTTATATCCAGATGACTCAAACGAGATCGGCAAACGCACACGATTGATGCAAGAATACTTTTTTGTTTCTGCAGGCATTCAAAGTATCATTCGCTATTATAAAAAATCGAATCTGCCTTTAGCGATGCTCAGTGAACGAGTAGCAATCCATATCAACGACACGCACCCAGCGCTTTGTGTCCCAGAACTGATGCGTATTTTAGTTGATGAAGAAGGCCTTGATTGGGAACAAGCGTGGGCGATCACCGTGAAAGTCATGAGTTATACGAACCATACGATCATGGCGGAAGCCTTAGAAAAATGGCCAGTTCGCATGATTGAAGAAGTGTTGCCGAGAATGGATCAGATCATCAAAGAAATTGATCGGCGCTTTGTCGAAGGAATGCAAGGGGTCCATCCGCAAGCCTTACTGGATCGGACGCGAATCATTATTGATGATCAAGTCCATATGGCACATCTAGCCATCATCGGCAGCCATAGTGTCAATGGGGTAGCCAAGCTCCATTCTGATTTACTAAAATCAGTGGTACTCCATGACTTCTATCTCATTTATCCTGCCCGTTTCAACAATAAGACCAACGGCATCGCACAACGGCGTTGGCTTCAGCTAGCCAATCAACCATTAGCCAAAGTGCTGGATCAGTCGATCGGTACGAGTTGGCGCAATGACCCCTTGGATCTGCAGCTGCTCAAAAATTATTATGATGACGAAAACGTTCTGCAACAAATTGCCGACGCAAAAATGAGTAACAAGCGTGCACTGGCAAAGTACATTCAAAAAGCAACGGGCATTACAGTAGATCCAACGGCAATTTTTGATGTGCAGATCAAACGCCTGCATGCGTACAAACGACAACTGCTGAATCTAATGCATATCTTGAAGCTCTACTTTGAGGTCAAAGACGATCCGACTGCAGCGTTTCATCCAAGAGTCTTTATTTTTGGTGCCAAAGCAGCACCAAGCTATCACTACGCAAAATCGATCATTAAAGTCATCAATGAAGTGGCGAATCTGATCAATCATGATGAAACCATCAATGATAAAATCAAGGTTGTATTTTTAGAAAATTACAACGTTTCATTAGCAGAAAAAATCATTCCAGCAGCGGATGTCAGTGAACAAATCTCATTGGCCTCTAAAGAAGCGTCAGGGACAAGCAATATGAAGTTGATGCTAAATGGGGCAGTAACGATCGCGACTTTAGATGGTGCCAATATTGAGATTCGAGATGCGATCGGTGATGAAAACATTGCGATCTTTGGGTTGACGGAAGAAGAAGTGTATCAGTATTACGCCCAGCATAATTATTCTGCTTACACCTACTATGAGTCAGATCCAGTCTTGCAACGGGTGGTCAATGCCTTTATTGATGGGACGATCCCGAATATTCAAGTTGAAGGTCGGGAAATCTTTGATTCCCTTTTGAAATACAATGATGAATACTTTTTATTAAAGGATTTTCATGCCTATTGTGACGCGCAGCATCGGGTAGATAGTGCCTATCAGGATACGCAACGTTGGCGTAAAGTCAGCCTAATGAATATTGCCAATGCAGGCAAATTTTCGGCAGATGAAACGGTGCGAAATTATGCTGCAGATATTTGGCAGATCGATCCATTATTTGCCCATGTCAAAGAACCGAATGCAGCAAGCTTGACTGAGACGGTGCCTCCAGCCGAATTTAGCTGAAGTGTCCTCATCTGAAATGGTGTAGTCTTTCGTGAAATTCCCCTTAATTTATGGTATGATGAAAAAAATGCATGTAAGAGGATGAGTACAGTGGCAAATTATTTAGATGTGAAACGAAAACACTTCCGTTTTCCTGCTTATGATGATACAGATGGTGTGAAGCTGCAATCCGAGCATCGCCCCGCATTCAGTAAAGCAGATGATTGGATTTTAACCGAAATCAAAGATCCCGTGAGTCATTCTCACAAGGATGAAAATCAATCTTTACAGCGCAAAGTGCAGTCCAGCCAACGGGATCGGGGGCACAATGTTCGTCAAAAAGAAGAGCTTGCCAATCACCGTGCCAACTTGCCTCAGTACGGAAAACGTCCAGTGAAAGAGCAAATGCCAACAGGAAAAACCAACTTTTTTGGCAAAGAGGCGAACCATTCTTCTTATCAAGTGACTAGTAAGAAGGAAAAAGCTGAGGTTCCTGTTTCTTCGAAAAAAGAATATTCGGGGCGCTCTTATTTCGTGCCTAAATATATTCCTGCATCGATTATTCCAGATGAGCAAAAACCTGAAATTACACCGAACGATTTGATGGATGCAATGGCAAAAAAACAAGAAAGTTATTTGTTGTTTGATACTGAACCAGCAGCTTATCAAGTCAAAGAAGAAAATGATCCGACCGTCAAAAAATTCAATCGCCACCCCTCTGTTGGGATGACACGCAGTGAGTTTCGAGCCAGCAATAAAAAAAATGGTGAAAAAAAACGTTCCGTTTTAGATCGATCATTAAAAGGAATGATTGAAGACGATCAACAAGAAGAATCTTCAAATGGCTATTTTCGTTCTAAATAGCAGTGACAGTTACTCTTAATAGAAGTGGTCCTTTGAGCATAACGATGAATGATTTCAGCTAGATGGCTAACATCTAGCTGTTTTTTTTTGTGTGCCGAAACTATCGATTTCACAAAGTGATTAGTTGAAATACATTTTTCACCGGCTGAGGAATATTCTGATTTTACTAAGCAATAGCGTGGGCTATAGAATAAAGTGAAACGATCAAAACCATCGTTATTTATAATGTTTGTTATTTTAATTGGCGATTACTTTTGTCATTTAAAATCGATGGCAAGTCAAACGGTGGCAGGACAGTGGTTTTCTGATCAGCTGCAATTGAAAAAGGGAAGCAAGCGTCCTGATGGCTAAAGCTGCTCTTTGGGAAGGACTGATTCATGATCGATTTCAAGGGAAAGATACACTGAAAGGTGGGGCATCAACAAATGAACAAGAAAAAGAGAAAGGTATATTTCACCATCATTATTGGCTTACTTGGAGGACTCTACTTTTTCTCAACCATGAGAGTGGTTTCTTCAAACGTTTTCTTTGCTGCGCAGCTGGAGGAAGAAACGGTTACGAGTGAATCATTCGATCCGATACGAGAGCAAGAGGCTGAGGAAAGAGTTGCCATTTATTTTGATGAATCAACGAAATCCGGGACTGTAGGAGACCTGTTACTGGTTGCGTTTCATACGGACCGTCCCATTAGTGAAATAGCGATCCGATTGCCGAAAGCTGCGGTTATTGCTGAAGAGGAGTTGCCAAAGGGAGTCAAGATGACGCCACTCACTGAAGAGAACGGTTGGAAACTAACGACCGATACCCCTAGAAGTGATTTTTTGGTTCCATTGATAGTTGATACAGCAGGATCGTTTCCATTTGAAGCAGCAGATTCAATGATAATGCTTGAAATAAAGGAAGCACGGGAAAACCTTACGGACACACAAGAGGATGAGCGAACTGATTCGAGTGACTCCACTGATCAATTGGATCATTTGGATCAAGAGGATCAAGAAGATCAACTAGCAGAAGAGAAGGAAATAGAAAGCCAGCTTCCTGAGGCATCAGCATCTGATCCTGGCAATCTTTATCTTTTAGGCGACGACGTAAAAAAGAGAGGGGTTGCTAACTGGGTCGAATTTATGGCTGCAATGGTCGATCCGACGGTCAACTATATTTATTTGACAGCCAGTTTTCAAACGAACGATAATCCTCGTTTAGGCATTACGGGAATTGACGGCTGGAGCAGCAGCGTCAATCCTAACGGCGGATTAGCCTATGTTTATATCAATGCCTCGAGAGTTTCAAGAACGTTAATCATCGATGGCCTCGACAACTATCAGATGGATCTTAGAGCCGTAGCGATCTGTTTCCGCGATTCGAGTGTCAATCCTGATTCTCCATGGGACATTACTTTGCAAAATTTGGAACTCTATCATGGAAACTTTTGGGGGGCAATTGAATACCATGATTTGAACATGACAAATCAGCAGCGTTCAATCATTCGATACCACAATCTCAACCATACGGGCAATCAGTTGTTTTACGGGTTGCACTCTCGAGCCAGCTTTTCTGGACATTCGGTTTCACACCAAACGCCTAGATATACCTCAGACTTCAATGCTTCTTGGACGATTCACACAAATACTCAGGCGAATTTTGAAATCAACCAAATAGAGCTTCGTGAGGGAGCAAACGTCGAAATGTCGACGATCAGCTCAGGAAATCTTGATTTTTATAATACAAATGCGCGTCTCGTATTAGGGGATAATGCCCGACTATCATTAAATGCCAACGGTTCAGCTGGTGAAGCAGGCGGTGCTAATATTCGCTTTGTCGCTGGCAATGGACGCATTGAGTTAGGAAAAGGCGCGGAATTGGCACTAAATACACAAAACAACAGCCCAGCAGTCATCACATCAGGCTCGACCCATGATATTCGCTTAATGGAAAATAGTCGCTTGTCGGTTGCTGCTGCAAACCGAACGTTGTACAGTCATATTTTCTGGTTAAGTGCCAATACGCATGTCACCTTAGAAGACAGCAGCACCTTAGAGGTTGAAGCAACAAATCAAAATACAACCGCAAATATCTTCCACTTCTCTGGCACGACTGGCAATCTCAACGTAGGCAAAGATGCTACCTTAGATATTCGTTCGGACAGCCCACAAGCTGTCCAACGGCTACTTTTCTTTACCGGCGCCAACAATCCCGCAAGATTGACGATCGACGATGCCAAGCGTGTCAATTTGCAAAGAACCCGCCCCATAACGACCACCACAAATGGTCTAATTGAAGGGGGAGGAATCACTGCAAAGAATCAGGCGATTCGCCAGTGGCGGCATGGAAATACAGGAGAGACAGTTGATTTTCAGTGGCAACCGATTCTGTCCATGACTGCGGCGATTTCAGGAACCAATACCAATGTGACCAATGTATCTTCGCTGAATGAGGAAACAAGTCGAGGGTTTGCCGCGCAGTTTGCTTCTCGTTCGCAACGGCTATTGTTTGAGAACATACCAGACGTCACGGTGACCATCGATCCTTTGACAGAAGATAGAACCTTACCTAATGCCTATACGATTTCGGGAACCGCCAATCCTGGTAGCTACCTTCGATTCCAAAGAGAGGGACTGATGCCAGAACCGACGCTTGAAACGACAGTCGATAGTGCTGGCAATAGCACGTATTTTCACACCCAAGCGGATGAAAACGGGCATTATTTACTTGATCTATCTGATTTAGAACCTTTCCAGTATTTTACTCAAGGTGAGGTGGTCACCGCTCAGGCATTTCTTGATGGCAAATGGGCAGAAGCATCAACCACTGTGGAACCCATTGGTGACGTAGACCCAAAAGATCCCCTTGATCCTGATCAACCGATTCTACCTGAAAATCCACCCTTGATACCAGAAAATCGCGGGTTTATCAGTATAGACTTTGTTTCACAATTCGATTTTGGTACAGTACCGATTCGCTCGTCGACAAGCCGCTATCCGGCGCGTCCGCAACGAATTTCTTTAGTGGATGATCATGAATCAACCGAACGACCAAACTACATTCAGGTTTCCGATCGTCGATTTCTTCAAAAGGGCTGGACCTTGAGTGCCCGATTATCAGAGGAAGGGTTCGTTAGCACGGATGCGTTTAAGCACCACTTAAAAGGAGCGAGTGTGCATTTGACGAATATTGAAATGGTTACCTCTAGAGAAAATCCCTCTTAAGCACCAGACTACTTTGATGCAATCGAGCTGGGACCGCAGAACCAAGTGATTGCACGTGCCAATGAAAAGCAAGGGGCGGGAACTTGGATTCAACGCTATGGAAACGAGGATACCATGCAAAAAAGTGTCGAGCTGGAAATCCCTATTGGCGCGAGGCCGCAAGCAACAAGTTATCAAGGAACCATCCATTGGGAGCTGAGTTTCGTACCTGGTGCTGACGAATAACCCCTTGGAAAACAAGTAAGTATGTTCTGCAATCGTGAATATGATCGAACACTGTAAAAGTTGATCAGACAAAAAGAAGTCCATTTGCATTGGACTTCTTTTTTGTCTGAAACAAACGAGTAGTGGTTTACACTACTTTTCCCACTTTGGTAGATACGCTTTTCAATCAATAGAAGTGAGTGAAACCACAGGTAGTGTATCGATGAGCAAAATCATAACATGGTAGTCCTCAACAAAATCACCTAAGCACTGTGTCTTCTCCAGAATAAATTTTATTTAGCTATTTTAGTAATTAAATCCTGCTCAAATATTTTAATTTTCGCTTGCCTTTTGATATGCTAAGAACAAGGGGGAATCAAAGATGGAAGTTGATCTACAAATGCTGGCGATGATTTTCTTTATCAATCTCGCCTATGTCACATTGAACACACTGCGATTTTTATTGACAATGAAAGGGTATCGCGTGATTGCCCCATTAGTGAGTATGATCGAAATCACGATCTATATTTTAGGCTTATCTATGGTATTGGATCGTTTGGATAACCCGCTGAATCTCTTGTTCTATGCACTAGGCTATGCTGCAGGAGTCAGTATCGGGATCAAAATCGAAGATAAGCTGGCTCTGGGCTATACAATGGTCACAGTGATCCTACCTAGTAATACGGATGAAGAAAAGAGTTTGCCGAAGATTTTGCGACAAGAGGGTTATGGTGTGACACAAAGCTTTGGTGAAGGATTGGAAGGCCCGCGACTGATTTTAGAGATTCTTTCCCAAAGAAAAAGTGAGAAAAAGCTCTATCAAACGATCAAAGCGGTGGAAGAGCGAGCGTTTATCATCAGCTATGAACCCAAGTATATTTCGGGCGGTTTTTGGACCAAAAAAATCAGCCGTAGAGAGGCGAAGTTGAAAAAGCAAGCACCTGTTGATTGAGGAACTAGAGGCAGCTTGATCCATTCGTGAAGAATAGTTGCATAATAAGCAGGGAGTTTATTGATGAGAGGAAGCGTTAGGTGTGGAAAAGAAAGCAAATGGCATGATGGCGGTTATCGCTGCACTGATCTCAAACATTTTGGTAGCGATCAGTAAGTTTGTCGGTTATGCCTTGAGCGGTAGTGCGGCCATGCTGAATGAAAGCATTCATAGTGTCGTGGATTGCAGCAATCAGATCTTTTTATTGATCGGTGATAAACGGGCAACAAAGGGACAAAGTGAACTGCATCAGTTTGGTGAAGGTCGGGCGAAATATTTTTTCAGCACGATCGTTGCGATGATGCTCTTCTTTGGTGGGGGCGCATTAGGCGTGATGGAAGCAGTGGAAAAGCTGCTGCATCCCGCCCATGAAGTCGGCAATACTTGGTTAGTGATCGCTATCTTGATCTTCGGGATGATCGTTGAAGGAAGTTCGTTGTGGATCGCAATCAAGGAGATCCGCGAGCTAAACGTCGAACGTCAACCAATCTATCGTTTTTTGAAAGAAAGTCGGCATAGTGAGATTTTGATCATTTTCACAGAAGACTTTTGTGCGGTGATCGGTCTGATGATCGCACTGATCGGAACGGTTTTAACAATGATTACCGGGAACGCATTTTTTGATGCCTTCAGCGGCTTATTGATTGGTCTTTTATTGATGGTAGCAGCGATCTTCTTAGCCCGCGAATTTTACAGTCTACTGATTGGGGAAAGTGTTACTAAACTTGATTTAGCGGTGATCAAACAAGCGTTTGAACGTCCCGATGTTGATCGCTTGATCGATGTGAAAACAGTCCATTTAGGGCCAGCAGAAATTTTGATTGCAGCGAAAGTCGATATTGCCGCAAAACAAGAAGAGGTCGGCTATGAGATCATTAATGAGATCGAAGCCGAGATTCGACATCAAATGGCAGATAAAAAAGTCTATATTTATATTGAAACGGATGAGTACGATCCTCACTACATGGAGAAGCGGCGCAAACTTGTGCGACCTTCCCACTGATTTAGCTAGAATAAAGCTGTTTTTTTTGATACAATAGACAAGGATTATCACATAGTGAAGGAGATTTCAAAATTATGATCAATGCAAGTGACTTAAGAGCTGGAATGACGTTTGTTCAAGACGGCAAACTTATCAAAGTATTAGATGCCAGCCACCACAAACCAGGTAAAGGAAATACGGTTATGCGTATGAAATTACGTGACGTTCGGACTGGTTCTACTTACGATACAACCTTCCGTCCAGAAGAAAAATTTGAAAAAGCGCATATCGATACGAAAGCTGTACAATACCTATATACAATGGACGATACCGCATTCTTTATGGATCTGGAAACCTATGAACAATATGAAATTCCAGTTGAAGTGGTTGAAGAAGAAATGAAGTTCATTCTAGAAAACATGGAAGTAAAAATTCAATTCTTCGGCAGCGAAGTAATCGGCGTGCAATTACCTTCAAGTGTAATCTTGAAAGTTGTTGAAACACAGCCATCAATCAAAGGGGCAACTGTGACTGGTTCAGGAAAGCCAGCAACGATGGAAACGGGCTTAGTTGTCAATGTTCCTGACTTTGTTGAAGAAGGCGAAATGCTAGAAATCAATACAGCTGAAGGTACTTATTTAAAACGTGCAAAATAGCAAAAAAACCGCGACTTGTTCGCGGTTTTTTCTTTGCTCTTGTCGTGTTCAGAAGTGGCTCATTGTCCTTTTGCCGATCTTTTTTGTAAAGGATAGATACTATAAGGTTTACTGATAAAGTAGGCGACGGAGCAGACGATCACAAAGAAGGGTAGATTTTGAAAGCCAAAGACTTCTCCACCAATAAAGATCGGTGCAAATAAGGTGCTAGTGGCGCTGCCAAAAACACTGGCATAGCCTAGTGCTGCTACCAGTTCGATAGGCAGTCCGAACAGTGGCGCCAACACGACCCCCAAAGAAGAGCCAATCGCAAACAAAGGGGTGACTTCTCCACCCAAAAAACCAATGCTGATGGTTAATACGGTCAACACCAACTTAAGCAGCCAATCATAAGAATAGATCGGTTGCTTCGTGAAACTCGCGCTGATCAAATTTGTTCCTAAGCCTGAATAACGCCCTTGATACAACAAAACAAAAAGCAAGACTAACGCCAATGCGCCAATCCCAATACGCCACAGTGGATTCGGGAAGCGCCGCTTCATGATGCGTTTCATCGTTTCTAAACAGCCCGCAAAGCTGCCGCCAACCATACCAAAAATCAACCCAATCACAAGTAATTTCAGAAAAACAGGTATCGTCAAATCGACGGATTGAGGCAACATAAGACTAAATTTTTCTAAGCCTAACCATTGAGAAGTCGTACTAGCAGTGAAAGCAGCCAGCAAAGCAGGTAAGAGGGCATGATGACTAAATTTACCGATGACAAGCACTTCCAATGCAAAGAACGTTGCAGCGATGGGGGTTTCAAATAAACCAGCAAATCCCGCAGCCATCCCAATCATGATCAGGGTGCTGGCGTACTTTTCTAGTCGCACCCAATTTCCTAAACGATTGGCGATGGTGGCACCTAACTGAACCGCAACTCCTTCTCTGCCTGCGCTTCCTCCAAATAAATGCGTCAGCCAGGTTCCCACCATTACAAAAGGAATCAAACGCAGCGGAATATCTTTTTCTTCTTCCTGCCCGACTAAAAACACTAAGTTCATTCCTTGAGGACTCCGATCGCCATACTTTTGGAAAAGGTAAGTAAAGCAAATACCGATAATTGGTAAGAAGAGAATCAATGGCAAAAAATGACTTTCACGGAAGGCACTTAAGAACAGCAAAATTTTGCCAAAGAAAGTGTCAACAGCTCCAGCAAGCACCCCAATCACCAGACTGAGCAAACCTAATGCAGTCAGTTCAAAATACGTTGTTTCTTGTTTCTTCATTTCTATCACGATCCTTTAAAAAAGATAGGAATAATGCTCTTGCAACTATGACGAACGAGTGAAAATAAAAAATGACTACTACACACTAAAAAAAGTGGTAGAAGTCATTAGCAAACTTGCGGTTTCAGTAAGAACTGAGGGAGACATTCATTCCCTATTAGCATCAATATTATCTGATAAAACCCTCGTTTTGTCAATGGATGCTGGTCGTGAAAAGCAATCCAACGAATACTTATCTTTTATACATACTTATGGTAAAATTAATTTCATAAGAATTTACGTGTGAATTGAGCGTCGGAAGAGTCAATGGCAAGAAAAGGGATGAAAGGACGATCCTTCTACTGGTTGACCAAGGGAAAAACAGTAGGTAGTGAGGAATCGAAGGGGAAGAAAGAATGATTGCATTTATGACGATCGAAAAATGGCTGCAAAGTGAGCGTTTTTACTATGTGATCCTACCAATTCTCATGGTGGTTGGTCTGATCGCATTATTAGGGTTCCTGATGGTTCTGCTTTATCGAGAAAACCGTAACCCGAAAGTGACGCTATTGCTTGGCGGCATAGTCGTTGCGTGTCTGCTAGGCTTTTTTATTGGAGATCAAGTGTATGGTGAATTCAAAACGTATAATGCGCTGATCACACCGAATATCCGAGACCGCGAAAAAATGTTTTTAGGCTATAAATATTACGAATCTGATACTACAGCAGTTTATCAGCGCATCCAAAGCAATGAAGCGATTGAAACTTTAGGGATCTATCAAGCAGTATCAGTGGAACGGGCGATTGAATTTCTTGGATCTGCTCATAACTCCGTATATTTTAAAATGGGCGCCCAGGTTTACTATGCTCGCTATCAACCGACATTTGTGGAAGAGGAAACAACGGCTAAGCTGCAGGGGGTTCAATACCATTTGACTGATCCTTCCTTTGAAACGATCGGCTTCTATTCCGAAACCAACAACTATTTGACGGCAATTACGATTCCAAAGACTCAAGAAACCCTCGAATATCAATCCGTCGATTCTGTGATCCCGAAAGAATTTGGGAAAAGTCAAACCCAATGGGCGTTACCAAATAGGAATGAATAACCATAAAAGAAAACTACCTAAGTCACGAAAGAAAGCTCCTTCAAGCAGGAATCTTCCGTGCGCAGGTAGTTTTTTGTATGCTTGGTCAGATAACATTACTCTCGCTATGGCTGCTCAGGTAGTCCTCTTTCTTTTTGCGAGACAATTTTTTGAAGGCTGCTTCTGCTTGAGTGGCTTCACTGCGAGTGGAAAAGCTTTCCGCATGGATCATTTGTAATGGTCTGCGACTAGCAGGACGGGTATATTTTGCTCCGATCCCTTTGTTGTGCTCTAATAAGCGGCGGCTCAAATCAGTGGTATAACCACCGTAGAAGGATTGATCGTTGCAACGCATGACATAAAAATAATGATTCTCAGCAGCCATAGAGCATCGCCTTCACTTCGGGACTATAGGCACCCGTTTCATCATAGGTAATGAGAGGGGAATCAATTTTAAAGCCATCCGCCTTGCCATCCTTGATTCCTTCAATCAATAAAATATTGGCCTCTTTGCCTACTTTCGGATAGACGAAGCGGACGCGCTTTGGTGCGATTCGATGGGCGCGCATATGGTCCAAAATATCGAGAAAGCGATCCGGGCGATGAACCATCGCAAACCGTCCGTTCATTTTTAACGCTTTGCTAGCGGTTTGGATCACTTCATCTAAAGTTGTGGTGATCTCGTGCCGAGCGATCGCTAAATAGGGATTCGGGTTTTTGATCGCCGTCGGTACATTTTTAAAATAAGGGGGATTGCAGACCAATAGATCGACGGAATCAGGCTTGATTTTTTGAAAGAGGTTCTTCAAGTCCAAAGGATAGACCGTCAGCTGGTCTTGCAAGTCGTTTAATTCGATACTGCGCTGCGCCATATCCGCTAAGCGTTCTTGCAATTCGATTTGATAAATATGAGCGGTCGTTTTTTTGCTGATAAATAAACCGACTGCGCCATTCCCTGCACAAAGGTCAACGATTACGCCTCTTTTTGGCACTCTAGCGTAATTTGCTAATAACACAGCATCTAATGAAAAAGAAAAAACTTCGGAACTTTGAATGATCTTGATGTCATTGGCATACAATTGGTCGATGCGTTCGTTCGGTTGCAACATGAAGCATACTCCTGTTCTAAATTCATTTCAATGTATTATACTACGATTAAGAATAATGGGAAACGCTAAAAAATGCTTGTCATTTAAACCGTTTTTTTGCATACTTGAATAGGAGAGAAATAGAAAGGAAAATGAGTATGTTTTTTCGCTTTATGCGCGGTGTGGTTCGCGTAGTATTATTTTTGATCAACGGCAATGCTCGTTATCAAAACAAAGAGGTTTTACCTAAAAATGAAAACTACATTTTAGTGGCTCCTCACCGAACCTGGTGGGATCCATTGTACCTAGCAGTGGCTGCTCGACCAAAGAAATTTAGTTTTATGGCGAAAGAAGAGCTGTTCAAAAACCCGATTTTACGGTTCATTTTGATCCATGCCAATGCTTTTCCAGTTAAACGAGACAAACCGGGACCGAGCGCGGTAAAGACGCCAGTCAAAATTTTGAAGGAAACGGATCTTAGCTTGATCATGTTTCCAAGTGGTACGAGACACGCAACGGCTTTAAAAGGCGGCATGGCGTTGATCGCAAAAATGGCTAAGGTCAAGATCGTTCCCTCTGTTTATCAAGGACCGCTGACGTTAAAAGATCTTTTTAAACGCAAGCGAGTAACCGTCCGCTTTGGGGAGCCCATTGACATCAGTGACATCAAAAAGATGGACAAAGAGGGCTTGGCGGAAGTCGAACGGCGCATCCAGGGTGCATTTGACACACTGGATCAAGCGATTGATCCGTCATTTGTTTATCAAATCGATGAGTCCAAAAGAGAAGATTAATACCTAAGAAAAGCCGCTGATCCTTTTGTGATCAGCGGCTTTTTTCTAAAGAGTTAATCCAATAATTCGAAAGCAAATTTGGTCCACGGTTTTAAATATTCCAACAAAGGCAGCTCGTCATTTGAAATGGCGCCGACTTTGTTTTTCCGTGTGTCTTGGTGAGGGGTCAAAACGATCTGCAATTCGTTTTTGTATTGGCCAAAGGTATCATTGCCGATAACGATGTCCCCATAGGCAAAAGGTTCTTGGTTTGTATGAGGGAGGTTTTCGATGGGACGGTACTTCACCCGTGACTGTGTGGAACGAGCGACTAACGCATTACTGTCACCACGACGAAAATGATTGGTTTCGGCTAATATTCTCCGTTCGATTTCGCTGGCGTCTGCGTCTACGAGAACGCCAAAGGTCAGCTTGTAACGATCGATCGCCGCCAGAGCTTTCAGCTCTGCATCCGACGCATAAGCATTGCCGATAATCACGGTATCGATCAACCCAGAAGCAAAAAGCAGCTTCCCTTGCAGCGCCAATGGTAAATCTCGACAAGATTCTAAGGTCGGTAAGCCATCATTGACTTCCCAAGGGCCGATTTTGGCTGATTGACTAGTGATGAAGGCGGCTGTTTTCAACCCATATTTTTTAAAACGTTGGCTGCAGCTGCGGAAAAAAGCATCCGTTAAGCCTGTGCCTCGTTGGGGGTAAAAATTGTGGCAGCCATATAAAAAAGGTTCATTGGCTTGATAAGAAAGGATATTTTCTAAATAGTTCACATCATTACTCATATTCAATTCAATCGCCAAGCCAAATGGATTAAAGGTCAGCTGGGCTTCTTTACTGCCATCAAACCCTTGATCCAAGCGGATACCGTCCGCACCTAATTCTGCAAAGAAGCTAAGATCGTCATAAGAGATCGCCAGATCACTAAAAACAGCAGGCGAAATATCTAATATCGTTTCAAAGCCAAGGTTCTTGGCAAAGCCGATAATCGAAGAGAATTTTTTTCTGACGGTCTCTTTGCCTTCACTGACTTCTAGCATACTCATAAATAAGCGAGAGTAACCAAGGGCAGCAGCTTTTTTTAAATAGTCTTGATCCAGTAAAGGATCGCTATGGTCGGGGTAAATCGAAAGGCCAATTTCTCGTTTCAATGGTTTTCCTTCTTTCTAAAAAACCGCACGAAGCACCTCTTGGCATTGGAAAAAGCTGGTGAGGAAGGCTTCTTCTGTTTGTCTTGGTGGGTGCTTCGTACGACCTTTATTTACACATTATTGTACGACTGGTTGATTTTCTTTTTCCAATTCGTTTTTGTCATAGATTTTTACGAATGGGTAATAGATCAGGATCGATAAAAGAATCAAAAGAACATTCAGCACGATCGCACGCCAATCGCCGCCAGTCGCTAAGAAAGCGCCAATTGGTCCAGGCAATGTCCAAGGGGCATTGACCGTAACTGCATTGACTAAACCAGCTGAGGTAGCGACCCACGCAATGACGCCATTGATCAGTGGTGCAATTATGAAAGGTGGGATCAAGATTGGGTTCAAAACGATCGGTGTACCGAAAATCAGTGGTTCGTTGATGTTGAAAATAGCTGGAATCAAGGCTGTTTTTCCTAGTTTTGAACCGAATTCCGATTTGGTGCGAAACGCTAACAAGATAGCCAAACCAATCGTTGAACCAGCCCCACCGATCCAGATGAACCATTGATAAAATGGTTCGGCTGCGATATTGGGAATCATATCTCCTGAAGCAAGCGCAGTCGTATTTCCTTCCAATAACTGCAACCATAATGGACGAGCCAGTGAACCAACGATAGAAGCACCATGGATCCCGAATGACCAGAAGAAGGTCGTCAAGAAGGTGATCAAAAGCACACTTGGCAAGGTGTCTGCGGCACTGACTAAAGGATCAACGACTTTTGCCACGATCGTGTGCCAGTCAAAGCCGATATAGTAAGTGATCGCACCCATTCCTAAAATAATGACTAAGGTAGGGGTCAAGGCTTCGAAAGAACGAGCGACTGCAGGTGGGACTTGTTCTGGCATCGTGATTTTAAATTTCGATTTGTCCGTTAACCGATAGATTTCAACGGCAAGAATCGAGGTGATGATCGCCACGAACATACCAGCACTCCCTAAATTGGCCATTGGCAAGACAAAGCCGACCGTTCCAGCAGCATCCAAGGCTTCTGCTGGGATATTGACAGGGGTGAAGGTCAGTAAGAAGGCGGTCGTAGCTAGGATCCCGCCAGAAAGACCATCAAGCTTATAAGAGCGAGAAAGACTGTATCCGATCCCGAATGCCGCATACAAGCTCATAATGTACATCGTCATTCGATAAGGCAATAAGATCGTTGTGGCATTGCTAGACAAGAATTGATAGATGCCCCAACTTTGAGGCAGCGGTGGAAAGGCTAAAATCATAAAGAACGAACTGACGATGATCAATGGCAAGGTTGAAACGATCCCGTCACGAACCGCCCGCAAGTGACGCTGGCTGCCAAGTTTTTCCATCGGTCCTGCCAAATGGCGCTCGATGAATTGAGTGAATTTATCTAACATGGTTTATCCTCCTAAGGTGTTTTACATTTTTGCTTCCCATGGATTCGGAATGATTTTCCCTAAAATCACGCCTTGGGCTGCCCCGGTTGCTGCAGGGGCATTATTGACACGGCTGTGAAGGGTTTCATTTCCTAAGATGGCAAAAGCCACCGCTTCTTTGGCATCGTTGGAACCGCCAATGTCATCTTGTGTTCCAACGGCTGCTGATTCTGGTAAATAGCCTTGGATCAGTTCAATCAGCAGAGGATTGTGGGCACCGCCGCCCGAGAGAATCACTTCTAGATCGTTTGTTCCCAACTGAGGAAAAATGAACCGTTGGTAACTGTCAGCGATGGAAAAAGCGGTGAAATCGGTTAAAGTCCTCACCAAGTCTTCAGGTGCTGCTTCGGGATACTTGGTCAATAACTGCTGCACGAAATGTTTTCCAAAAAGCTCACGCCCGGTGCTTTTCGGCGGTTGCTGGGACAAATAAAAATGAGTTCTTAATTCCTTTTGCAAGGTGGGTATAATTGCTCCCGCACGGGCTGTTTCACCAAACGCATCATAAGGCTGGCCGAATAACTGAACCATTAATTCATCGATGACCATGTTTCCTGGACCTGTATCAAAGGCATACAGCTCGTTTAAGCTGCCACTTTTTGGTAGTACAGTAACATTGCCGATGCCGCCAATATTTTGCAGCAAACGATTTTTGCTGTCTGATTGATAGAGCAGATAATCTGTATAAGGAACAAGAGGGGCGCCTTGACCGCCAGCAGCCATATCCATCACTCGAAAATCGGCGACGACTTTCGTTTGTAAGCCATAAGCGATAATCGAAGGTTCGCCAATTTGCAAGGTGCTGTTTTTCGCTGGATCAGAATCGGGGGAGTGCCAGATCGTTTGTCCATGGCTGGCAACAAAATCAATGCTTTTTTCTTCAATACCAGCTTTTTGGCAGAGGATTTGACACGCTTTCAAAAATTGATATCCTAATTCAGTATTTAATTGGCAGATGAGGGGAACATTTGATTCCACCGGATCACAAGCAGTTTTTATTCGTTCCTTCAATTCTTCACCAATGGGTAGTGTGACCATTTCCATCAGCTGTACGTCTGTTTCGGTGCCGCAGCCATTGATTTTTACTAAAGCAGCGTCGATCCCATCCAAACTGGTTCCTGACATTAGTCCTATTGCAAGCATAGCGTTTCTCCTTTCTTTTAGAATAGTGATGAAAGCGATTGTTGAATTCGATTTCACACTCATTGTAAATGAAGTGTAATTATATTTCAAGATATAAATTTATAATTGAAAAAACATTTCAACATAATGATGTCAGGTGTTCGCTCTTTTTATCAAAAATGGGTGGTAAGTGAAATTTCGCTGGCAGAGAGATGTCTAACGATCAGGGAAAGTGGTATAATGGTTGGAAGGATATTTTTTAAGAAGGTGAAGAAATGCGCTTTATACATACAGCTGATTGGCACATCGGAAAAAAACTACATGGCTATGATCTGCTGGAGGACCAGCGAGCAATTATCGATCAAATCATTGCGATCGCTTTAGAAGAAAAAGCCGCTGCCATCGTCATTGCAGGTGATCTGTATGATCGTTCCGTTCCCGCTGTCGATGCGGTCAAATTATTGAATGAAAAAATCGCAGAAATCAATCTAACGAATGAACTGCCTTTATTGGCTATCTCAGGAAACCATGATAGCCCAACGCGGCTAGAAACTGGTAGTCAGTGGTTTCAGCAAACACGTTTTTATCTGTCCACCAGCATCGAACAAAGTTTACAACCGGTCGAGTTTGACGATACACAATTCTTTTTGCTGCCTTATTTTGAACCGATCGAGGCGCGCTTATTTTTTGACGAACCGTTAACGAAAATTTCAGATAGTGTCCAAAGAGTGATCGAGGAGATGACCAAGCACTTTGATTCGTCAAAAAAACAAGTGTTAGTGACCCATTTTTTTGTGGCGGGCGCTAGCCAAACGGATTCTGAAACGAAAATTCAAGTTGGCGGATTGGACAGCGTGCCGACCACAGCTTTTGCACCTTTTGATCGAGTCGTTTTGGGGCATTTACATGCCAATACCGCCCTGAAACATCCGAAAATCGGGTACAGTGGCTCTCCGCTGAAATTTTCCCTTTCTGAACGGACGAACCAAAAAGGGGTCTATCTTGTTGATACTGTAAAAGACACAAATGAATTTATTCCCCTGACACCAAAAAGGGATATCCAGCAACTGACAGCCTCCTTTGAGGAGTTGATCGATCCGGTTTTTTACCGTGAGCTGGATCGTGAGGCGTTTTGGCATTTTCTGCTGACGGATCGTGCTGTGATTCCAAATATGATGAATCAGTTGCGAAAGATCTATCCATTTATTTTGTCTGTCGAACGGTTGAATGGTCGAGAACAGACGAAAAAAAGACAGCTAACGACACGAGAAACCGACCCGCAGGCCTTGATCAGTCATTTTTTTCAAGAGATGACGGGAGATTCATTGCTCGATGCACAAACCAAGTGGATCGAACAAGGATTAAATGAAGCATTTGTCGTGGAAAAGAGGGAATAGTCATGCAACCTAAGTCTTTACAAATGAAAAATTTTGGTCCATTCATTGATGAAAAATTGGATTTTAGTCAGCTGCAAGCTGGCGGTTTGTTTTTGATCAGCGGCAAAACGGGTGCAGGAAAAACGACGATTTTCGATGGCATGACGTTTGCATTGTTCGGTGAAACATCGGGGAATCTGCGCTCAGGCAAAGAAATGCGCTCGATGTTTGCTTCACCAACCGAAGAGACCAGCGTCACCTTTACTTTTGAACATCAGCGTTTTACCTACCAGATCCAACGGAAACCGGAACAGACCTTAGCAAAAAAACGTGGTGACGGGGTCACCAACCAAACGGCAAAAGTCCAGCTGACGATTTTTGACGCCGAAGGCAAAGAGAAAAAGCAGATCAGTAAACGCACAGAAGTTGATGCATTTATCAAGGATCTGCTGCAGCTGGATGCCAAACAGTTTTTTCAAATCATGATGTTGCCGCAAGGAGAATTTCGTAATTTTTTGATTGCCAGCAGCAATGAGAAAGAACGCGTTTTACGGAATTTATTTGGCACGGAAATGTATCAACAATTTAATGAATGGTTGAAAGAGCAAGTCAAAGCACAAAGTAAAAAGCTTGAGCATCAGCAGCTACTCGCCTCGCAAATCATGGAGCGCTTTGAATGGGAAGAAGCGCAGGAGGTTTTAACGGTTGCGGAAGGTCTGACTTTGTGGGCGCAGGATTTAGAAAAACAACAGGCGCAGCTTCAGCAGTTATTGCACAAAAAAGACCAAGCGATCCAAGAAATGAAAGCTGCGCAAGACGCTTTTTACCGTGCAAAAGAAATTGAAAATACACGGATCGAATGGCAAGGTCTACAAGAAAAAGCCCGAGAGCTGCATGCTAAAAAAACCGAGATCGCTCAGAAAAAAGCACAGTTGAACCAGTTGGTGTGGGCGCTTGAACATCAAGAAATCATGCAGCAAAAAGAAGAACGAGTGAGAGAAGCACAGCAAGCTGCTCAGCAAATCAACGAAACAAAGCAGCAGCTGCAAGAAATTCAGCTGCAACAAGTAAGCTGGCAAGACCAACGAGCGTTGATTGACGGCATCAAGAAAAAACAGGAAGCTGCTAGTCAAAAAGTTCAACGAATCCAGCAGCAGATCCCGCTAGCACAGCGCACACAAGCGCAGCAAGAAGAAGTGGTGCAACTTGAAAAAGCCGCACAACAACAGACCACCGAATTAACGAAGATAAACCAAGCGCAAGCAAGTGCCAAAGCGCAAGCGCAGCATCTGGCAGAAGAAATCGAAGCATTGCGAGGGTTTCAAGCAGAAGCGGTGAAATTAGTAGAAACGCAGGCTCTGGTAGAAAAATGGCAGCAAGCAAAAGCGCAGTTTCGTGAAGCCGAGCAAAAAGCAGGGGAACAGCAACAAATTCATTCGGAGTTGGTTCTTGAACAACAGCAATTAGCAGCATCCTTGCTGGAGCTGCAAAAAACGTTAAAACAAGAAACCAGTCAAAATGCTCGAATGCAAATTGCTCGGCTTCGTCTTTTGCTGGAAGAAAATGAACCCTGTCCGGTTTGCGGATCCTTGGATCATCCGAATACACAGGAGCACACGACCTATCGCATCGAAGACATCATTGCCAGTGAACAAAGACTTGAGCAAACACAAGAAAAATTGACGAAGATCCAGCAGCAAGTATCGGCAAATCAAACGCTGCAGGAGCAAGCCACATTGCGAATCAGCGAATGGCAAGCCACCAGTGCTGCTGCGCAGAAGCAAGTGGCATTCGCTTGGACTACAGTTCAACAGGCATTTGCTGCCTTGCAGCCGATAGAAAACCAAGAGACGATTACCGAGGAAACGACGGTAGCGGAACTAAAGAAACGGCAATCTTTCAATCAACAAAAAGCCGCTTCTTATGAAGACGCGCAGAAGAAACATCAGGCAGTAAATGAGAAATTAGCAACGTTAAATGAGTCCTATCAGCAAGTCAGTGAGCAAGCGAAAAAAGCCCAAGAAGCGCGCCAGCTTGCGGAGGGGAAATTGGCTTCTTTACAGGAACAACTTGCAGGCGCAACGTATGAACAATTACAAGCCGATTTAGCAAAAACCAATGGTTTACTGAGGGAATATACGCAACAAATTGAAGCTGATGCCCGACAAGAAGCGCAGCTAAACGAACAGCAAGCGATTCTTTCAGAGAAGCTGAAAAATCTGCAGCAATTTTTTGAAGAAAAGCAAGCGGCTAAGACAAAAGCAGAACAACGACTGACGCAGCGACTCCAAGAAGCTGGTATGACGGAAGAAACGATGCGGGAATTGATTGCCCAAGCCGCTCAAACAACCGTTCTCTCAGAAGAAATCAAAACCTATGAGCAAGAAACGGTGTTTGTTCAGCAACGGCTAGCATTGTTAGATGCACAGTTAAAAGAGCAAGCTGCGATAGATTTAAACCAATTGGAAGCTGACTACCTTCAGTTGCAGACCGTGATGGAGGAACTACAGCAAGAAACAATTCGCAAACAGGAGAAAGTCAACGGCAATCAACGGTTGTTTGACGAGCTGCAGGTCATTTATCAGCAAAATGTCGAAGAACTGGCCCAATTAGGCCAACTTCAGCAGTTGGCAGAAACCATCAACGGCGAAAACGTCAAAAAAACCAGCTTGGAACGGTATGTACTGCAGCAATTTCTGACAGAGATCTTAGAAGTCGCCAATGAACGCTTGGCTCGGTTGACTCGTGGCCGCTATCAATTTGAATTAGCGGATAAAGTCGGGAGCTATCGAAGCTCAACAGGCTTAGAAATTGACATATATGACGATAATGCGGGACAAGTCAGAAGAGCTCATACACTTTCAGGCGGCGAAAGCTTTATTGCTGCCTTAGCGTTGGCGATCTCTTTGGCGGATGTGATCCAGCAACGAGCTGGTGGGATCGAGATCGAAGCCCTCTTTATTGATGAGGGCTTTGGATCGCTTGATGAAGAATCATTGGAAATGGCGATGGAAGCATTAGAAATGATCGAAAATGAAGGGCGCATGATTGGGATCATCAGTCATGTTCGAGAACTGCGGGCAAGAATCCTGCAGCAAGTTTTCGTAGAAACTAACGGCAGCGGGCAAAGCCGGATCCGAATAAAAGAATAAGGAGAGGAGGGCTCTTATGAAGTGGAGTATTCCAGAAAAAGTAATTGAGCGTGGCAGAACGTATGTCAACGAAGATCGCGTCTTATCTGTCACACCAGACAAAGAAAAAAATGTGTGGCACGCAGAAGTATTGGGGACAGAATTGTACTTAGTGACCTTAGATGCTACAGCCAAAGAGGTAGATTATTGCCAATGTCCGTACTGGGAAGAGCATCATTATTGCAAACACACGGTGGCAGTCGAACTTTATCTACGCAAACAAGGGAAAACACGAAAAATCAATGAGCAAACCCCCATCAAAAAAGCCTTTTCTGCTTCAGAGATGTTTTCCAATGGCTTTGCCCGCTTAGGGAGCGAAAAAGAAACGAGCCAACCCTTACAGGTTGAATTTCGGATAGATACCATCGCCACCAATCCTTACCATCAAGAAATGGATATCCTAGGGATTTCCCTCAAAGTCGGCCATCGTGGCACCGCACGGACCTATGTCGTTAAAAACATTTATAAATTTTTGCAGATGTACCAAGAAAACAAGCAGTACGCAGCGAATAAGCAGCAGACCTTCTTTCTATCTGCGGATGCCTTTGATGAGAAAAATCGAGCCTTGTTGAATCGATTGGCAGGAATCGCGCAAACGCAACAGTTAATCGGGCAAGCAGGCATTCAGATCAATGGTAAACTTGACAAAAAGTATTTGCTGCTACCAGTTGAGTTCGGCAAAGAATTGTTGTTACAGTTAAACGAAGTCTATACGCAAATAACCATTGGTGAAACAAAAGTCAATGAAGCCGATTTTCAAATCGGTGAACCTTTGTCGTTTTCAGTCACAAAACAGGAGGATCATTTTCCGCTTGAATTCGTGAAAGATTTTGACCATTTACTTAGCTATTATAATTGGGGTCTGCTGGATGGAACCTTTTATGAACTGACTGTCGAACAAAAGGAAATCTATGTCACGATGCAACAGTTGTTTAAACGATTTGAACAGCCAGTCATCGACTATCCGAAAGAAGAACTAGCGAATCTTTTTATGAAAGTATTGCCTTATTTGCGAAAAATCGGACGTGTCCAAGTAGCACCTGAAGTTCAAAATGAAATCGAAGAGTCTGAATTGAAAGCTGTCTTTTCGTTACGGAAAATCAAAGGACAAGTCGATTTACAAGTAGACTTCACTTATGGAGAAGTCGTTTTTTCAAGTGATGAAAAACATCACTATATGCCAGAAAATCATCCCGAGATTTTACGTGATTTTCAACAAGAAGCACGAATTGAAGCGATTATTGAAACCTTTGGCTATCAAGCGAGCACTAAAAATTGGCAAAAAAGCTTACCTACGGGGGAACAACTTTATACCTTTTTTACAAGGGAGATCCCTGTTTTAAGGCAATTAGGTGAAGTCCGTATCGGCAAGAAGCTGCGGGAACTTTACCTTGACGCCCAACACCATCGACCAGAAATCGTTATCGAAGAAAATGGTTCTTGGTTGGATATCAAGTTTGATGTCAGCGGCATTCAAGAGTCAGAGATCAATGAGGTCTTGCGCAGCCTGTTACAGTCTGCACAATTTTATACCACAGAAAATGGGCAAGTCCTTTCATTGGAATCGGAAGAGTTTCAAGAAGCAAGTGCTGCCCTGAAAAAATTGCGTCTTTCACTAGAAGCGAAGGATGGGGCGATCCAAGTTCCTTTGAATCAAGGGCTGCTCCTGCAAGAGCAGTTTGCTGATCAAGCCAGCTTTAGTGCCGGTTTTCAGCAAATGACGGAAGACTTGATCCATCCAGAAAACTTTGAGGCGCAGCTGCCAGAAAACTTGCATACTGAGTTGCGGCAATACCAAGAAGTTGGGTTCCGTTGGCTAAAAATGTTGAGCCACTATCAATTTGGCGGTATCCTTGCCGATGAAATGGGGTTAGGGAAGACCGTTCAGACGATCAGCTACTTACTTTCAGAAAAACAAGAGAAACAAAAATTGAATGCATTGATCGTGGCACCGGCGAGTCTAACATTCAACTGGCAACAAGAAATCAAACGGTTTGCGCCGACAATTTCTGCGTCTGTCATCAGCGGAACGAAAGAAGAGCGCGAAGGGCAGATGGCGCAGCCAGCGGACGTCCGCATCACTTCTTATGCAAGCTTGCGGCAAGACATTGATGCCTATCAAGCACTAGATCTGACTTGTTTGATTTTAGATGAAGCGCAAATGGTCAAAAACAGTGCGACCAAAACGGCACAGGCCTTGCGCTCCTTGGAAGTTCCACAGCGGTTCGCCCTCAGCGGCACACCGATCGAGAATAATTTAGAAGAATTGTGGTCCTTGTTCCAAATGATCATGCCAGGCTTTTTCCCGAACAAGCAGAAATTTAAAGAGCTGTCTACGCAAGAAATTGCGAAAATGATCAAACCCTTTATTTTGCGAAGAGACAAAAAATCCGTGCTGCATGATTTGCCGCAAAAATTGGAAACAAATTATTACAGTGTTTTAACAGAAGAACAAAAGAAAATCTATTTGGCGTACTTGCGGCAAATGCGGGAAGAAATCGCGCAAATGGATTCTACGTCTTTTCGTAAAAATCGAATCAGTATCTTAGCTGGTTTGACTCGACTGCGGCAAATCTGTTGTGACCCACGATTATTCGTGGAGGATTATGAAGGGTCTTCTGGGAAACTTGAACAGGTCAAAGATTTACTCTTAGCAGCCAAAGAAAATGGGCGTCGTGTGCTGTTATTTTCTCAGTTTACTAGCATGCTTTCGATCATTGAAGAAGAGCTAGCACAAGAAGGGTTTGAGTCCTTTTACTTGCGAGGCAGCACACCGCCGCAAGATCGTTTGACGATGGTCGATGCCTTCAATAGTGGAGAAAAGGACGTCTTCTTGATCTCGTTAAAAGCAGGAGGAACAGGACTGAATCTGACCGGCGCAGACACCGTGATCTTATACGATTTGTGGTGGAACCCGGCGGTGGAAGAACAAGCCGCTGGACGAGCCCATCGGATCGGTCAAAAAAATGTTGTCGAAGTCTGGCGAATGATTGCTGAAGGAACCATTGAAGAACGAATGGATGCGTTGCAACAAGAAAAACGTGAGCTTTTCCAAAAAGTGATCCAAGGCAATGAAACACAGCTTCAACAAATGACAGAAGAAGATATTCGCTTGATATTGAGTATAGGCGAAGAAAGTTAGCCAATCAAAAAGATGGACCTGCCGCAGGAGCGAAGGTCCATCTTTTTTTAGTTATACATGTATGCAGGCACTTGCATCAGTCTGTCAATACTGTCTTGCAGCTGTGAAAAAGCAGTGATCGATGCATCTGGTAAGTCTTCCAATCCACTAGGCGCTTGACGGAGACGATGATTGAACCACAAAGCTTGCCAACCGGCTTTCTTACAGCCAACCACGTCATTATCAAAATTATCACCAACGTACAATGTGGTTTCCGGATCAAGAGCAAAGGCGGTTTCTGCCAATTGAAAGATTTCAAGTTGCGGCTTTTGATAACCAGTTGCTTGTGAAATGATCATATGCTCTGGTTTGATCCATCGAGTCAGTTGCAACTGATCCAATTTTTTTTGCTGGTGGTCAGTGGGACCATTGGTAATAATTCCTAGTTTGACTGGCAATGTGGACAAATAGTTCAAAGTTGACTCAACTTCAGGATGCAGCGTGATGGCATCTAGTTCTTGTTCATAACACAGCTGAAATTTACAGCTTTCTTCCATTGTAATAGGTAAGTACCCTAAATCCGTTAATGAATGGGTCAGTCGAAAATAACGAAAATGATCTAGCGTCCATTCATTTGCCAATACCCGTCCAAACTGCTCGTCACTGTGCACCCGAAACCGTAAGTAAAGAGCAGTTAAATCTTTGTGGGCTATTTGTGGGAAACATGAGGTTACGGCATTGCGAAATGGTTGTTGCTGGTCATATAAGGTATCATCGACATCAAAAAGAATACTAGTGATCAAAAAAGACACGCCTTTCAGAGTTAGTGAAAATTTTCAGTTTGTTTTCGAATCAATCATAAGCCATTATTCCTGTAAAAAAAAGAGGAAAACCCCTGTAAAATAAAGGTTTTATTTACTGTTTTTAGAAATCCGCGTCTTCATAGGTTTTCAAAATTATAGTGAATTTTACCCATTTTCACATGTTTCTCATTTTGCATTTCTACTGAGAGTTGCTTATAATGATAGCTATTGAGGAGGGGGAAATGTGTTAAAAAGGTTTTTTCGTTATTATCGACCGTATCGGTCACTATTTATACTCGACTTTACTTGTGCGGTATTTGCTGGTTTATTGGAACTAGCCTTTCCAGTTGCCGTCAACCAAGTAATCGATAAGATCATGCCCCAGAACAACTTTCGCCTAATACTGTTGGCTTGCTTAGGCTTGTTCTTGTTTTATGTGATCAATACTGTGTTGCAATATATCGTGGTTTTTTATGGTCATAAACTTGGGGTCAATATTGAAACTGATATGCGTCAAGAGTTATTTCGACATCTGCAAACGCAATCTTTTGAATATTATGATAATCAAAAGACTGGCAAGCTGATCAGTCGTTTGACTACGGATCTCTTTGAGATTTCTGAAGTCGCTCACCATGGGCCAGAAGATGTCTTTATTACCATCATGACTTTGGTCGGTTCATTCCTATTGATGTTAAATATGCATGTTCAATTAGCTGTGGCAACATTTGCGTTGATTCCCTTGATCACGATCGCCTTGGTTTTTTTCAATAAGAAAATGACCAAAGTCAACACACAGATCTATGATAATCTTGGTGAGTTCAACGCCGGAGTGGAAGCATCTGTCAGTGGCATTCGAGTGACACAATCATTTGCCAATGAAACGTTTGAACATAAACGCTTTGACGGGTTAAGTGAGATTTATCGGCAGTCTAAGATCCTTTTTTATAAGGTAATGGCAATCAGTTCAGCGTACAATTATTTCTTGATTCGGTTGATCAACTTGTTTGCTCTGATCTTTGGTGCCTACTACGTGATTCGTGGTGAACTGACGAACGGTCAGTTCGTAGGGTTTATTTTATTGTCAAATGTCTTTGTTAGACCAATTGAGAAGGTTAATACGATGATCGAAAGCTATCCGAAAGGAATCGCTGGCTTCAAACGCTTGACCGAAGAGTTGGATAAAGAACCGACGATCAAAGACAAGCCAGGGGCACGGGCAGTAACTTCCTTAAAGGGAGACATCGTCTACCATAATGTTTCTTTTTCCTATGCGGATGCGACGAAAGTCTTGAATCACATCGACTTGTCGATCAAAGCGGGTGAGACGATCGCCTTCGTTGGGCAAAGTGGTTCAGGGAAAACAACGTTATGCAACTTGTTGCCGCGGTTTTATGAAGTCACGGAAGGCGCCATTACGATTGATGGCATCAATATTCAGGAGATGACCTTGGCATCTTTACGTCAGCAGATTGGTACGGTGCAGCAAGATGTTTTTCTTTTCCCAGGAACGATTCGAGAAAATATTGCTTATGGCAAACTTGATGCAACAGAAGAGGAGATTTTAAAGGCAGTCAAATTGGCACACTTAGAAAAAGTCATTGATCAAATGACGGATGGCTTGGATACGGTCATCGGTGAACGAGGCGTCAAATTATCCGGTGGCCAAAAGCAGCGAGTAGCGATTGCTCGGATGTTCTTGAAAAATCCGCCGATTCTGATTTTAGATGAAGCAACTTCAGCGTTAGATACCGAAACGGAACAAGTGATCCAAGAATCATTGAATTCTTTGGCAGATGGGCGTACAACCTTGATCATTGCCCATCGCCTCGCAACGATCAAACATGCGACACGAATCATTGTCGTTAGTGAGAAGGGGATCTTAGAAGAAGGAACCCATGAAGAGTTGATGGCGAGAAAAGGGCATTATCGTGCATTGCATGATGCTCAATTCGCTCGTGACCGAGAACCAACACTCGCTTAGAAGAAAGACATGGTAAACGATCAGTTCAAGAATAGTACAGTCTATAATGCTTTGTCAGTGACCAAGCAACATAGTGGCTGGCTTCTTGGATTGATCGTTTTTTACTGAGTTTTTTGTGAGAAACCCTTTTCATTTATAAGCAGTTGTTCATTTCTGCTGCTGTTTTATAGCAGATTATGACAGAAATGCTTCTATGGTTTTCTGATTAAAAAGGAATGTGATACAATAAAACCAAGAAGAAAGAGAGTGGTTGCGATTACTCGTACAAAAAAATAACATCCATTTTCATTGTAGCACGATCGTTTCTCGGCAAAGGAAGGATCGTGAAAAAGTTCTTTTGAAAACGATTGAGCGATGGCCTTGGTTTTTCTCTCATTTTTTGATTACATCTGTAATTGTCGAAGGGAAATTAAAAAACGTTGCCTTCTGTTAAAAGAATATTTTAATATTCTGACATCTTTTTGATACACCTTTGACACACTGTTGTATAAAAGGAGTAATATTAAAAAAAAATTTGAGTTTTCTCATTTAAAAATAAACTTTTTGAAGGAAACCTTTTGCCTTAAAGGTTTCGCTTTTAATATAACTTTCGAGTTTTATTAAAAAATATGAGATTTAGACTAGATTTTTTTTAGTTAAACCTGTATAATTGAAATCAAGCGAGGGAACAGGACTTGCTTGATTGAAAATTAAAAAGGAGAGATGCACGTTGTTGACACTATACACTTCCCCAAGTTGCACATCTTGTCGCAAAGCTCGTGCGTGGTTACAAGAGCACGAAATCCCTTTTGTTGAAAGAAATATTTTTTCAGAACCGTTAAATATTTCTGAGCTTAAGGCAATTCTACAAATGACAGAAGATGGCACAGAAGAAATTATTTCCACCAGATCCAAAGTATTCCAAAAGTTGAATATGGATCTAGATGACCTGCCCCTAAAAGATTTATTGACACTTGTTCAAGAAAACCCAGGATTATTGCGTCGTCCGATCATGATTGATGAAAAACGATTGCAAGTTGGGTTCAACGAAGATGAAATTCGTCGGTTCTTACCTAGGGATGTTCGCCAACTGGAACTAAGACAAGCGCAATTAATGGCAGGATTATAAATTTGACTTCATCGACTCGCTTTCTCTTTGAAAGTGAGTCTTTTTTTGAGTTTTTACGTTTTTCTTAAGAGGATATTCGTTTTCTCTTTACTTTTTATCAGGTTTCGATACAATGAACCTATAGTGAGTAGCAAAAGTGAGGTGTAGCTAATATGGAAATGGAACATATCAATGAGAACACCATTCGTGTATTGATCAAAAGTGAAGACTTAGCTGCGAGAGGCATCACTTTTCTTGACCTTCTAGGAAATCACAATGAAATTGAAAACTTCTTTTACAGTATTCTTGAAGAAGTTGATATTGACGAAGAATTTAAGGGCAGTGAAGCTGTAACTTTCCAAGTCTTGCCTAAAGGCGATGGGTTAGAATTGTTTATTAGCAAAAATCTTCCACCAGAAGGAATGGAAAATTTTGATGAGATGAACGATGAAGCGAATGAAGACATTACCGACATGTTGAAAAAGCATGTGGCGGCTCAATTACAAGAGTCGGAGCAAGCAGAAGACATCGGCAATCGTTTTGTATTCGAGTTGTTGCGATTCGAAGATATGATTCAATTGGCATCCGAAGTATATTTGGATTCCGTTGCAACCAATCTTTACCAAATGGGTAACCATTATTATATTGAAATTCGATTCATGGATGCAGAGGTTACTGATATTGAAGTGGAAAATGCACTTTCTTATTTGATGGAATTTGCCCAACGGACATCAGTGACGCCAGAGGTTTTATCTGAATATGGTCAGTTGATCATGGAAAACGATGCACTTGAATTGACTCGTTTCTACTTCAAGAATGATTAATGAATGAAATTCATTTCCAGCCAAGAACATGTTGCTAATGTTCTTGGCTTTTTCAATTGTGTTTGATAAAAATGGCGTATCTTTTATTGAGGTGAGTTAGATGCTGAAAGCATTGAACCAAAGAAAAGAAGTCATTGCAGCGAAAGGGAGAAAGAAAGCATCAGGTCCTTTTTATTGCCCAGGGTGTCACCAAGAAGTGACTTTGCGGCAAGGAACCAAACGACAGCCCCACTTTGCCCATCAAGCAACTGCTGATTGTCAGACTTACAGCGAAGGGGAGACGAAGGAACACTTGGAAGCCAAACAACTATTGTTTGAATGGTTTCAAGATACAGGGATTGAGATCGAAGCCTTTTTGCCTAAACTCCAACAGCGTCCTGACCTTTGTTATAAGAATATCGCCATTGAAGTACAGTGTTCTTCCCTCAAGTTTTCACGATTTCTTGAAAGAACCAGCACGTATTTAGCAAACGGCTATCGACCATGGTGGATCTTAGGGGAGAAATTGCATCCGAAACGCCAGTGGTCACTTTTGGCAAAAGCCTGCTGTAGTTATCAGGCAACTGGTTTTTGTTTGTGGCTGATTGATACGCAAAATCAATCCTTAATGAAGTTAGAACATATCAACTGGCACTATCAAGAAGGAGTCAGCAGTCAACAAAGCGATGCTCGAAAAGGGGCGCCTTACCAGAAAGAAACACTTCGCCCTTTGTGCAAAGGACAAAGATCAAACCATCACCGTCCTCCTGAATGGCTTGCTGCAGACTATCAGGTCTGGTTGATACAAAAACTGCGAAAGAACCTGCCCAAAATCCGTGTGATCCAAGAAATATTGTATCCGTTAAAAGGCAATGTCTCCCAGCTGCCTATGTGGTGCTACTGTGCAAGCAGCTTTGGCATTTTATTTGAGCATCGAATATTGGTTTTTCGCTTTCTTTATTTAAGTGACTGTCCACTTCGTTTTGATCAATGGGTGGCACGGCTTCGGCAGCTGGATTGGCAATGGCAATTCCCGTTACTGGATCAGCGGGAAATTTTGCGCGGACTCTTTCAAGAATGCCAATATTTAGAAAATTCGGTTTCTTTTTAAGCCAATGATTTGGTTTCACTGAAAAGTATGATAAGATATTTTTAACCAATGAACAAGGAGTGAAGGGAATGTCAGAAACAAAACAATTACCAGCACGTGAATCGATTCCAGTCGAAAAAACGTGGGACTTAACGAAAATCTATGCCGATGATGCGGCTTTTGACATAGAATTTCAAGAGATCCAAGCACAAGTCAAAGAAGCAAGTCGTTACCAAGGCACTTTAGCCGATGGGCCGCAAGCCTTCTTATCCGCATTAGAATTTGTTTTAGCGCTTTCTCGTCGTTTAGAGAAACTCTATGTATACAGTCATTTGAAAAACGACCAAGATACTGCCAATACGACGTATCAAGGCTTGTATGCAAAAGCAAGTAACTTGGTTGCGCAAGTAAGTGAAGCCGTTGCTTGGTTTGATCCTGAGCTATTGACAATGTCTGATGAAACGATTTGGGGCTATTTCGATCAAGAGCCGAAACTAGCTGTTTATCGTCATATGATCGAAAAAACCATCAACGAGCGTCCACATGTCTTGCCAGCGGAGCAAGAAGCGTTATTAGCCGGTGCTGGCGAAATTTTTGGGGCACCTGGCAACATTTTTTCTGTTTTAAACAATGCTGATTTGGATTTTCCAGTAGTTGAAGACGAAAACGGGGAAAAAGTACAGTTATCTCATGGTGTATACGGTGAGTTGATGGAAAGCACGGATCGGTCTGTCCGTGAAGCAGCCTTTAAAGGTCTTTATGGTGTCTATGAGCAATTCCGCAATACCTTTGCCCAAACATTAAGCACCAATATCAAAGCCCATAACTTTAAAGCAAAAGCCCGCAAATTTGATTCGGCACGGCAAGCCGCTTTGAGTGCCAACCACATTCCTGAAAGTGTCTACGATACATTAGTGGATGTCGTCAATCAGCACCTGCCATTGTTGCATCGTTATATGGCATTAAGAAAACGCCTGTTGGCTGTCGATACGTTGCATATGTATGATGTTTATACGCCGATTTTAGGGGAAGCACCCATTCGATATAGCTATGAAGAAGCGGTCGAAAAAGCGAAAGAAGCGTTAAAACCATTAGGTGAAGAATACCTTGCGGTGGTTGAAGAAGCCTTCAGCAATCGGTGGATCGATGTCGTTGAAAACAAAGGCAAACGCAGTGGCGCGTATTCTTCTGGTGCCTATGATACGCTGCCATATATCCTGATGAACTGGAATGATCGATTGGATCAACTCTTTACTCTTGTTCATGAAATGGGACACAGTGTGCATAGTTACTTTACACGTAACAACCAGCCTTATGCCTATGGGGATTATTCGATCTTTTTAGCGGAAATCGCTTCAACCACCAATGAAAATATTTTGACAGAGTATATGCTGCAGACTGAAACAGATCCACGGGTCAAAGCTTATGTCTTGAATCATTTTCTCGATGGCTTCAAAGGAACGATTTTCCGTCAAACACAATTTGCCGAGTTTGAACACTTCATGCACGTGGAAGATGCGAAAGGAACGCCATTGACCAGTGAGTTCTTAAGCGAGAACTATGCCGAGTTAAATGCAAAATACTACGGACCTTCTGTTGAAAAAGATCCTGAGATTCGTCTTGAGTGGTCACGCATTCCGCATTTCTATTACAATTACTATGTTTACCAGTATTCAACCGGATTTTCGGCAGCTTCTGCTTTAGCGAAGAAAATCTTAGCAGGTGAACCAGATGCCTTAACCAACTATTTGAACTATTTGAAAGCTGGACGCAGTGATTATCCAATCGAAGTCATGAAAAAAGCGGGCGTCGATATGACAAAAGCAGATTATATTGAAGACGCGATGAAAGTATTTGAGCAACGCTTGAATGAATTGGAAGAACTCGTCAAAGAAATTGAAGCATAATTGAAAAGCGAACCAATCCGTAAAGGATTGGTTTGTTTTTTTGTTTGTCCACAATAAAAAACGCTGCGCAGCGAGCCAAACACAAGATCATCGTTTGGCTCGCTGCGCAGCGTCGCTATTGAATAGGGTTTCATAAAAGAATCAACCCGCGATCAATTTCATGAATAGTGGAAAGTTTTGGTGCTTTCAAAGACTGAGCTTTTTGCAAAAATGTATCGAGTTCTGTTGCTGTACCACAGACGAGCGGAAGACTTCGCAGTTCCTCTGATCCTTCTAAAAGGACCCCATATTCTTCTTCACTTGAAAAATCATACACCACAGCAGAGGGTGTGATCGTGATGCCCATATCTTTGGCTACACGCTGATCGGTGGCAAAGTTCTTTTTCACTAGCTCAGAGGATCGATCTTCTAGGAACATCTCTAAATCACCATTCGTTTCAGAAAATAATTCTTTCACTAAGGCATCGCTATATTCTTGTCTTTCGATACCTATCCGTTGTTGCAGTTTCAACAAGAAATCCCGCGCAATTTTTTTCCCTTGCAACTGAGCGGCCTTATAGTCCAGTGATGCAGCATAGATTTGGTTGGTCTGTTCATTTCGCAAGACCAAATCCGTCTTATTCATGGACAAATAGTCCATTGAGACACCTACGGAAAACAAGTTAACGAAAGGTAGGATCTGCAAATGGATTTTTTTGCGGCTGGTGTTTAATTTATTGAGAATCTCTTTTTCGATATCATAACAAATAGGCCCAATCGGATTAATAAATAAAAACAGTTCGATCATTTGAATCTCTCCCCAATTAAGATTCTTTTGTACCTTGAAAAACAAAATAAGTATGTTTTATTAAATATAGCAAAAAAACGCGAAAAAAGTAAGCAAAAGGACAGCTTACTATGATTTTTCTTCAACGGCTCGGATGATCTTGTTTTTCGCTGGTCGGTAAGGAACGCCAAAGAGACGTAACAAGGAGTGAAAGGCATCTTTCCCTTTAATCGGTTCGTTGACTTCTAACTCCAACTCATAATCATGCTGTTGACCATACCAGCTTTCATCTAACGCGAGCAATCCTTCTTCAATCGGAAATTCCGCCCGTTTCGTTTTTAATGCTGCGATCATACGTAACGTGTCAGGCTCGATACCTGCCGCTCTTAGGCGCTGAGCAACGATACCCGTAGGTAGAATTTTTTCTGAAGCAATCAATAAAGCTGCGGACGTTTTCGTTAAAGGATCAGTCGTCTCTAATAACCCGTGCTCAATGGGGGTTTTTAGCGTTAATTCCGCATTGGTAGCAGTCGTGCGAATACGCAAGCCAAAGTGCTTTTCCCGCAGCTTATGATCTACCGTATCAAAATAGTAATTGGTTTGTATCTTAAATGCTTCTTCTGACAAATTGTAATAAGCAAGCAGCTGGTGGTATTCTTTTTCCGTCAACATCGTCTTGTATTCGATCTCTACTTGTTCGCCCATCGTTTCTCACTCTCTTTCTATTGCAACCATAGTGTACGCTGTTTCAGCTATTCCGTCAAAGAAACCAAACAAAGAAAAGCAGAGATGTTGGGGGAGAGACAAAAAATCTTTTGTTTCTGCTCTTCTGTTCATTCAGTTTTATTCCAAGAGTATGGTAGAATAAGAGGTATGTTATGAACAGAATCGAGGGAGAAGAATGATTCGAGATTGGGAAGAATTCTTAGCGCCTTATGAACAGGCGGTTTCAGAATTAAAAGTAAAATTAAGAGGCATACGAAAACAATATCGGGAACAAAACAAGCATGTTTCCATTGAATTTGTCACTGGGCGGGTCAAGCCAGTGGATAGCATTTTAACGAAAAGTAAATTACGTGGGATTGCTTTGGATCGGCTTGAAGAAGAGATGTCTGATATCGCTGGCTTGCGAATCATGTGTCAATTTGTGGAAGACATTCACCAAGTCGTTGAACTCTTACGAACACGCAAAGACATGAAAGTGATCATTGAACGGGACTATATCACCAATAAAAAAGCCAGTGGCTACCGTTCGTATCACCTAGTGATCGAATATCCCGTTCAACTGATCGACGGGGAAAAAATTATTTTAGCTGAGATTCAAATTCGGACACTAGCGATGAATTTTTGGGCAACGATCGAACATTCACTAAACTACAAATACCAAGGGGAATTTCCCGCTGAAATCAGTGAACGGCTGCGTCGGTCGGCAGAAGCCGCCTATCAGCTAGATGAAGAAATGTCCAATATCCGTGAAGAGATCCAAGAGGCACAACGGTTATTTTCACATGGGAAAGGCAAGCGAGGCGGACATGATCAGAACCCGTTGCCAAAGGGGGAAACGGAATGAAAGGTATCCGCGTGGCAATCGTCCATAATCAAGAAAGCAAGTCGGTAGAAGTGACAAAGCGTTTAACTACGCTTTTAGAACAGTCAGAAAATAAGATCGATCAAGACAATCCTGAATTAGTGATTTCTGTTGGGGGAGATGGCACGCTCCTTTCTGCTTTTCACTTGTACAATCATAAGTTGGATCAAGTACAGTTTTTAGGCGTCCATACGGGTCATCTCGGCTTTTACACGGACTGGCGAGATTATGAATTGGAAGAACTAGTCGAGTCATTATGCAATGACCATCAAAAAAGCGTCAGCTATCCGTTATTAGATGTCCGTATCACGTATGCGAATGGAAAATCAGACAAGCATTTCCTAGCATTGAATGAATCAACGATCAAGCGCGGCAATCGAACGATGGTTGCCGATATTTCTATTAAAGAAGACCTCTTTGAAAAGTTTCGCGGCGATGGCTTATCGATCTCAACGCCCACTGGCTCCACTGCTTATAACAAGAGTGTTGGTGGGGCAGTCTTGCACCCAAGTATCAATGCCTTTCAATTGGCAGAGATTGCTTCGTTGAACAATCGTGTCTTTCGGACCCTTGGTTCGCCGATCGTCGTGGGTCACCATGAATGGGTCAAAGTACAACTGCAGCAAAGCACCGACTATTTAGTGACGATCGATCAGTTTACCATCGAACAAGAAGAAATCGATGCTATCTATTACCGTATTGCCGATGAACGGATTCATTTTGCGTCTTATCGGCATATGCATTTTTGGAATCGGGTCAAAGATTCCTTTATTGGAGAAGAATAAACCCATGGAATTTACGTATCACTATACTGGACAAGGACAGCAAGTCAAATACTTTTTGAAGGAACAGGGGGTGTCCAAAGGACTGTTAGCAAAAATCAAATTTCAAGGCGGAAAGATATTTGTCAACGATCAAGAGCAAAACGTCTTGTTTTCTTTGGCGCAAAATGATAGGGTAACTATTGTAATTCCTCCTGAAGGGGAACATGAGACGATGCTGGCTGACCCGACACCGATTGAGATCGTGTATGAAGATGCCCATCTGTTAGTCGTGAATAAGCCAGCAGGCATCTCATCGATCCCTGCGCAATATCATCCGACTGGCACGATGGCCAATCGCGTCAAGGCCTACTATCAAGCGCAGCACTATGAAGATCAAGTGATTCATGTAGTCACGCGGTTAGACCGTGACACATCAGGACTGATGCTTTTTGCAAAACATGGGTTTGCCCATGCGAAGCTGGATAGCCAGTTGCGAAAGAAGCAGGTCGTAAAAAAATATCAAGCCCTCGTTGCTGGTGAACTGCCCGCACTTTCTGCCCATGGTGAGATTGAGCTGCCGATTGCTAGAGACCTGACGTCACTATTGAAACGCAAGGTCAGTGACGAAGGAAAAGAAGCACGGACGGAGTATTGGCTAAAACAACGCAATTCAGATTGCGCTTTAGTTGATATTCAGTTACACACAGGCAGGACGCATCAAATAAGGGTCCATTTTTCTGCAATCGGTTGTCCTTTATTAGGAGACGAGATGTATGGCGGTACAATGGCTCTTGGGATCAAACGACAAGCATTACACTGCTGTCAGCTGCAATTTCAGCATCCCTTTACGAATGAACCGTTGGCTTTTAAGCTGCCCTTACCAGCAGACATGGCCGCTGTTTGCTCAGCCATGGATAGGCAATAACAAATGAGGTGAAGAGATTGGATGAAAATCAAGAATTAACTGAACGGTTTGATCAACTGAATCAAGCATTAAAAGACAATGATATCCAGGGATTTCGTGAGGCGTTCTTGGATCTGCATATCTACGAGCAGGGTCAGTTCTACCAATCTCTAGAAGCAGCCGATCGACAAATCGTCTATACGTATCTTTCCCCGAAAGAATTGGCAGACATGTTTGACGTCATTGAAGAAGATGATGAACACATGGTGGACTATCTTTCAGAGATGCGCCCTGCCTATGCGGCTGATATGTTGGCGCAAATGTATACCGATAATGCGGTTGACCTGCTGAATACTCTGGATAAAAAACAAACAGCAAAATATTTGAGTTTGATGACCGCTGAAGCTGCTAGCGAAATCAAAGAGCTGCTGCATTATGAAGATGAAACTGCTGGATCGCTGATGACTACCGAGTTTGTTTCCATTGTTGCCAACCAAACGGTTCGTTCAGCGATGTATGTCTTAAAAAATGCCGCAGATGTTGCCGAGACGATTTACTATATTTACGTCGTGGATACTGATAATAAGCTTGTGGGCGTTATTTCTTTAAGAGACTTGATCATCAATGATGAAGATACCATGATCGCTGATATTTTGAACGAGCGGGTGATGTCGGTCCATGTTGGAGATGACCAAGAGGATGTCGCTCAGACCTTCCGAGATTATGACTTTCTCGCATTGCCAGTCACCGATTATGACGATCACCTATTAGGGATCGTGACCGTCGATGATATCATCGACGTTATCGATGATGAAGCAGCCAGTGACTACTCTGGTTTGGCAGGGGTCAATGTGGAAGAAGTCAGTGAGAACCCGATCAAAGCGTCTTCGAGACGCTTGCCTTGGCTTATCACCTTACTCTTTCTCGGAATGGCCACCGCCAGTCTGATCAGTCATTATGAAGAGTTGGTCAGCGAAGCAAGTATTCTCGCTGTCTTTATCTCACTGATCACTGGGACCGCCGGTAATGCTGGTACCCAATCCTTAGCCGTAGCCGTTCGTCGTCTGGCGATCAATGACGACAAAGAAAACAGCTTTATGAAGACGGTGGTAGGTGAAGTGCTGACGGGACTGTTCACAGGTGCCATCACGGGGGTGACGATTTTTGCTATCGTAGCTGTCTGGAAACAAAATCCGATTCTAGGGTTTGTGATTGGGATGGCGATGATGTGTGCCATCACAGTAGCCAACTTAGCGGGAAGTTTGATCCCGATGCTGATGGACAAGCTGGGTTTTGATCCAGCAGTGGCAAGTGGTCCGTTTATCACGACCCTTAGCGATTTGACCAGTGTTTTGATCTACTTCAACATTGCCAGTCTTTTTATGAACTATTTTATTCAATGAACAAAAAAGAGCAAGCCGATGATTCTTCATTCAAAGGAAGATCATCGGCTTGCTCTTTAATTTTTTGGTTTTGGCAATACCCCAGAAGGAGAGACACCATAAAGTTTTTTAAAAGACTTGCTAAAGTGATAAGCATCCTGATAGCCCACAGCAGAGGCGACTTCTTTGATCGTGAGGTTTTCATTTTTTAACATGTCTTTGGCACGCTTTAAGCGAATCTCAATCAAGTAGTTGATAGGACTGACACCCGTCGCCTCTTTAAAAATCTTTGAAAGGTACGTCGGGCTGAGAAATTGATCCTGTGCGAGCTTCTCTAACGTGATTTCTTCTTTGTAATGATTTTCCAAGTAATAGACCGTATAGTTGACGATCTGTTGTTGTCGTCGTTGGCTTTTGGAAAGGTAAGGCACGACATTGATATGGTCTTCATTTAGTCCACGTAAAATGTAGACGAGCATCTCCATCAAAACAGCCTTTTGCATCAATTGAAACTCATCCCGCTCTTCACTGCTTTCTCTCACCAACTGCCAGGCTTTTTCCAAAACTTGATGATGGTATTTGCCTAGCTCCAACAAGGGGTGTTTGTTCGGGAAAAAATTACGTTTAAACCCTTCCAAAGAAATATTTTTCAAACCAATATGCAGCTGATGGGAGCGAGTGCCCTTAGGCTGCAATTCGCAGTGATCGACGCCAGGATTGAAAAGCATGACGCTGCCAGCACGGATTTTTTTCGCTGGTTCTTTTTCAAAATAATAGGTACTTTCTCCTTCTAATAAGACGCTGATTTCTAAAAAGTCATGATGGTGCATTTCTCCATGACTTTCTGATTGTGTCCATGGGTCAAAGAGATAGATGATTTCTGGATTAAACGTGCGAGGGTTCACTAAATTCATGGCTGATTCACTCCAATTGGGTGCTTATTTCCTGTAAAAAAAGGGAATGGTACTTCTTACTAATATTTTACATCAAAATGAGTAAGAAAAACCATTCAAATCGCTTTTCAAAACGCTAAGCTTAACAACGAGAGGGGGAATTAGATGAGTAATACACAATGGATCTGGCGCTATGTCAAAAAGAACCGGGGAAAAATCATATTGGCAGTCCTGTTTTTAGTGATCAATGCAGCGCTGATCATTGTTAATCCGTACTTGGGAGGAATGGTGATCGATGATGTCATCAATCAGCAAAAAACGCACTTATTGATTCCATTATTGCTGATCATGATCGCAACGACCGTCATTCGTACCATTGTCCGCTACAGTTATCAAATTTTATTTGAACGGGTCGGGCAAAATACGCTATACGATTTACGGGAAGATTTGTATCAGAAGCTTCAAGAATTGGATTTCGACTTTTTCAATCACACTCGTGTGGGAGATATTATGGCACGGATGACTGGTGATACCGATGCCATTCGCCACTTTGTTTCTTGGGTGACCTACAATATCGCTGAATGTATCTTGTGGTTCTTTTCAGCGGTGGTGGTTATGAGCTTTATTGATTGGAAATTGATGTTGGCGCTGGTGGCTGTCACACCGATCATATTTCTGTTGACCAATCGCATGTCTAAGAAAGCACACCCGTTGTTTTTTGACATTCGTGAGAGCTTTTCGCGCTTGAATTCAATGGTGGAAGAAAATATCGGCGGCAATCGAGTGGTGAAAGCTTTTGCTCGTGAAAATTTTGAGATTGAAAAATTTCGCTCCTACAACGAAGATTTTAAGACCCGCAATATGGCATCTGCCAAAGTATCCCGTACCTATCTGCCATGGCTTGATGGCTTAGCAGGAAGTTTGTCAGTCATTGCCTTGATTTTGGGTGGGATCTTCGTCATCAACGGCGAGATGACATTAGGGGATCTTGTCGCGTTTAATGGCTATCTTTGGATGTTGAATAATCCTATGCGTATGAGTGGTTGGTTGATCAACGACGTTCAGCGATTTTCTGCAGCCTGTATCAAAATTCGGCAAATGTTGGCGCAAGAATCGAAAATTCCTGTTCATCAACAAGAAAAATTAGAGCCAATCAAAGGATTTGTAGAGTTTAAAGATGTTTCCTTCCACTTTTCGGATGATCCGAATCAAAATGTGTTGGAAAACATCAACTTCAAAATTGGCCCTGGCCAAACGTTAGGGATCTTAGGGGAAACCGGTTCAGGGAAAACGACGTTAGTGAATTTAGTTGGACGCTTTTATGATCCGACTGAAGGGGAAGTATTGATTGATGGAAAAAACGCCAAAGAGTATCCCGTGCGTCAAATGCGGGAAAACATTTCAATGGTGATGCAAGATGTCTTCTTGTTTTCCAATACTATCTCCGACAACATTGCTTTTGGAAATCCTTTAGCGGATGAAGGCTTTATTCGGCAAATGGCGGTAGTCGCTGATGCAGACACCTTTATTTCTCGGATGCCTCAAGGCTATGAAACGATCGTGGGCGAGCGAGGTGTAGGGCTTTCTGGCGGACAAAAACAACGGATCTCCCTAGCACGGGCCTTAGCCAAAGATCCATCGATCTTGATTTTGGATGATACGACGTCTGCCGTCGATATGGAGACAGAATCGAAGATCCAACAGGAGCTGACAAAATTAACAGGAGAGAAAACGACGTTTATCATTGCGCATCGGATCTCCTCTGTTCGAGAAGCCGATCAGATTCTGATGATGGAAAAAGGACGAGTCGTTGAACAAGGGACCCATGAAGAACTTGTCAGTCTGCGGGGCAAATACTACGAAGTGTATCAAAAACAATTAGGCTTGTCAGGAGGTGAAGACGATGGCGAGAAATAAATTTGATGTGGATGAGGAATTAGACCAGGAGTTTAGCTGGAAGGATTTCAAACGCTTGTCACAATATGTCGTTCCTTATAAAAGAAGTATTGCGAAAGTCCTATTTACGATCATTCTGGCAAACTTAGCAGGAATGTTGGCGCCCGTGTTTACAAAGATCGCGATCGATTCATCGATTCCTGAGAAAAATGTCAACCAATTGCTGCTTCTGGGAGCTGCCTTTCTAGCGACCTTGATCGTTATCGGCGTCTGCATGCGTTACCGTATCTACCATATCACGAATATTGGTCAAGACGTATTGAAGGATATGCGCTTTGATATTTTTGAACATCTGCAGCGACTGCCTTTTTCTTATTTTGATACAAGGCCCCACGGCAAGATCTTGATTCGCATCGTAAACTATATCAATACACTGAGTGACCTATTGAGCAACGGCCTGATCAATTTGATCTCGGATGTTTTCAACGTCATCATCACCTTGATCTTTATGTTTGCGATCGACTTCAAATTGACCTTGTATTCCCTTGCGCTGCTGCCAATTTTGTTCATCATGGTGATGGTGATCAAGAATAACCAGCGCAAAGCCTATCAGGTGTTGAGTAATAAACAATCCAATCTAAATGCTTACATTCATGAAAGTATTGCTGGTATCAAGATTACCCAATCCTTTGCGCGAGAAGAAGAAAATGCTGAGATCTTCCAAGAAGTCAGCAATGATTACCGGACTTCATGGATGAAAGCTGTCAAAATTCAGTTTCTGATGTGGCCAGGGGTGCAAAACATTTCAGTCATTACGACTTGTTTGATTTATTTTGTCGGCATTCGTCAGATCGGTGTCGATGTCAGCACAGGTACTCTGATCGCTTTTATCAGTTATATCAATAATTTCTGGAATCCAGTCATCAATATCGGGAATTTTTATAATTCTTTGATTACAGCAACAGCCTATCTTGAACGGATTTTTGAAACGATGGATGAAGTCCCAGATATCGAAGACAAACCTGATGCAAAAGTATTGCCGACGATGAAAGGGACCGTTGATTTTGAACACGTGACCTTCCGATACGAAGAAGGCAAAAACATTCTTTCTGATGTTAACTTCCACATTGAACCTGGGGAAAGTATTGCTTTGGTTGGTCCTACTGGTGCAGGGAAAACCACGATCATCAACTTGCTGAGCCGCTTTTATGATGTCAATGAAGGCAGTGTTAAAGTGGATGGGATGGACGTTCGTGACGTGACGCTGGAATCGCTGCGCTCACAAATGGGTGTCATGCTGCAAGATACCTTTATTTTCTCAGGAACGATCATAGAGAATATTCGCTATGGAAAATTAGATGCGACAGAAGAAGAGATCATCGAAGCAGCGAAGATCGTCCGTGCCCACGACTTTATCACGGAGTTGAAAGACGGCTATCAAACCGTCGTCGAAGAACGAGGAAGTACTTTATCTGCAGGGCAACGGCAACTGATTTCCTTTGCCCGAGCGTTGTTGGCTGATCCAAAAATTTTGATCTTAGATGAAGCGACCTCAAGTATCGATACGAAGACAGAAGAATTGCTGCAAGAAGGATTGTTGAAGCTGTTAGAAGGCAGAACCTCATTTATCATCGCTCACCGACTGTCCACGATCAAAAATTCTGATCGAATCTTTTACGTGGCAGGGGGGACAATCGCTGAATCGGGTAACCATGATCAGCTAATGGCACAAAAAGGCTTGTATCACCATTTGTATCAATCACAATACGACTTATTGCAAGCGATCTAAAAGAATCCCCACAAACGATAGAAACACATCGTTTGTGGGGATTTCTTTGTGTCCTTCAAGCTCAATCGTTAAGGTCAACGATTCTGGTTCCATGAACTTCTTTTACACCTAGTGTGTCGGCAACTTCTTGGGCATTTTCAAAGGAAATGCCACCGCCAGGTAAAATCGTTAAACGCTCACCAGCATAGGCGATCAATTCTTTCAGACGATCGAAATTTGCTTCGATTGGAGTGCCTGCAGCACCACCATGGGTCAAAATCCGCTGTACCCCATGCTCAGCTAACCAATCGATCGCCTTGAATTGGCGCGCTGCAGGAATCGCGTCGAACGCCATGTGAAAAGTAACCTGCAAGCCTTCTGCGGTTTCTAACAGTAGCTCCAATGCTTCTTCGTCCAACCAACCGCTAGGTGTTAAGCAACCTAGAACAACGCCGTCTGTTCCTATTTTTTTTGCTTCGATCAAGTCGGTATGCATGATTTTCAATTCTGTATCATTGTAAACAAAATCACCGCCCCGAGGTCGAATGATCGTCATAACGGGTATTCCTTTTTCGCCAGCATATTGCAGAACTTCTTCTTGCACGCCGGTACTTGGTGTTGTTCCGCCGACTGCTAAATTATCACAGAGTTCGATGCGCTTTGCACCTCGGGCGATTGCTAAGGGAATATTGGTATAGTTTTCTGCACAAAATTCTTTTAACATGATTTACCTCCATTTGATGGGTGTTCAATTGATTTGTTATTCTATCCACTAGCATTCTACCACAAGAATATGCTAAAGTAGAGCAGAGATGAGGGAAGTTGAATGTTAAAAAAAATCGATCGCGGGCGCCTATTTTTAAACGCCCATTATCACTTGTTTGAATGTCCATTGTGCCGCCAAGCATTTTTCCCGACCGAAAATGGCTTGGTTTGTCCAAATCGTCATCGATTTGACTTATCAAAGAAAGGCACACTTTTCTTTTTGGATCATCAAGTCAAAGCAGATTATGATCAAGCACTGTTTTTGCCGCGTCAACGTATGATCGCTAGTGGCATGTATGCACCAGTCGTTGAATGCATCAAAGCAGCTTTGGGGGATGCTAAGCATCTTTTAGATGTTGGCTGCGGGGAAGGCAGTTTTCTGGCTCAGCTGGTCAATGAAAAGACTCAGGCGGCTGTCGGTTTTGATATTGCAAAGGACGGAGTCTACCTAGCAACCAATCAAAACGTACCAGCTTTTTGGTGTGTGGCGGATCTGACCAACCTGCCGTTTGCTGAAGCGAGCTTTGATACGATTTTCAATCTATTTTCGCCGTCAAATTATGGGGAGTTTAACCGCATTTTAAGAAAAGGCGGACAGCTGATCAAAGTGGTCCCTGCGGCGGATTATTTAAAAGAACTACGAGCCGCTTTTTATCCTGATGATGAAACAAAACAACAGTATTCGAATGAACGGGTCGTTAGCAAATTTTTTGAACACTATCCCAACGCATCCCGTCAAAGAGTGACGCATGTTTTTGCGATCCCTGAAGAAAATCGTCAAGATTTACTTGCCATGTCCCCGTTAGAGTGGGGGGCTTCGGAGGAACGCAAAGAAAAGCTGCGACAAACCCCTTTGACACAGATTACGGTTGATGTTGAGGTGTTGATTGCGAAAATTTCCTGAAAATATTTTGAACTTTTTTGTTATTTACTCTTGCAATCATGCCATGGGAGTGATATATTGTTCTCAAGTCATTTTTCATTGGTTTTTATCAGGTTCCTGTTCTGATAAAAGTTAGTGAAAAGAGCTTCACTAACGTAACGACTCGCAGTGATCGACACCGAGTTGGTACGTTTTTTTTATGCCCAAAAAAGCGCCCAAAAAAATGTTGTTTCTAGAAAAACAAGCGTGCCAAAATATGGTACTATAGAAGTTATTGAAGTAGTTACTGAGCATGCAATGGAAAACGTAACGTTTAACGACACAAATCAATGCGAGAACCGATCGGCAGTAACCGATCGAAAGGAGTTTTTATCTATGAATCACATCGTTCTTTTTGAACCTCAGATCCCAGCCAATACGGGGAATATTGCACGGACGTGTGCAGCAACAAATACTCATTTACACTTAATCGAGCCTTTAGGCTTTTCAACGGATGACAAGCAATTGAAGCGTGCTGGGCTTGATTATTGGCACGATGTCAATATTACCTATCATAAAGATTTAGCTGCTTTTATGGACTTTTTAGGAACGCGTCCGTTGTACCTGATCTCGAAATTTGCCAATCGCGTGTATTCTGATGTCGATTACACCGCAGATGACGATCAGTTCTTCATTTTTGGGAAAGAAACGACGGGGCTTCCAGAAAGTTTTATGCGTGAGCATGCCGAAAAATGCTTGCGGATCCCTATGAATGATGAGCACGTTCGTTCCCTAAATCTATCAAATACGGCTGCGTTGATCATTTATGAAGTTTTGCGGCAGCAAGGATTTCCGCAGTTGGAATTGACGCATCATTACGAGAACGACAAATTAGACTAAGAAGCGAGGCTTTTTCGATGCAATTATACTTTACCCGTCACGGAAAAACAGAGTGGAACCAAGCACGCCGCTTTCAAGGAATGCTGGGGGATTCGCCGTTATTGCCAGAAAGTTATGATGAGATCAAATTACTCGGTGATTATCTGGCAGCTATTCCTTTTGAGAAGATTTACTCAAGTACATCTTTGCGAGCAAAAGTGACTGCTCAAGAGATCCAAGCAAGACTCCAACACCCTGTTGAAATCATTTATAATGAGAACCTGCGAGAAATCGGACTCGGTGAATTGGAAGGTCGGTCCATCGATGAAATGCATGAGAAGTATCCCCAACAACTGACTGATTTGCGTAATCACCTGGATCGATACGATCCCAGTGCCTTTAAAGGTGAGCCGATCCAAGTAACATTGAGCCGAATCGAGACCGTCGTCATGGATGCGGTGATGCAGCATGAAGGCCCATTATTGTTCGTCGGTCATGGAGCATCCTTTACGGCTGCTATACAGTGGCTTGCAGGCAAACCATTAGCCGAATTAAGAGAGCAAGGTGGATTAGTCAATAACAGCGTTAGCTTATTAGAGACGAATGAACAAAAAGTATTGCCTTTTGAACTAAAAGTTTGGAATGAAGCAAGCTTTTTAAGCAATCAGGCAGGATTAGACGCTTTATTGTAAACCATGAAAGGAGCGGCACCATGATTCCAGAAAGAACGTTTTTTGTCGGCCATGTTGCCGCCATCTTTTTCCAGAATCCCAGCAATTTTTATAAAGTACTATTAGTTAAAGTCACTGAGAATAATGCCGACTACAAAGACTCGGAGATCGTCGTTACTGGTAGTTTCGGCGAAATCCAAGAAGAGGAAAAGTATCGGTTTTTTGGTGAGCTGGTCAATCATCCCAAGTATGGCGTCCAGTTGAAGGTCGAAAGCTACCAACAAGAACAACCGACCTCTGAACAAGGGTTGATCGCCTATCTTTCTGGAGAAAAATTTCCTGGGATCGGTAAGAAGACCGCTGAAAAAATCGTTGATCTTTTAGGAGAAGAAGCGATCGACCGGATGCTGGAAGAACCAACATTGTTGGAGCAGATTCCAGGATTGAATGAAAGTAAGCAAAAAATGATTTTAGATACTGTTCGGCAAAATCATGGGATGGATCAAGTGATCGTTGGCTTGAGCCGTTATGGTTTTGGTAGTCAGCTTTCTTTTGCAATCTACCAAGCCTACAAAAATGAAGCATTAGCAATTATCGAAGAAAATCCTTACCAGCTGGTGGAAGACATTGAAGGCATTGGCTTTAAACGCGCAGATGGCATCGCTGAGCAGCTAGGGATCGAAGCTTCGTCACCGCAACGGTTTCGAGCCGCAGTCTTGCATCAGATCTTTGCCCAATCCTTGCAGACGGGTAATACCTTTATCCACGCCCAGGACTTGTTAGAGCAGACACTGCGTTTATTAGAGACGAGTCGTCCTATTGAGGTCGCGCCAGACGACCTGGCATCAACGATCATTCAATTAGTGGAGGAAGGAAAAATCCAGCAAGAAGAAACTCGTTTATATGAAAACAGTTTGTACTTTTCTGAGTGGGGAATCGCTAGTTCCATCGAACGCTTGCTTTCCCGCAAAAAAGAGATCGTGTATCCTGAGAAAAAAATCAGCAAAACGCTGCGAAAAATTGAGAAGCATTTAGGCATCACCTATGGGTCTTCGCAAGAAGAAGCAATCAAAGAAGCCATTCGTTCGCCATTGTTTATTTTGACAGGAGGACCTGGTACTGGGAAAACGACGGTGATCAATGGGATCGTACAATTGTTTGCTGAATTGAACGATTTGGACTTAGAACCATCAAAATACAGCGACGAAACCTTTCCGATTCTCTTGGCAGCACCGACTGGTCGAGCCGCCAAACGAATGAACGAAACGACTGGCTTGCCAAGTGGTACGATCCATCGTTTGTTAGGCTTGAACGGACGTGAAAAAGCGCCATCGATCAGTCCAAAAGAATTAGAAGGCGGCTTACTGATCGTCGATGAGATGTCTATGGTGGATACATGGCTGGCGAATACCCTCTTTAAGTCGATTCCTACGAATATGCAAGTGATTTTTGTGGGGGATAAAGATCAGCTTCCTTCTGTGGGACCAGGGCAAGTCCTTCATGACTTGCTAGCGATCGATGCGATCCCGAAACAAGAATTGACGGAAATCTATCGTCAAGGCGATGGGTCAAGTATTATTCCACTCGCCCATGCCATAAAAAATGGGCAGCTGCCTGCTGATTTTACACAAAACCAAAAAGATCGTTCTTTCTTTGCGTGTGATGCTTACAAAATCGAACCGTTGATCGCTCAAATCGTGAAACGGGCAAAAGACAAAGGCTACACGCCGCAAGATATTCAAGTGTTGGCACCGATGTATCGTGGGGCAGCGGGTATCGATGCCCTTAATAAAATGATGCAAGAGATTTTTAACCCCAATGATGGGACCAAAAAAGAGGTGACCTTCAATGATACGGTGTATCGTATCGGCGATAAGGTCTTGCAGTTGGTAAACTCTCCTGAAGATAACGTGTTTAATGGCGATATGGGGCAAATCGTTGGGATCACTCTAGCCAAACAGTCGGAAGACAAGATCGACGAGCTGGTCATTCAATTTGATGCCAACGAAGTAACCTATAAGCGGAATGAATGGAACAAGATCACGTTATCCTACTGTTGTTCGATCCATAAATCTCAAGGCAGTGAATTTCAAATGGTCATTTTGCCGATGGTTCATCAATACCAACGCATGCTGCAGCGCAATTTGCTATATACTGCTGTGACCCGCAGCAAAGAGATGCTGATTTTACTTGGTGAACCACAAGCGTACCAAACTTGTGTCAACCACGAATCTGCGACTCGTTTAACGACGCTGAAAGAACGCATCAATGGCACAGAAAAAATGACGCCGTTGCAACGAGCAAAATTGGCCCAATTTGAAGAAGCGGATGATCCATTTTATGATGATTCCTCTGTTGACACGAAAGTAAAAACGTCTTCGACGAAGATAAAGGAGCAATCCAGCACTGAAGTTACTGCTAACAAGCAAGCGGTAGAAAAGACCTCAGATAGTGGGCTTGATTTGTTTGCTTTTGCCGAGACGGAGCCGTCAGCATCAAATCAGACAGAAACGGCAAAGCCTCTGTCAGGGGATAAGGTTCTAAGTGAAGGGACCACGGGGGAAGAAGCACTCATCGAAGAAACGCCAAACGATGGTGTATTGACTTTAACGATGGTCAAAAAGCATTTAGTGGATCCAATGATTGGCATGAAGGATTGTTCTCCATACGACTTTATGCCCACAAAAAATGGATGATTCAAAGATGAGAAAATACTAAAAAAGGGTCGTTAGTGAGCGCTTTCTTTTGGTTTTTTAGCTTCTTATGCTAAGCTAAAATCAAAAGGAGGCGTTACGTTATGGCGAAAGAAACCGAAGATAAATTAGCAAAATTAGCAAAAGAATCTGGCAACGACTTTAAAAAGTTAGATGAGATGGAAAAAGAATTCAAATTGGATGAAAGTCCTGAGTCAGAACGAGGCGATCGGGAAGAATCTGGCTTAGAAAAAACGTTAGATAAGGCACCGATTTTTCCGCCTAACACACCGAATAATCCAACGAATCCTGGCAGTCCTGGAAATCCATAGCTTGTCCACCAAAAAACTACGACAGTCGGATATTCGAATAGAAAACAAAAAGCCTGAAGAATGCAGCTTCGCATTCTTCAGGCTTTTTTGCAATCGATGAGGTTTACTGTAAATGCTGATAATAATAGATCGCTAATTGCGTGCGATCCCGCAACTCCAGCTTTTCTAGTAATTGACTGATGTAATTACGAATGGTTCCATCACTTAGATACAAGGCATCGGCGATTTCTTTATTATTTTTACCCGCTGCTACTTCTTTGATGATCGCAAGTTCACGTTCGCTAAAAGATGCTTGATTATCTATCGCTGGTTGGTTCTTCATCATTTGCGTGAAGGTCTCGACGATCTCATTCCCAAAGACAACTTGGCCATTATAAGCGGCTTTGACAGAAGGGATGATCGCTTGCAGGTTCTGTTTGATCAAATATCCTTTGACACCGATAGAAAAGGCTTCACGAATGTATTCTTGATCTTTGAAGGTGGTCAAAAGCAAGAGGATCGCTTGCGGAAATTTAGCCAGTATTTCTTTGGCAGCAGCGATCCCAGTTTGTTCCGGCATACGGATGTCGGTCAACAAAACGTCAGGACGATGGGCTTCGTAAAGAGCAATGGCGTCTTTGGCACAATGACCGATACCCAATACCTGAATCTCTTCTGTGCTTTCAAGAATGGTTTGTAACGAGGTCGTCACAAACGGGTCATCATCAATAATGACTACAGTAATCATTGGTGTTCCTCCTTTGGTAAAATGATCGTCAACTGAAAGCGTTGGTTTTCTTGCAAAATATGAACTTGACCTTGCAGCTCCTGGACCCGTTGACGCATCGTTTTCAGACCGATTCCGCTGTTTGCAGTTTGGGGTGAATTGACGTCCTCGTTCGTGATCTGCAAACGGTAAAAGGCGGGCAGCGTGCGAAAATGCAAGACAACGGTTTTGGCATGACTGTGTTTGATGCTGTTGGTCAAGGCTTCTTTGATGACCATTAAGAAACAGTTTTGCTGTGCTTCGCTCAATCCTTCAAACAAGTTTCCTTCAATCGTTACGGAAGAGGGGAAATCAGCAATCAGAAACTCTATGGCCTGCGGAAAAGAAATCGATGTTTCATGGAGATCATGAACGCTTTGCCGAATGCGATCCATCCCAGTGTGAACCGTTGCACTCAAATTTGCTAACGGCACATTTAATTTCGGCTCTTGATTGATCATTTCAAGCGCACCAATTTGTAAAATGGCACTCGAAAGTAGATGGCCGACATTATCATGGATATCTCGCGCGATTCGATTTCGTTCTTCCACGATTTGTAAGGCTAATTTTGTCTCTTGTGACAGGGCTAATGCTTTGTTTTGTTCCGATAACTGCTGCTGCTTTTCCCAATGGGTATCTTTTGAAGCAATATATTTTTTCTCAAGATCGATCATTCGCTGCTCTTTTTTTCGTAAATAAAAAGCGAAAAGCAGTAACAGGATGATAAAGGCGAGCTCAGTGGGGGAATGATTGCCCACCGTCGAAATCAACAAAAAACCTAATAGGAATAAACCATCATCTTGTCTTTCTTTTGGAGCGATCACTCGCATCATTGCGGGCAAAAAGAGGGCAAGCGCTGGCCAAAAGGCACATAGCAGCAACAGAATAACTTGAAAAAACCAGCTTGGTTTCTTAGGCAGCAAATAACTGACGCCAGTAAATAAAACAGCGATCAGCAGATAGATGACTTGCACAGCAACAAATCCTTGGTTTACCAATAAGAACAATGAGATAGCGAGGAAAAAGCCCGCTTCGGTGAGTGGTCGATAGTTCGTCATAGGAGACTCCTTCATTGTGACAAATGTCATGGTTGGTTTAGCCAATCGTCACTAGTTTCTTTCCTTGAACTTTATTATAGTCAGATTAACAAGAAATTTGGAAGGAGTTTTTCATCATGATTATCGAAATTGATAAATTAGTAAAACGCTATGGTGATTTTGTGGCATTGAACCATTTTGATCTGCAAGTTCAAGAAGGAGAAGTTTTAGGATTATTGGGACCAAACGGGAGCGGAAAATCCACCGCCATCAACTGTATGCTCTCTTTGTTAAATTATGACAAAGGGACCATTAAACTGTTTGGATCAATCATGACGCCGGAAAATTATGCCGTCAAGGCAATGATTGGCGTCGTTCCTCAAGATGTTGCCGTCTTTGAAGAACTTAGTGTGCAAGAAAATATCGATAACTTTTGCGGTTTATATGTTGCTGACAAACAGAAACGCCAAGCCTTGATCGAAGAAGTGATTCAATTAGTGGGATTGGAAAATTTTGTGACGTTTCACCCAGGCGAGCTCAGCGGTGGGTTGAAGCGACGATTGAATATCGCCTGCGGGATCGCTCATAAGCCGCGCTTGATCTTTTTAGATGAACCCACGATAGCGGTCGATCCTCAAAGTCGGAACAAAATTTTAGAAAGTATCAAAGAACTGAATCGTCAAGGAGCGACGATTGTTTATACGACCCATTACATGGAAGAGGTGGAGATTCTTTGTGACCAGATCGTGATTATGGATCAAGGACAGGTGATTGCTAAAGGAACCAAAGAATCTCTAAAAGATATGGTACGGACAGCGGATCGTTTGACCATCGATATCCCCTTACTACCTGAGCCTGTATTGACAACGATTCAGCAAACCATTGCTTCTGATGGGATCGCCTATAAAAACGGTCAGCTTGAAGTAACAACGACGGAGCTGAATACAGTTTTATTACCGATTCTGACGCTCTTACAAGCAGAGCATATCACTTATGGAAAAATTGCAACCAAAGAAGCCACCTTGAATGATGTCTTTTTAGAGATCACGGGCAAGGAATTGAGAGACTAAAGGAGGGAATCACAATGTTTTGGCATTTTTATAAATACCGCACAAAAGTATTGCTGCGAAATAAATCCATGCTGTTTTGGACGTTGGCGTTTCCTATCCTCTTAGGTCTAATGTTTATGGCTGCCTTCGGGGAGATCGATCAAGCGGGCAATCTAGAAACGATCACAACGGGGATCGTAAAGACTGGAGATCAAACAGCGCTTTCGGAAAATTTTTCCACCGTCCTTGAACAAGTAAAAATCAATGAAAAACCATTATTTGAACTCGAGGAATTACAAGAGGCAGAGGCAGCTGAGAAGCTGACTGCCGGTGATTTAGCTGGGTATTATCTGATTGATGATGAAACCATTTCTCTGCATGTGGGCCAAGCGGGCATGAGCCAGTCGTTGATGAAAAATGTAATGGATCAATTTTTACAACGCACAGCAATCATTGCTAGTAAAGCGGCAGAACTTGAGAGCCTTGATCTGGCACCAATTCTATCGGCTTTTGAGCAGGAAGCGACTTTTCAAGAAGTGAATGCTGATCGTGACATGAGTGTCAAAAGTTTCTATTTCTTTACGTTGATCGGGATGGCGATCCTCTACGGGACGATGTGGGGTGTCCGCAATGTCCAGGATCAGCAAGCCAATCAATCCGCGAATGGTATTCGGCTTTCCTTGATACCAAGGAAACGGACATTGGTTTCAAGTGCGAATTTAGCGGCAAGTTTTACGATTGTGTTAGTCGAAATCTATCTTATCTTAGCCGTCTTTCGTTTTGTCTATCAAGTAGACTTCGGACAACGTTGGCAGTGGTTACTGCTGGTTGCCGCATTAGGATCATTGTGTGCGATTTTGCTAGGGACATTGATTGGGAATTTGACACCAAAAATGAATTTGGTGCAAAAGGACGGAATTTTGATTTCCGTGACGATGGCAATGAGCTTTTTTGCCGGGATGATGGGCTCGGAACAAATCAAGTATTGGCTTGATCTGCATGTGCCACTGTTGGGGCAAGTGAATCTCGTCAATTTGATCAGTGAAAGCCTGTATCAATTGTACTACTATACAGATTTGACTAGCTTTTATAGCAATCTTCTATGGCTGACTGGCTTTATCGTCCTATTTGCCATCGGGAATGCTTGGATCGAAAGAGGGGTGCGCTATGACGCTTTATAAAACGATTTGGACTTTGCTTAAAGCAAATAAGTCGAACTTACTGATTGGGGTATTGATCACTGTTGTTGTCACATTCTTTTATGCACAAAGCATCGATGTCGAAAACACCTCTTTGCAAGAGGCAAAAATTGCTTTGATCAGTGAGGAGGAGTCGCCTGTCGTGGATGGTCTCCGAGCCTATTTAAAAGAAAAGCAAACCTTGGTCACGTTGGATGGCACCTCGCAAAAAGAAATTGATGATGCGCTTTATTTTAATCGTGTAAACATCGTCTTGCATGTGCCAGCAGATTTCACTCATCAAGTTGAGGCAGGCAAGATGCCGACGATCGAGATTCAAAGTCGACCAGATGCCTTTTCTAAAACAGTCGTCACTCAGCAAGTGAACACTTTTTTACAAACAGTCCTTTTGTTTCAGGAGGAAGGCAAAACCGTCGGATCGGCGATAGAACAAGCGCAATCTGCACTGGCGGTCACAGGGGATGTGAAGCTGAGTGCAGAGTATGGGCAGCGAATGAAAAAACTGTTGACTGGCATGACCTTTAACTTATTGTCTTATGGGCTCTTTCTCTCGGTATTTAGCGGGTTTGGTGTGATCAACTTGGCATTCAATCGCAAAGAAATCAGCAAGCGAAACCAGAGTGCACCACTTCCGAAGCGTGTATTGCAGCGGAAAATCCTTCTAAGTTTGATCAGCTACTCGCTACTCTTGACCTTCGGCTTTCTACTACTGATGGTGTTATTAGTGATTCGCACGTCTTGGGATACAGCAGCCTGGTACCACATTTTGAATACGTTCTTGTTTTTATTGCCAGTTATCAGCTTTTCAGCTTGTGTCACTTCCCTGGTGAAAAACTCAGAAGCAATCGGTGGGATCAGCAATATCTTTATAACAGGAAGTTGTTTTGTCGGTGGCGTCTTTGTATCCGCGAATTTCCTGCCAGATATCGTCAATAAAATTGCAGCGTTTACGCCAACCTATTGGTTTGTACAAAACAATACATTGATCAGTGAAACCCTCACTTATAATCAAGCGTTCACAGAATCTTTTTGGTTCAATGGCTTCGTACTAGTTGCTTTTGCTGCCGTATTTTCAATGCTCCAATTTATTTTGGGAAGAGAAGGAAGCCGTCGTTGGCAATACCACTCGGCGAAAAATTAATGATCGAACGTATAGAAAAACGATACAAATCAGCAGCGATTTGTATCGTTTTTTTTATGGGCACCAGAATAATTGTGAAGCCGTGGTAAAGGTAATATCAAAGGGGCGTTGCCCCATTTCCTCGCCATCTTCTTGTCCATGTTGAGGAACGGTGGAGATGATTCTCAGCTTCGAAGTGGAAAGATGGTGAAAGTAACGTGAATTCATGTGTTTCTTTCGCATCAGTAAGCCGATCAGCCAAAAAATCTTAAAAAGCGACACACGTTCGACAAGAACAAAATCAAACTTTTTCTCTTTGACTGAAGCAGTTGGGGCAATCGCCACACCGCCGCCAAAGTAAGGATGATTGGTCGTGGTACATAAAAAAGCTTTTTTGTAACTGAACTGCTGCCCATTGCACTCAACTAAGATCGGGAAGTCTTTTTGGCGAAACAAAACCCGAATAATCGCAGCGATATAGGAAAAGGAGCCAAGATTAAACTTATTTAGATTGCTTTTTGCCATAGAGTGATTGGTGGTATAGACGATTGCCGCATCAAGACCAATTCCGACATTGTTAAGGGCAATGCCATTTTCTTCTTGGATCTGCTCCTCATAACGGATAATGGTCAATTCTTGAGGTTTAGTAGTACCAGCAATTTTCCAAAATGCTTTTTCTGGTTCCCGCGGCAACTCAATACTCCGAGCAAAATCATTTCCTGAACCAGCAGAGATATAGGCAACGGGGATTTGTTGTTGTTCAAGTTGTAACTCTGATACTACTTGGTGCAACGTTCCATCACCGCCGATAACCACCAATAATGGATAAAGCATCTCGCCATTTTCTAAATAGACCTCATCCCAAGGAATGAGGCGTTCTTTTAAGAGTTTTCGTGTGATCGTTCGTTCATCACCTGGAGACTTTGTTACATGGACTTGATGGGGGAAACGATGTTTTTTTACGATTTTTTGCACACGTTCCACCGCTTTTTTTCCTCGTCCACTGCCTGAGGCAGGGTTCACGAGGAAGTGATAATAATAGTTCATTTTATGAATAGCTCCATATCGTTTTTTCGTTCAATGCGATTAATTATAGCATGTTTCGACAGAAGGAGGGGGGACGATGCCTGAAAAAAAGAGCAAAAAAATAGATTCGACGATTGTGCTTTCTAGGTTCTCAAAGGTTCTTATGTCCACTTTGATCCTCAGGTAACGATGCCCATCGCCGAATCCTATTCAATTAGTAAGGAGTAACTCAAATTCCCACATCCTTTGTCTTTTATTCTAAGTTGACAACAATTCTTTTCTTGCAGAACCTGCTTCGTCTGCTTTACTGGGAATCCTTGCTCCTTACACTTACAGTATAGCAGGTTTTCCTATTTTAGCAATCGCTTACAATATTTGTTTTGTGCTTTTTAGAGAATTTTAAACTTTCTAAATGAAAGGTAAAGAAAAAAAGCAAATCGATGGACAAACGATTTTGCTTTTAAAGTTTACGGCTCGAGCAGCCACGAAAGATTATTTTTTGGGATTTTTCACGAAAGTTAAAAGTAAAATTGGAATCACCAAAAATATAATCGCATTATTGATTATGAGCACATCTGAATTACTAAAATTTAATGGATTATTTTGCCAAGTTTGAATCATAAATCCCAGTAAATTATGAGTGTGAGCAATATAAAACAGAGCAGAAGTGCCTATCACATTTAAAATAATCGCGATAATGCTTAAGATTCGTACCAGTTTGATTAGTACTTTTTTCATCGCATTTCTCCTTTAATTATGGCTGCATTTCTGGTAAATTACCGAAAGCTTCTGTTAGTTTTACAGAGTCCTCCAAAATATCCATATAGATATCGTGATAGGCCCAGCCGTCACCTAAATCAGCAGCTTCAATTGCTTCTGTAGTCGTTTGTAATTCTCTCATCAAATCAGTATAATTGCGCATGATAGAGGTGTAGGCTGTTAAGTCATACGTGTCAGGATTCGCAATATAACCCTCCACTTCTGCAATCATTTCAGCGTACGTATCGGATAATTTTTCAAGTTGTACTTCTAGATCGTCAGCAGACACTTGATTCGCTTCGCTGTCAGTTTCTTCTTCAGAACTTTCACTGATGTCGGCATCAGAATCATCAGTTTCGTCTGAATCATCTATCTCTTCATCATCTTCAGATGGCGCCGTCGTGGTTTCTGTTGTTTGTTGTGAGGATTCGACAGTATCACTTTCCGCGTCTTCACTCGAGCAGCCAGCCATAAATAAGGCCGTTACCAACACAAATCCAAATAGAGTCTTTTTCGTTTGTTTATCCCCTTTGTTCAAAGAAAACTATAATTTCTTTTTATAATTTTCGATGAATTAGTATTTTTGTATTGTAAAAAAAGAACGGTTACCATTCTTTCCTAATACTCTATCTATTTTACATTTAAGCACTTCTTAAATAAAGAAATATTCCGATTTTTAATCATTATTTAACAATGTATACGTTATAATGTTGTTAAAATTGAATAAATTTGCGCTTTCATCGATGGAAGGACTTTCAAGGTAGCTGATTTTTGTTGTTTTGTAGTATTAAAACAATCATAATATATCTAACTATTTTTTTATTAATATTTCTTCCGTTTTACTTGTTAAAAAAATGCGATAGGAGTAAATTAAAGGTGTAAAAACTTATTTTAGGAGGAATTAGGATGTGTACTGCGCTAACGTATGTAACGAAGGATCATTATTTTGGCAGAAATTTTGATTACGATGTTTCTTATAAAGAAGTGGTGACCATTACTCCGAGAAATTATCAATTGAAATTTCGCAAAGTAAGTGAAATAGATCACCATTATGCGATGATCGGGATTGCTGCTGGAGTCGCTGAATACCCACTCTATTATGATGCGGTCAACGAAAAAGGCTTAGGTATCGCTGGTTTGAATTTTCCAGAAAATGCTGTATACAATGAGTTTCAAGAGGGGAAAGAAAATGTCACGCCTTTTGAATTCATCCCATGGATACTAGGACAATGCGCTACCGTGGAAGAGGCAAAAGCCCTGTTGGCGAAGGTTAATCTGGTAAAGATCAATTTTAGTGAAGAACTACCATTATCGCCATTGCATTGGATGATTGCTGATAAAAAGAGCGCCATCGTTGTTGAGAGTATGAGTGATGGTCTTCATATTCATGAAAATCCGGTCGGGGTCTTAACGAATAATCCGCCATTTGACTACCAGTTATTCAATTTGAATAACTACCGTGTGTTATCATCGAAAACACCAGAAACGCATTTTTCTGACAAGCTGGATTTTGATGAGTACAGTCGTGGAATGGGGGGCTTAGGTCTGCCAGGAGATCTTTCTTCGATGTCTCGTTTTGTCAAAGCGGCATTTACCCGATTGAATTCCGTTTCTGGAGAATCTGAATCCGAAAGCATTAGTCAGTTTTTCCATATTCTAGGTTCTGTCGAACAGCAAAAAGGACTATGTGATACTGGAAATGAAAACTATGAATACACGATTTATACTTCTTGCTGCAATACAGACAAAGGGATCTATTACTATCGTACGTATGAAAATAGTCAGATCGTTGCAGTCGATATGAATAAAGAAGATTTGGAAGGCAATGTACCGATCGCTTATCCATTAGTTGAAGACCAACAAGTATTTTTCAGTAATTGATCCATTTTTAAAACCCCATCTCAATGCCGTTTTGAGATGGGGTTCTTTTTCTGCTTTGTTTCAAACCGAATCGCTCTGACTCGGTGTTGTCTTCGTTTGTGCAGTGCGTTTATTGGGAAATGGGAAAAAGCGATTCACCAGTATGGCGATCGTCATGCCTATGAAGCTGTCAATAATCCGATTAAAGGCATACAAGTATGATTCAGTTTGAGGAATCATAAATAAAATCGTCAATAGTGTGGCACAAGCACCAACTGTTCCCTCGGAGTAATCAAATTTGACCAATAAAGCGATCATCAACATGATCACTAAAGGGATCGCAATGATTTGTATAACGGACGAATGTCCGAAAAAGTTAAATATCGCAATACAAAACACAGAAGCGATTGCACCGAAGCTGTTGCCGGCAATCCGATGTTTCCCGTATTTGACGGTGTTTTCATGGTCTTCTCGTAATGTGAAAACAGCTGTGATCGTCGATACAACATACGTTTCACGATTCAAAAGAAAACTAATCAAAATACACAGAAATACACTAATGCCAGTTTTTACATTTCTTAAGCCAAAGGTCAATCCAAATAATTTCAATCATGCCATCCTCTCAAAACAATTTCAACGAAATAGATTATACCATATCGCAAGCACTCATATTTTAGATTTTCTGAAAAATGAACAACGATTCTTTCATCGTGCGTTGAGAGGTAAATTCTACCCGTAGTCGAAAAGCTAGTTTTATCCTATGCACTTATCAACTTTGAGTATTGAAAGGAATACAATAAGTAAACCTAACTTAAAATGAATTGATTTTCGCATTCCTCGTTCAAAGCTCCTTTTCATTTCCATGAGTGATCCTTCTTTTGATTTTTCAGTCCTGTTATCATTTATATAAATTGTTTTGATAAAAAACTATTTATTGTTTATAAAAAGTTTGTTTTTTAGATATTATATTGAGATAATCAAAAATAAGGAGGGGATAAAATGAAAAAAGTTTCTGTATTACTTGTTTTCTTACTTGGTTTTGTTGTTTTTCCAGTGACAGTTTTCGCTGCTTCTTCACCGAGCGTGAGCTATCAAACGAATGTCCAGTCTCAAGGGTGGCAATCATGGAAAACAAACGCTCAGACGTCAGGGACTACAGGAAAAGGGAAGCGACTTGAAGCAATCAAAATAAAAATTACAAACGAAAAATATAAAGGAAGTATTGAATATAAAACATCCATTCAGAAACAAGGATGGGAAAAATCTTTTAGAAAAAATGGTGCGCTATCTGGTACAAGCGGTAAGGGGCAGCGTTTGGAAGCGATCCAAATCAAACTTACCGGTGAGATCGCTAAGTATTATGATGTCTATTATCGAGTCAATGCACAACAATTTGGCTGGATGGGCTGGGCAAAAAACGGGCAGTCCTCAGGAACTTCTGGCTTTGGTTTTCAATTGGAAGCAATTCAGATCAAGCTGGTAAAAAAAGGTGGGAAAGCACCTGGAACGACGAATAATGGCTTTCGAGATGGACTGAAAAAATATGTAGATAAACGGGGCAAAGGGTTGATCAAAGGGTCAAAACAAAAGATTTATCACCTACCGGGCAGTCAATACTATAAGAAAACGACCAGTCCGATTCGTATGTTCAAGACAGAGGTGGAAGCTTACAAAGCGGGCTTTCGACCTGCTAAATAGAGAAGGACTCAGTCAATGTGTACACAATCGGGCACTTGAAACTGGTTCGATCACTATAAAAAATTCCTTCCCCTCAGCGGGAAAGGAGTTTTTTATTCCATAGTATTTTTTGCTAGATATGAGGATTCACAAAGTAAGTTTACTGGCTGCCCGCTTTATAGGCTGATCCTTTTTTTAGCGAGGTTTCAGCACAAAGCTACCATCTTCATCGTTCATTCCTTCAATAAATGTAAAAATAATATTTTTACCATCTCTTTCAAGGAAGAAGTAGGACATCTCAGTTTCATATTCTGGATCTTGCATCACTAGCTGATTGTCTTCAAGGGTATAGTTGTAGGTATACTCGAATTCTTCCCAGACTACCCCATCAAAAGCTACTCCAAGCTCTTCCAGTTCATCATCTTCTTCTGATTGTAGCGAGCTATTATCGGTACCAATAGTAAGATTCGTTTCACTAAATGTGGCTGTCATCACTGCATACTCACCATCATCATCTATCTCAATAAGCCAGTCATTTTTTTGTAAGTCTTCTTTTGTGATATTTTCATTACCATTACCATTTCCACAACCAACAGCTATGACCATCAGAAGGAGAGTTATTAATTTTATCGCTATTTTTTTCATTATTACACCTTTTCTTCCTTTTATTTTTGTTTATATGAGTATATTGTAACATATTTATTGCGTGCCTCGTTAAAGTAAAAAAATATGATTATCCATCACGTGATTTGCGACATCGATTACAAGTGCTTCTCTCCCTTCTTTTTTTAGTTTTGCTATCTGAAAGATCAGCATGACTAGCGGTACTTTTTTATTAGTAAGCGTAGGCTTTGCAAGAGTATTTCTCATTGAGTTTGCTTTCCAAAAGTATGCTTTTATTGGAAGCCAAAAAGAAAAGCTACCCCATGAGCCGTGACTAGCTTGTTTAAGTAGAATAAAGAAGCACTGAATGAATGGCAATCGGTGAGAAACTTGACTTAGAAAAAGCTTTTAAGGTGATTTAGAAAAGGATTTGGCTGGTTTAACATTGATATATGGCTATTAATGTGTATAATAAGTACTTGTGCGAAGCGCACCGCGGTTCATCAACCATCCCGCGTAATCAAAACTCGGAGAAAGTAGGGATCAAATGGAAAAATCAACAAATCTAACCAATCAACGTTTGCGTGTCGTCGCAGCCAATGGGATCATTATGGCACTTTATGTTGCTGTAACGGTTCTGGTCGCACCAGTCGCCTCAGGAGCGATTCAATTCAGAATATCTGAAGGGTTGAATCACTTAGTCGTTTTCAACAGAAAATTGATGTGGGGTGTCGTCGGTGGGGTCGTTGTGTATAACTTGTTCTTTGGAATGGGGATCTTGGATGTCGTATTCGGCGGTTTCGGAAGCTTTTTAGCCTTAGGAGCAACTGCCTTGGTACATAAGAAGATTCCAAATGTTTTCTTAAGACTCGCATTTAATACAATTGTTTTTTCATTAAGCATGTTCCTGATTGCGATTATGCTAAACATCACCTTAGCATTACCTTTCTGGCCAACCTTTGCAACAACGGCATTGAGTGAATTTATCGTGATGACGATCACTGCACCTGTGATGTATATCATCAATCGTGCCGTTCGTTTCGATAAGCGCGTTTAAAAAAAATCTTGTTTTTTGCTTTGATGGTTCTCAAAAAACAAGAAAAAAGATCATTCCTTTCTTTTTTAGGAATGATCTTTTGTTTTATTCTGCTTTTAGGTCTTCGATCTCCACAACTTTGAAATTTTTTGCTTCCAGTTGAGAAACGATCTTGTCGCATAATTCTTTTGATGTGTTCGCTGGTAAAGTGATCATCGTACGACGGATAAATTCATCTTTACCGATATCCAGTGTGATACAGCTGGCAATACTGCTGTATTTTGCGATTATTTTTGCGATGACTGCTAAGTCGCCTTGTTGACCAGTTGATGCGATCGTCAACACATAGCTTCCTTGCTCAACACTCCATGACTGTGACAACATGTTCAACAAAGAACTGTGTGTCAAGATGCCATAAAATTGATTGTTTTCATCTAATACAGCAATATAAGGCAATTCTTTGATCGTAAAGAAAACGTTAAAGAAAGAAGAATTGACATAAATAAATTTGGTCGCATTTTTTAGTAGATAAGTGACTGGCAAAGTCATGTCGCCGCCGTTTGCTTTGTGGCGATAAATGTGCATTTTATAAATATTTCCTCTGAAAATCTTGCCTGATTCATCTAGGATAGGCACACAACGATAACCAGATTCTTCCAAAATTGCCAGCGCTTCTTCTAAAGTAGCTGTTTCTTTTACCGTTGTTAAATCGCGTTTTTTGTAAACCATTGTTTTTAATAACATAATTTTCCCTCCCAAATACCCATTTAACACCATTATCATACCACAAAATTAGAAGAAACTATATTTTTACGACAGAAAATCAAAAATTGACACATTCTTAAATAAATGGTATTTTTAGTGTTGGAAAACTTTATAAAAAGGGGGAGGACACTAAGATGGCAACAAAAAAAGCTGCTTTGGCTTGTTCTGTCTGCGGATCCCGCAACTATTCAAAATCAGTCAGTGAAGGTAAAAAAGGCGAACGCCTTGAAATCAACAAATTTTGCAAGTATTGTAATCAATATACGTTGCATCGTGAAACGAAGTAAGGAGGGAATCAAATGAAATTTTTGAAAAATGTTGTTGAAGAAATGAAAAACGTTTCTTGGCCATCGAAAAAGCAATTACGTAAAGATACCTTTGTGGTGATTCAAACAACCATTATTTTTGCATTGATGTTCTTTGTGATGGACACACTGATTCAAACAGTCTTCAATTGGATCCTAAAGTAAGACTTCTTACTGATAGCGCTAGTCATTTATCGCAAATCATGCTATAATCGCTTTGAGGAAAAACTTCGGTGCAGCTGAGGTTTTTTTATTTTACAAAAAGATGGGGAGTCCGAAAAAAATGGAATCTTTTGAAAAAAATTGGTATGTACTGCATACGTATTCTGGCTATGAAAACAAAGTAAAAGCGAACCTAGAGTCACGTGCACAAAGCATGGGTATGGGTGATTATATTTTCCGTGTCGTCGTTCCCGAAGAAGTAGAAACAGAAGAAAAAAACGGCAAAACCAAAGAAATCGTTCATAAAACATTTCCTGGCTATGTATTAGTTGAAATGGTCATGACGGATGAATCTTGGTACGTTGTACGTAATACTCCTGGGGTAACAGGTTTCGTTGGTTCCCATGGTGCAGGAAGCAAGCCAGCGCCTTTATTACAAGAAGAAATCAATTCAATTTTACGTTCGATCGGTATGAGCACTCGGACAGTTGAACTGGAAGTAGAAATTGGCGAAACCGTCAAAATCATCGAAGGTGCGTTTTCTGGTCTAGAAGGACAAGTAGCAGAAATCGATGAAGAAAAACAAAAACTAAAAGTGAACATCGATATGTTCGGTCGTGAAACGAGTACAGAACTTGATTTTGAGCAAGTAGATAAGATTTAACTACTGGATTCACTAGCAAGAATGACTCTTTTACGGTAAAATAACAGTAATGAGAATAAAGTGGACCAATTCGTTGGCCCACTTTTTTTCTCAAAATCAGTAAGCGCTTTATAAGAGGAAGGGGTCCTATGTCAAAACTAGTCACTTTTTTTAGAGTAAAGTTTCACAATGATTTTCATCCCCATGGTAAAGGGATGATCTCTGTACATAATGGATATAGCTTGTTATTTCTTTTCAATTTGCTGCTATTTTTCTTTGCTATGTTGTTTTTTGATCCAATGGTGGCAATCGAAGAGCTCAAGTTGATTTTGTTTTCGGAAAGTCATTTAGTCACCGATTATATTGCCATGACCTCGGTAGGGACGGCTTTGTTAAATAGCAGTCTGATGACCTTTGTAGCGATCTCGATTTGCTATCACTATCGGGTACCGATCACGGGCGGTGCAGTCTCTGCGATCTTCATGGTGACTGGCTATGGCTTTTTTGGGAAAAATCTCCTGAATTTTATCCCAATATTTTTAGGCGTTCGACTGTATTCGTATTTTATGAACGAACCATTGAAAAAATTTCTGTTGATCGCCCTCTATGGGTCATCGGTTTCCCCAATCGTCAGCTATTTTGCTTTCAATGATTCCTTACCACCATACTTTAGTCTAGTGATGGGGTATGGCATTGGGCTCTTCACCGGTTTTTTGATGGTTCCTATGGCCTTATACTTTCAAGCGCTGTTTCAAAGCGTCAGTCTATACAGTGCGGGATTTACTTCAGGGATGCTATGTACACTGGTCGCTGCCATCTGCCGAATGTTTGGCTTGACGATCGAGCTAAGAACATTAGTATCTCAAGAGCAGCAACCTCGATTGATTTTTATGATGCTAGTTTTAGGTGGGGTATTCGTCGGCTATGGCTTGTTGATGGCGATCAAGAAAAAACGATTGAATATGCGAGCGATTTGGTCGCATAGTGGCAAAATCGAGCGAGATATTTTAAGGGATACTGGCGTTTATAATACGATGATCAATATGGGGTTAATGACATTCTTGTTAGTGGCTTACGTTGTCAGTATTGGTGCGGTTTTAAATGGACCAGTTATCGGTGCGATCTTTTGTGTCATCGGCTTTTCTGCTTGTGGCTCTCATGTGTTTAACTCGCTGCCTTTATTGGCAGGGGTGACAATCGCCAATCTATTGAGCGTATACACCATCAACGAGACGGTTACAGTCACGTCAGCGATTTTTGCGATGATGCTCTGTGCAGTAACAAATGCCTATGGCTGGAAAGGCGGCTTGGTGGTCGGTTTTGTCCACGCCTCAATGGTACTGAATATTGATTTCTTACATGGTGGCTTGAACTTGTATAACAATGGTTTTTCTGGCGGGCTCGTCGCCATGATGATCATTCCCTTATTGGATCTCAGCAAACAGCTCTGGCAAAAATCAGCCGATCAGGCACAAGCTACCCAGGAAGAAAAACCACAAATGGACTTGAAAGCACAAGAAAGCGAGCAGCCATTGGTCACGTTGGATCAAACAGAAGGGAAACCTAAATTTTCCGAGCCTGTGAAGGTATTAAAACCCGTTGCCCAAAAGAAACACTATGGAGTAGGCGAGTGGGAGTAGAAAAACCGCCAATGTCGTTTGTTACTTGTTTAACAAGTGTGGATTACTTGTCTTTTCGTCGCTGGAAATCATGGGAAAATGAAAACCAACCAAGAACAAGCAACGATTGGTTGTTCTTGGTTGGTTTTTATTCGTGTTCGTTTCTAAAAAAATCAACGATTGGCTTCTAAGATTTCTGCCTGCAAGCGTTGGGCAGTCGGTGTCATGGCTAGACCGCCTTCAGCCGTTTCCTTGAAAATGCTAGGCATTTGGCGACCGACTTGATACATCGCTAAGACCACTTCATCAGGTGGGATAACACTTTCGATTCCTGCCAGTGCCATGTCGGCAGAGATAAAGGCTTGGGAAGATCCCAGGGCATTGCGCTTCACGCATGGGACTTCGACTAAGCCCGCGACAGGGTCACAAATCAAGCCCATCATATTTTTGAGGGTGATCGCCACCGCTTGAGCCGCTTGGTGAGGGGTGCCACCTTTTGCACAAACCAAAGCTGCCGCTGCCATTGCGCTAGCAGAACCGATCTCCGCTTGACAACCGCCTTCGGCTCCAGAAATCGAGGCATTGTTGGCAATCACTAGACCAAAGGCGCCGGCTGTAAACAAAAAGTCGACTTGTTGCGCTCGAGTCAGTGCCAAACGTTCACGTACGGCCATCAAGACACCAGAAACAACACCCGCACTACCGGCAGTCGGTGTTGCACAGATCAAGCCCATTTTCGCATTGACTTCGTTGACTGCAATGGCATTTTGGACCGCTTGTAGAATGGTTTCTCCGCTTAAAAAATCACCGGCAGCAAGGTAGTCGTTCATGCGTGTCGCATCGCCGCCGGTCAATCCCGTCACCGATTTTACACCAGCGACACCTTCAGCGACTGATTGTTCCATAACAACTAAATTCTTTTCCATGATTGCAAGGATCTGTTCGCGACTACGGCCAGTATTTTCAGCTTCGATCGCAATCATCATCTCTGCAACGGAAGGATAATTTTTACTCTCTGTTACTAATTCTTCTATTGTATAGAACATGTGCCTTTTCTCCTTTAATCAAAATACGCAGCGCTGTAAACGTGTGGCAAAACTTTGATTTGTTGCGCCAGCTGATCATTGCGCTGATCGACTTCGATGATCATGATTGCTTTATCACCGACAGCTTCTCTTGTTACGGTCATCGTACCGATATTGATTTGAGCCTCTGATAGTAAATTGGTTACTTTTGCAACCATTCCTGGAACATCTTGATGAACGATCACATAAGTTGGCGTACCCAGCGTCAGAGAAATTTTGAAGCCGTTAAGCTCTGAGATTTGAATATTACCACCACCGATCGAGATACCAGTGACAGAAAGTTTGTGGCTACTTTTTGTCAAAATCAACTTGACCATATTTGGATGTTCCGCTTTTTCTTTTTTAGGAACGAATAGGACTTCGATCCCTTTCTCATAAGCGATTTTTAAAGAGTCTGCTAGGCGAGCATCATCTGGCTCCATGCCTAAAAGACCGCCAACTAACGCAATATCGGTTCCATGACCGCGATAGGTTTTGGCAAACGATTCATACAAAAGGATATCAACACTGTCTGGCTGTTCACCAAAAATACTGCGAACGATTTTTCCGATCCGAGCCGCACCGGCTGTATGAGAACTGCTGGGACCCACCATGATGGGACCGATTATATCAAATACACTGCGGTATTTTAATTGTTCCATTTTTTTCACCTCGATAGTAGTAAACGAATAGGGAAGAATTCCAGTAGTAGTGTAGCATAAAAAAATGAGAGAATGAAAAAAGCAGACCAAAAGCAAGAGATTTTTATTTATTTTTTTATCAAAGGAAGGATGAAAAGCGTTGGTGAGTATTTTTTCAAAAAAAAACAGCTGAAAAACCTTGAATTATTCCTTAAAGATGCTATAATATTCCAGTGTGCTTTCGTCACACGTTTTTTGTGTGTGCACATGAATCACCAAAGTGGGAGGAGAAATTTGGATCTCCAATTAACCACATCACGGACTCAAGGAGGTATGTCTCGTGGCAAAAAAAGTAGAAAAAATCGTTAAATTGCAAATTCCTGCAGGTAAAGCAACACCAGCTCCACCGGTAGGTCCTGCGCTAGGTCAAGCGGGTATCAACATCATGGGATTCACTAAAGAATTCAATGCTCGTACAGCTGATCAAGCAGGTTTGATCATTCCAGTAGTGATCTCTGTATACGAAGACCGCTCATTTACTTTCGTTACAAAAACACCACCAGCAGCAGTATTGTTGAAAAAAGCAGCAAACGTTGAAAAAGGTTCAGGCGAACCAAACAAAACAAAAGTTGCAAAAGTTTCACGCGATCAAGTAAAAGAAATCGCTGAATTGAAAATGGAAGACCTAAACGCAGCTGACGTTGAAGCAGCAATGCGCATGGTTGAAGGAACTGCACGAAGCATGGGGATCACTGTAGAATAATTACAGCCCTAAGGAAGTAGCTTCTCAGTCGGCTTCATATTGAAAAATATGGGACACGTGGGAGGTTCTACCGTTATAACCACATCAAGGAGGAAACAAAATGGCTAAAAAAAGCAAAAAAATGCAAGAAGCATTGAAAAAAGTTGATGCTACAAAAGCTTATTCAGTTGAAGAAGCAGTAGCTTTGGCAAAAGAAACAAATATTGCAAAATTCGACGCAACGGTTGAAGTTGCTTACAAATTAAACGTAGACCCTAAAAAAGCGGATCAACAAATCCGTGGCGCGGTTGTATTACCAAACGGTACTGGTAAAACACAAACAGTTTTAGTTTTTGCTAAAGGCGATAAAGCCAAAGAAGCAGAAGCAGCTGGTGCTGATTTCGTTGGTGACGACGATATGGTTCAAAAAATCCAAGGTGGCTGGTTCGATTTTGACGTTGTTGTTGCAACGCCTGACATGATGGCTACTGTTGGTAAATTAGGTCGTGTGTTAGGCCCTAAAGGTTTGATGCCTAACCCTAAAACTGGTACAGTAACAATGGACGTAACAAAAGCAGTTAACGAAGTTAAAGCTGGTAAAGTAACTTACCGTGTTGACAAAGCTGGAAACATCCACGTACCAATCGGAAAAGTTTCATTTGAAGATGACAAATTAATCGAAAACTTCAAAACAATCCATGAAACATTGTTGAAAGCTAAACCTTCAGCAGCAAAAGGTCAATACATGAAAAATATCTCAGTTACAACAACATTTGGACCTGGGATCCATGTAGAACAAGCTTCTTTCTAATTTAATACAAAAATTTAAAACTTTTATTGACTTGACTGCTTTATCTATGGTAAGGTAGTCAAGGTTAAAAGTTTAACTGTACCGAAGACAGTAGGTGGCATTTGCCTTAATTCCCTACCGAGGACGTTTATTGAGAACCTTCAATAGTCCCTCTATGTCTACGGTGGCATAGAGTTTTTTATTGTCTTTTTTTAAGACAAAGGAACCGTTCGTTTCGAAGAAACTCTTCCATCAAAATCAGGAGGTGAAATATAAATGAGTGAAGCAGCTATCGCTAAAAAATCCGCGATCGTTGATGAAGTGAGTGAAAAATTCTCTGCAGCCGCATCTGTAGTCGTTGTTGACTACCGTGGACTAACTGTTGATGAAGTAACTCGCTTACGTAAACAATTGCGTGATGCAAACGTTGAGATGAAAGTTATCAAAAACTCAATTCTTTCTCGTGCTGCTGAAAAAGCTGGTCTAGAAGGTTTAGGTGAAGTATTCACTGGTCCTACTGCCGTAGCATTCAGTAACGAAGACGTTGTTGCACCTGCAAAAATCATTAACGATTTCGCAAAAGACGCAAAAGCTTTAGAAATCAAAGGCGGTATCATCGAAGGCAAAGTTTCTTCATTGGAAGAAATTACTGCATTGGCGAAATTGCCAAACCGCGAAGGACTTCTTTCTATGTTGCTATCTGTGCTACAAGCACCTATCCGCAACGTGGCTTACGCTGTCAAAGCAGTGGCAGAAAAAGAAGAAGATGCAGCATAATTGCCGCATGATTTTTCAGTATTAAAAAACTAAACTACTTACTTAAATGGAGGAAAACAAAATGGCATTGAACATTGAAAACATTGTCGAAGAGCTAAAAGGCGCGACAATCTTAGAATTAAACGATTTAATTAAAGCTATCGAAGAAGAATTTGGCGTATCTGCTGCAGCTCCTGTAGCTGTAGCTGGTGGAGCTGGCGATGCTGGTGCTGCTGAAGAACAAACTGAATTCACTGTAGAATTGACTGCAGCTGGCGATCAAAAAGTTAAAGTTATCAAAGCAGTTCGTGAAGCAACTGGCTTAGGCTTGAAAGAAGCGAAAGCAGTCGTTGACGGAGCTCCTTCAGCAGTTAAAGAAGGCATCTCTAAAGACGAAGCTGAAGCATTGAAAGCAGCTTTAGAAGAAGTTGGCGCTTCAGTAACAGTTAAATAATTTTTCTTAGTGTCAAATCCTTTTGTATGAAGGGATTTGGCGCTTTTTTTTGTAAATGAAATTCCTGCAAAAGGAATAAGCAGCGATCCCCGTTTCTTACTAGCGAGGATCACTGCTTATTTTTTTCGGAATTGTTGGAATAGGAACACAAAAATAAAAAAGAAAAATGCTTCCCACAATGTTGTGGTCCAGCTAAAGCTGCGGTTGATACCAAAAACGAGATTACCGATATTGGAAACCACCAAATACAATGCTGTTGCAAGCAAAGAATAGCCGAGTCGTTTACCCATCATTACGCCTCCCTTTGCTATGATTGTAACAAGTCGAAAGAGTTGTGGCAATCAATTCTCTCCTGATGGAAAGGAATTGGTTGGCGGAAAGAGAATAAAACGAACGATCACAGTGGACCGTTCGTTTTATAATGGTCTATGGGTGTGGCTATTTCAATGGGACATCAAAGATCCAACCTGTTGGGGCCGCAATATCCCCAAATTGAATGCCGGTCAATTGATCATACAATGCTTTTGTTTGTGGACCAACTTCCGTTTCACTATAGAACACATGAAAATCCTCACCGTTTTGGATCCCGCCGATTGGGGAGATAACAGCAGCTGTTCCGCAGGCACCCGCTTCGACAAACCGATCCAGCTCATTGAGATAAACATCGCCTTCAACAGGGGTCAATCCTAATGAGTGTTGCGCTAGATGCAGCAATGAATATTTTGTGATACTTGGCAAAATAGAAGGAGATTTTGGTGTCAAAAATTCATTGTCAGCCGTGATTCCGAAAAAGTTAGCAGAACCGACTTCTTCGATTTTGGTATGCGTTTCTGGATCCAGATAGATGCAGTCGGAAAATTTCCGCTGATGGGCTTCGTATCCAGGCAACAAACTCGCAGCATAATTTCCACCAACTTTGGCTGCGCCAGTACCATTTGGTGCCGCGCGATCATAATCAGAAACAATGAAATTGGTCGGTGTCAATCCGCCCTTAAAGTAAGGACCGACAGGCATACAAAAAACCGTAAAAATATACTCTGGTGCTGGACTGACACCGATGTTTTCTCCGACCCCAATCAATAGAGGACGAATATACAAGGTGGCGCCGCTGCCATAAGGTGGAACATATTCCTGATTTGCTTTTACTACTTGTTTTACCGCATCTAAGAAAAAGTCCTCAGGAACCTCTGGCATGCGCAGGCGATAGGCACTGCGATTCATCCGTTTGCTATTTTCGTCTGGACGGAACAAATTGATGCCGCCATCTTTTCTTCGGTAGGCTTTTAGTCCTTCAAAACATTGTTGTCCATAATGAAGAGCGGTTGATCCCTCGTGGATATGCAGATAATTATCCTCGGTAAGTTCGCCTTCATTCCAAGAACCGTCTTTCCATGTTGCCAAAAAACGCCATGGCGTCTTGATATAAGAAAACCCTAAATTTGACCAATCGATTGTCATTCGTTCACACCCTTTTTTAATTTTTCTAAGTATAGCACTTCAGAAAAGAAATGTCATTATTTTCTGAAAATTCTTCTGTAAGAATAGTTGGTGACATTGACGTGTAAAGGATAGGGAAGTGCTCTTTGCTTGTACGAGTTCCCCAGTTTGTTTTTCTACAAGTTCTGTGCTTCAATGAGAGTATAAAAAAACAAAAAAGGGGGAACGTTTGTGATTGAGGAAGTGTTGACGGACAGTCTGGGGATCGCTGCTGCGTATCGACGATTGAAACCAATCATGATCCATACACCACTTGCACCAAGTAATATTTTAGGCAAAGAAAAAGAGGGCGCGATATTTTTGAAATTAGAAAATCTACAGCGTACCGGCTCCTTTAAAGCGCGGGGGGCGTATAACAAGCTCGCTTCATTGACTGATGCAGAAAAACTTCGCGGTGTCATCGCATGTTCTGCAGGAAATCATGCGCAAGGTGTTGCTCTGGCCGGATCGTTACTGGGGATCAATGTCCGAATCTTTATGCCATTAACGGCTGCTAAAACAAAAATAGAGGCGACAAGAAGCTATGGCGCACAAGTCGTTTTAGCAGGAGAGACGTTTGATGAAACCAAACAACTGACAGTAGACGCCATGAAAGAAAGTGGCGAAGTTTTTGTCTCTCCCTTTGATGATCGTGCAGTAATGGAGGGGCAAGGAACGATTGCGATCGAACTGTTAGAGGATCTTCCAGATGTTGATAATGTCATTATTCCCATCGGCGGTGGTGGGTTGATCGCTGGGATGGCTTTAGCCTTAAAAGAACTTCGTCCAGAAGTCAAAATCATCGGCGTTCAATCCTATGGCGTTTATGGTATGATCGCATCGATCTGGCAGCAAAAGCTGGTAGCTAATCGCCGCAGTAGAACGATTGCCGACGGCTGTGACGTCGCTTTGGCAGGGGAGCTGACCTATGATGTTTTAAAGACCCGTATCGATGAAACGGTCTTAGTTGAAGAATCCGACATCGAACAAGCGATCCATTACTTGGCTTTGAAGGAAAAAGTCATTGCAGAAGGTGCTGGTGCATTAAGTACAGCGGCGATTTTAAGCGGACAGATCGATCATTTACTTCGAGGAAAGAAAACTGTGGCTTTGGTCTCCGGCGGCAATATTGATTTCTCTGTGTTTAAGGAAATGATTTGAATAAAAAGCATACTCAAGTAAAATCGATGAGGTTCATTTAAAATTATCAAAAGGATCTCTATATCTTTAACTGCGATAGGGTCAAAATCATTGTGACGATAGCTAAAGGATCTTCTCGATTCATGGTATGAATAGCAGAAAAAAAAGAGTTCCCGTTTGAAGGAACTCTTTTTTACATTCAAAACAACTATTCAACGATTAGAAACTGCGTCCGCCGCCGCCGAAAGTACCGCCGCCAGAAGAGTGGGTCGTACTGCCGCCTCCGCCGCCAGAAAAACCGCCACCACCGCCGCTTCCGCCATTATTCGAAGGACGGGGGATGCGTCTGGTTGTGACAAAGGAGTTGACTAAGCGATCTTCTTTTTGGGTCAGATCAATACTTGATTTTTCTAGATAGTTAAATTTGTAGCCGCCCATTTTTAATTGGTAACGGGATTTAACAATGATGAAAAAGGCGATACTGATCACTGCTGCGATTGCTAAGCAAATAGCAATTTCTAGTGGCGTCATCACTTTGTAATAAGTAATTTTTCCAGTATCACGATCGATACGATAGTGATCGGCAGGAACACCTGCTTCCACAAAACCAGCCGCTTTTTGCAGATAGACCAATGCCGCTTGGTAATAATTTCCCTCTGCCATCTGGTCAAATACCGCATCAAGTAGCTTGTCTAGACGTGAGTCAGTGAGGTAATCGATCATATTTCCAGAAGTCGAAACGTGAAATTTACGTTGCGACATATCGATCACCAAAGCGGATCCATTGTTGTCGTTGCCGATTCGTCTCGAAAGATATCGATTAGTATACAACTCGATATCTCCCGTGTTGCTGTTCGTTGTTTGAATAAACACTTCGCCTTTGATTTTCGCATTCAGCGCTTCTGCTTCTTCATTCAACTTCTGGATTTCTTGTTCGGTAAAAAGTCCAGCGTGGTCTGCGACTGTCTCTTCGGCTGCAAAGGCGGGCAGGGTGGTGAAGAAAAAGCCAACCAGCAGAAGCAACAAATAAGATAGTTTTTTCATAAGAAATACGCTCCAATCAATGCGAGGATGGTCGTTGCCGCGAAAATTGCGCCACTGACGATTCCCAAGCGTTTGTAACTGATCGGTAAAACACCGCTGACTTTTCCTGTTTGCCCATTCATCGCATAATAAAAGGCACTCTTGTTTTCATCATCGGCTCGATAGGTCACTAGCCATACAGGAAGCAAAACGTAGTTGTTTTCTTCTTTTGTTAGATTGATGGATCGATTGTTGCGTTTAAAACTAGTATAGCCATTGACCGTACCTGCTAGCAGGTTTTCAGCATAACCCGATAATTCGTTTTTGACTTCGTCGGAAAGATCAATGTATTCAATGTCTCTTTTTTCTGCTTGGAAGCCGGCTAAATACTGACTGCGAAAATTAACAGCTTTTTCAAGGGGAAACGGCTGAACGCCAGTTACCATTTTTTGTTGGACGTTTTTTGACAGCGCATGCTTGAGCAATTCATTCACCTTGATTTTTCCTCGTCGCAAGACATCGTATTGTTTGTGTTCAGTATATTCAATATCACCAACGCGCCAAATACGCAAGGAGGTACCCATTCCTGAGAGGGAGCCGTTCATCTCGGCATCGACGACCCAATAAGGGAAGTATACGCCAGTCAATTTCTCTACTTGTGCTTGGTCGAAGAAATCCCGTGGGACGAATTTTTTCTTTTGCGCCCATTCTAAAAACTTTTGCGTTGCTTCTTCTTTTTCGATCGCAAAGGGAAGGACTTTGTTTGGCAAAAATTCTCCCGAAAGCCGTCCAGATAAAACGACCGGGTTATGGCAAAAGTAGCAATAGGTTGCAGCTGTAGTCGCATCCGTCACGATTTCAGCACCGCAGCTGGGGCAGGTGAAAAGGTCCATCTGTCCCGCTTGTGCATTGGCTTGTTGCTGCACTTCTTCTTCAAGGCTCGGCTCCGTCACTGAGGCAGCCGTGGCATCTACAGAAGAATCAGCGGCCATTTGCGCTTCTTTTTGCTTTTCTTCAAAGGCAGTGACTTCGTCTTCAGTAAAAATACTCAGACAAAATGGACAATGAAATTTTTGATCGCCAGGATCAAAGGTTAAAGCGCCCCCGCAATTGGGGCACTTATGTGTGATAACATCCATCAGCAATCCTCCTCAATTAGTCTACTGGGACACCTTTGAAAGGTTTGCCGCAATTCGGACAGAATTTTGGAATGCCGTTGGCTAAATCAATCACTTCACCACAATCGCTGCATTTCATTTTCAGACTTGGTCCATCGCTCGTTGGTTTAGGTGTGCCGCAATTGCTGCAGAATTTACCAGTATTAGATGTGCCGCATTGTGGGCAGTCCCAATGATCTGCGTTGCTTTGTGCAGGTGCTTGTTGCTGCTGCATCTGCTGTTGGTTGTTTTGTGACGCTTGGTTCAAATAACCGCCACCAGCGTTCATCCCCATGCCCATGCCAACAAACCCAGTCGTAGCGCCAGCGGCATTGCTACCGGCAGATTCCATACCACGAGCTACCGAACCTTGAACATAGCCTTCACGAATCGAAGGGTCACCTAACATTGCCCCTTGGTTCCGCATGTTGATCAATTTTACGGAATCATCCGTATAAGAGATGCTTGCGACGGCAACCGAAACGATTTCCATTCCTCGGAGTTCTCGCCAGCTGTCATCAAGAACTGTTCCCATATATTTGCTTAATTCCATGCTCTTAGATGGAACGTAAGAAATTCGTTCGCCATCAGCGGACATTTTGTTGATCGCTGTTTGTAGGGCGGTCAAAAATTCAGCTAAGTACTGCTCGTTGATGTCGTTGATATCGACTTGACTTTTGTTTTTTGGGATCGCATTCGTATAGAACAAAATTGGATCGGTAATTCGTAAGGAATAGTTTCCGTGCGCCCGCAAGAAAAGTTCTGCGTTGTAAAAGTTGTCAAAATAATTCAAAGGCGAGGAAGTACCGAAGCGAATCCCTTTGATTTCTTGTAGATTGATATAAAAAACTTGTTGTTTTTGCGGTGTAACGCCACCAAACTTAAAGCGGTCAAACGTTTCAGAAATCGCATCTTTCAATGAACCGTTTAACATTGAAGGCGCTAATTCGTTTTTCACTGTATAGTAGCCTTCTTCGGCGGTATAATCGATGATTCGCCCGCCATCAACCAATAACATCATCATATTCGGATAGACATGGATCACTGAGCCATCAGTGATGACATCTTCTGTCCCTTTTCTGTTGGAACCGCGTTTGTCATTACGCCGCACTTTGACACCTTTTGTCATTACTGTCGAATCGCTCATATTGTCAGGCTCGATCACCTCTAGCCATTGATCTGCTAATCCGCCGCCAATTGCGCTTGTTGCCGCTTTGATAATACCCATTTTCAGTCCTCCTTTAAATTGTTTTCATCACAATAGATGAACATAGATTCATTATACCATAGGAGGTGAGATTTACGTTATCAGTCTAAAGTTGGAGAGGAGTTTTTCGCAAAATCCATCAATAAACGGTTCGTTCGCAGGTGGATTTGAATAAAAGAGACAAATTGGAGGTTGCGGATTAAATTTCCATTTCTTTTGAGATTCCCCCACGCAAACGGTGGTTTTTTTGGCTGATATTACGTATAATAGAAGGTAGCGAATTTTGAAATGAGTGTGGAAAACTATGGCTTATCAAGCATTATATCGTGTTTGGCGTTCTCAGCGTTTTGATGATGTTGTCGGACAAAAAGCAATTACCCAAACCTTAAAAAATGCAATCGATCAAAACCAGATCTCGCATGCCTATTTATTTACGGGTCCTCGAGGAACCGGGAAAACAAGTGCAGCGAAAATTTTTGCCAAAGCCATCAATTGTCCGAACCAGGTCAACGGTGAGCCTTGCAATGAGTGCGATATGTGTCGCTCAATCACAGCAGGGACGCAAGAAGACGTGATCGAAATCGATGCGGCAAGCAACAACGGTGTAGAAGAAATTCGCTTTATTCGTGATCGTGCGAACTATGCACCGACCCAAGCTGAATACAAAGTTTATATCATTGATGAAGTGCACATGCTGTCAACAGGCGCATTCAACGCTTTACTAAAAACATTGGAAGAACCACGGAAAAATGTTGTCTTTATTTTGGCAACAACAGAGCCCCATAAGATTCCAGCAACGATCATTTCTCGAACCCAACGTTTTGATTTCAAACGGATCAATACGCAAGATATCGTGGGTCATTTAGAAACGGTCCTTACTACTAGTGAGATCAATTACGAAGCAGAAGCTTTACAGATCATTGCGCGAGCCGCAGAAGGCGGTATGCGGGATGCCTTGAGTATCACCGACCAGGCGATCGCTTTTAGTGATGGAACCGTAACGACCCAAGATGCTCTTGAAGTGACGGGCAGCTTGTCCTATGAAATGATGGACCGTCTGATGCAAGCTTGCGGGGAAAAAGAAGTTGCCGATGCGTTAGCGACCTTGCGGGAGTTATTAGCCTCTGGTAAAGAAGCCCGACGTTTATTGGAAAACTTGTTGGTTTATTGTCGAGACTTGCTGATGTATCAACAAGCGCCGCAGCTGTTATCTGAAAAGTCGCTACAGTTGACTGAAGCGTTTCAAACACTGGCAAAAAATACCCCGCCAGCAAAAATCTATCACTGGATCACGGTCTTAAACGATACGCAAAATGAAGTACGATTTACGAACAATCCTACGATCTATTTGGAAGTGGCTGTGGTCAAATTAGCCAATGATCCAGAAAGTGCTGCTGTTGCTAGCAATTCAGCTGATAATAGTCAAGAAGTGGCGCAGTTACGGCAAGCATTGCAAAAACTTCAGGCAGAGGTGCAACGACTGCAGGAGAATCGACCGGCAGGTGCCGTTGCGGAAACCACTGCACCAGTGAAGAAAGCCAAGGCGGCCACTACGTTCCGTTTACCAAAGGAACGCGTGTTCCAAGTACTGAAAAGTGCAACGAAGAAAGACTTGGCAAACGTTCGCAATGTTTGGGACGATCTTTTGATGTCTCTTTCCGTGACGCAAAGAGCGATGCTGCATTCCAGTGAAGCAAAAGCTGCCAGCGAATCGGGCGTCGTGATCGCTTTTGACTATGAGATCTTATGCCAGCGTGCAAGTAACGACCAAGAGTTTCAATTGATGATCCATAATCAATTGTCTCGTATGATCAAAGACTATGCCCCACAGGCTGTCTTTATCACAAAAGAAAGTTGGCCGGCACTACGGCAAGAGTTTTTGGCCGGCGGTCAAGCAACGGCAGATTCGGAAATTGAAGTAGACCAAGAAGAGACCGAAGCCGCTCCTGTCGAACCTGAAAATGACGACTTAGTAACAAAAGCGCAAGAGTTATTTGGTGAATTAACCAGCATTGAAGAAAATTAATGAAAATGGAGTGATTGATAATGATGCGAGGCATGGGAAATATGCAAGGCATGATGAAACAAATGCAAAAAATGCAAAAAGAAATGATGAAAGAACAAGAAGCGCTGAACAGCAAACAATTTATCGGCGAATCGACAAATGGCTATGTCAAAGCGACCTTTACTGGCGATAAGACGTTACAAGACATTACTATCAATGAAGCGATCGTTGATGCTGACGATGTGGAAATGCTGCAAGATATGATCATTTTAGCTGTCAATGACGGATTGAAGAAAATTGAAAAAGAATCGGAACAAACGATGGGCAAATATACAAGAAACATTCCGGGTCTATAAAAGGAGAAATGACGGTGCAATATCCTGAACCGATCGCCCGATTGATCGACAGTTACATGAAACTGCCGGGAATCGGACAAAAAACCGCGACACGTTTGGCATTTTATACAATCGATATGAAAGAAGAAGTCGTCAATGAGTTTGCCAAATCGTTGCTTAGTGTCAAACGAGATTTGCACTTTTGCAGTATTTGCGGAAATATAACTGAAGAAGATCCTTGTGAGATCTGTAGTGATCCAACAAGAGACAAAGAAACGATTTTAGTGGTTGAAGAGCCTAAAGATGTCATGGCACTAGAAAAAGTCCGGGAGTATCATGGACTTTATCATGTGCTGCATGGCGTGTTATCCCCGATGGAAGGGACAGGTCCAGAAGATATCAACATTGCATCGCTGATACAGCGGCTGCATGATGATCAGGTCAAAGAAGTGATTATTGCGACCAATGCGACCACGGAAGGTGAAGCAACGGCGATGTATATGTCACGTTTGATCAAGCCTGCTGGTATTAAAGTCACGCGTTTGGCTCATGGCTTATCTGTGGGCAGCGATATTGAATACGCGGATGAAGTGACCTTGCTAAAAGCAGTAGAAGGTCGCCGAGAATTATAAAGATATTGGAGGCAATTAGGGTGAATGGATTGTTTATAACCATCGAAGGACCGGATGGTGCTGGAAAAACCAGTGTGATCGAAGAGTTGTATCCTCGGTTACAGCTTGAAGCAACAAGAAAAATCGTGAAAACAAGAGAACCTGGCGGAGTTAAAATCGCTGAAAAGATTCGTAAAATTATTTTAGATCCGCGAAATGAAGAAATGGATGAGCGGACGGAAGCCTTACTTTATGCAGCGGCCCGCCGCCAACACTTGATTGAGATTGTCCTGCCGGCATTGAATGCTGGACACATCGTGATCTGTGACCGCTTTGTTGACAGTTCGCTTGCCTATCAAGGAGCTGGACGCCGCATCGGGATTCCTGAGATCGCACGGATCAACGAGTTTGCGACGGAAGGAACGACGCCTGATTTTACCTTGTATCTAGATGTTGACTCTGATACTGGCTTGCGTCGCATCCAAGAAAACCGCGCACATCAATATGACCGCTTAGATTCGGAAGGATTGGAGTTTCATCAACGGGTTCGTCATGCGTATCTTAAGCTGGCGGAAGAAAATCCTGTACGCATTCATAAGATTGATGCTAGAATGGGGTTACAAGAAGTTGTTGAATCCAGCTATTCAGCAATCGTTGAATCGTATCCTGCTTACTTCAAGTCAATCTAGAGTAGGTTGGATAACACAAAGGAGATGGTCCCATGAAATTAATTATGGCAATCGTACAAGACAAAGACAGTAATCGTTTGGCAAATGAGTTTATTGATGCCAATATCCGTGCTACAAAATTGTCCTCAACGGGTGGGTTTTTAAAGGCTGGCAACAGTACGTTTATCATTGGTATTGAAGACGATCGGGTACAAGATGCATTAGAATTGATCAAAAAAACCTGTCAATCAAGAAAACAATATGTCTCGACACCGATGTCTTTAGACATTTCCTTAGACGGTCAAGTTCCTTATCCAGTCGAAGTCGAAGTCGGCGGAGCAACTGTGTTCGTGCTACCGGTTGACGGATTCCATCAATATTAAAAAAGGAGCTTTTCATGGAGGAGTTATTTCTACAAGAATATCAGCCTCTTGTTTTTGCCCAACTAAAAAAAAGTATCAAGCATGGGCGCATTGCTCATGCTTATCTTTTTGAAGGGGACAAGGGGACTGGCAAGCACGAATTAAGTCTGTGGCTCGCAAAACGCCTTTTTTGTACCAATGTGCAAGAAGAAGCCCCGTGCGGCACATGCAGCAATTGTCTGCGGATCGCCCAAGGAGAGCATCCTGACGTCATCCAAATCGAGCCGGATGGGCAGATGATCAAAGTCGACCAGATTCGGCAGCTGCAAGAGGAGTTCTCAAAAAGCGGCTTTGAAAGTCGTCTGAAAATCTTTATTTTGTCTCAAGCTGACAAAATGAACAACAGCGCTGCCAACAGCCTATTAAAGTTTTTGGAAGAACCGGTGGGAAACTTTTTGGCGATTTTAGAAACTGAGAGTTTAGGACGTATTTTGCCGACGATTCAGTCTCGCTGTCAGATCATTCATTTTTCGCAGCTGTCAAAAGAAAAACTACAGGAGAAGCTCCAAGAAGAAGGACTTTCCAAAGAGACGAGTCGACTTCTGAGCCACTTGACGAATAGTTATCATAAAGCAGTTGAAATCTCGCAGAATGAATGGTTTAATGAAACTAAGGATGCTGTTAAGCGTTGGGTGAATTACCTTTTGAAGAAAGACCCGCAAGCATTTATTTTTGTTCAGAAAAAATTATTGGGTCTAGCAAAAGAAAAAAATCAGCAATCAGAAATCTTTTTGCTCTTGTTATTTTACTTTCAAGAGGAACGAGATCGATTGTTGGCACAAGGTTTATGGGGAAAAGAGATCAATCGTGCCATTGAAGCCGCATTGCAAGCACAAAAAAAATTGCAAGCCAATGTGTCTTTCCAAGGAGTGGCAGAACAATTTTCCGTGAAAATCATCTATGGATAAAACGCAGCAGCCGGAAAAGGAGACCAGAGATGATCGAAGTTGTCGGAGTGCGTTATCATGACGTGGGCCAGATTTATTTTTACACACCAAAAAAACAGACCTATACCATAAATGAAAAAGTCATCGTGGAATCACAAGATGCCAAATGTCTTGCCACGGTGGTTACAAAAAGCAGAAAAATGAATGAGAGCGATTTGCCTCAAGCAGTCAAACCGATCCTGCGTCGAGCGACGAAAAAAGATTTAGAGCAAGCTGCCGCCAATCAAAAAGCAGCAGACGAAGCGTTGAAAATCGGGAAAGAAAAAATTCGAGCACACCAGCTGCCAATGAAGCTGATTCGGGTGGCATATACCTTTGAGCGCACAAAACTGATTTTTTCGTTCACGGCAGAAAGCCGCGTTGATTTTCGTGAGTTGGTCAAAGACTTGGCAAGTGAATTTCATACACGGATCGAACTGCGCCAAATTGGTGTCAGGGATGAAGCAAAGGCGCTAGGCGGAGTTGGACCCTGCGGTCGCAAACTATGCTGTGCGACGTTTTTAGGCGATTTTATCCCAGTGTCCATCAAGATGGCTAAGGATCAAGGACTCTCCTTAAATCCTGCAAAAATTTCAGGGTTATGTGGTCGTTTGATGTGTTGTCTTAAGTACGAAAGTGAAGAGTATGAGCGTGCAAAAAAAGAATTGCCGGATCGCGGCAAGGAAGTTGAAACGCCAGATGGCAAAGGACGTGTGGTCGGGCTGGATCTGTTGAGCCGAGTGATCAAAGTCCGTTTGCATGATCGGCAAACACCAATCGAGTATGATTATGAAGAACTAGTGACAAAATAAGTAGGTGACCATAATGAGCATGGACAAACGATCAATATATGACGGATTGAATCAGTTAGAAGTGGAGTTGCAAAATTCCTTGAATAATCTAGCGGAAATGAAGCAGTCTTTGCAAGAAATCGTCGAAAAAAATACGACATTAGAATTGGAAAATCAACGCTTACGTGAACACATTCGTGAGTTGAACCAAGTGGCAGATGCACCCGCTGAATCGGTCAAACAAGAGCTTTCTAAATCACGGATGAATTTAGAAAAGATTTACGAAGAAGGATTTCATGTTTGTTATGACTTATACGGTTCTCGCAGAGAACATGACGAACCTTGTGCGTTTTGTCTAGAAGTGATCTATCGTGAAAGCGGCAAATAGCTGACAGACGAAGCGGTTCGTTAGAAAAAAGATCAGTTACTGCTGGTCTTTTTTTCGAAAGGAGCAGTACATGCAAAAGCAGCAAAGTTATAAACAAGACACTGGAAAACTGTATCTTGTTCCAACACCGATCGGTAACTTGGAAGATATGACGTTCCGATGTGTCAAAATTTTAAAAGAAGCGGACCTGATCGCAAGTGAAGATACTCGAAATACCCAGAAATTGTTGAATCATTTTGAGATTGCGACACCGCAAAAAAGCTTACATGAACACAATTATAAAGAACGGGTGCCACAGCTGATAGAACAGCTGCAAATGGGCAAGACTATTGCCCAATGCAGTGATGCTGGTATGCCCTCCATTAGTGATCCAGGTCATGAATTAGTCAAGGCGTGCTTGGTCGAAGGAATCGCAGTGATTGCGCTCCCAGGACCTACGGCTGGTTTGACCGCGCTGATCGCTTCTGGCTTATCACCGCAGCCGAATCTTTTTTATGGCTTTTTACCTCGTAAGAAAAAAGAACAAAAGCAAGCGTTAAGTGAATTGGCAAGCCAAAAAGCTACGATGATTTTTTATGAGTCACCGTATCGAATCGCAGCGACGATCGAAACGATGAAAGAGGTATTGGGAGAACGTCAAGCAGTTATCTGCCGTGAATTGACAAAAATCCACGAAGAATATTTGCGAGGGACCTTTTCAGAATTGATTGAATACCTCGACCAACAACCAATCAAAGGGGAATGCTGTCTATTAGTGGAAGGCGCTTCTGAAATCCCTGAAGTCGTTTATGAAGGAAGCTATGCTGAACAGGTGGCAGCCTTGATGGAAGAGGCTGGCTTGTCTTCGAAAGAAGCCATCAAAGAAGTGGCTAAACGCAATCAAGTGAAGAAACAGCTTGTTTATCAAGCCTACCATCAATTAGAAACGTAATCATACCGAGAATTCTCTCGGTATTTTTTTGTCTTTTTTCGGACTTGTGTTAAATTATCTGACATCAATAGTTAGCTATTTTCAGAAAATTCACGGTTTTCTCAGAAAAATCTAGATTATTTGGAAATATGATGTTAGGATAGCTAACATAAAGAAAAGGAGGCGTCAAAAATGAACACAGGGAATATTGCATTTATTTTAATTTGTAGCGGCATGGTTTTTCTTATGACTCCAGCATTGGCATTTTTTTACGGAGGATTGGAACGTCGCAAAAACATCCTCAATACCATGATGATGGTGATTTGTACGATGGGCTTGGCGTCTGTGCTATGGGTCGCTTTAGGGTATACCTTATCTTTTAGCGGCACAGGCTCATTTATTGGGAATTTAGATAAAGTCTTTTTCAATCATGTCTCGATGACAGAAGGAGAAGGGATTCCTGAAGGGTTATTTGCGGCCTTTCAAATGATGTTTGCCTTGATCACAACGGCGATCATTACTGGATCTGTCGTGGGCAGAATGCGTTTCTCAGCTATTTTCCTATTTATCGGCTTCTGGCTAGTTCTCGTGTATTTTCCAATGGCACATATGGTATGGGGCGGCGGTTTCTTAGATGCGATCGGCTCGATCGATTTTGCAGGAGGCAATGTCGTTCATATCAGTTCGGGTATCAGTGGGTTAGTCTTAGCGATCGTTGTCGGTAAGCGGCGAGAATTTCATCAAACCGAATATCGTCCTCATAATATTCCATTTGTTGTACTAGGTGCTGGCCTTTTATGGTTTGGCTGGTTTGGCTTTAATGCTGGCTCTGCGTTAGCAGCTGATGGTCTAGCGATCCACGCCCTAATGACCACGAATACGGCAGCAGCCAGTGCGATGCTTTCTTGGATGCTGATCGAAAAAATCGTGTTGGGCAAACCGACGATCGTTGGTGCGTGTACTGGAGCCGTCGTGGGCTTAGTTGCCATCACACCAGGTGCGGGATTTGTCTCGCTTTGGTCTTCCTTTATCATTGGCGCTTTAGTCAGTCCGTTTTGCTACTTCTTTATTTCTGTCATCAAACATCGTCTAGGATTAGATGATGCGCTGGATGCCTTTGGCTGCCATGGCGTAGGCGGGATCTTTGGCGGTTTGATGACGGGGATCTTTGCGGATCCAGCAGTGGGTGGACGGTCAGGATTGCTCTATGGCGGCGTTGATCTTTTTCTCGCACAAGCCGAAAGTATCGTATTTACGATTCTATTTGCAGGTATCTTATCCTTTGTCATTATCACTTTGATCAAATGGGTAATGCCGATTCGCGTATCGCAACAAGAAGAAGCAGTGGGGATGGATCGGATCGAACATGACGAAACGGCCTATCCTACCTTTATGGGGTTAGATTCTTAAGAGTGGAGGAGCAGTCATGAAAAAAGTTGAAGCGATTATTCGCCAAGAAAAATTAGAAGAACTAAAGGCCGCTTTGGATCAGTCTGATTTGATCAGCGGCATGACAGTCAGTCAAGTGCTGGGCTGTGGCAATCAAAAAGGCCTCAAAGAGTTTATTCGTGGCCAAGAAGTGATCACAACTCTTTTACCAAAAGTAAATGTCCGTTTTGTTTTAGCAGATGAAAAAGTCGATGCGGTGATTGAGCTGATTGTATCGATCTGTCGGACAGATGAAGTCGGTGACGGCAAAATATTCGTCTACCCGTTGGAAGAAGCGATTCGGATTCGCACTAATGAACGAGGGGAAGCTGCCTTATAGTAGAAATTATTGAACCATGAAGAGGGCCGCAAAAGCAGTGAATGTAGAAGAAAGGACCAATGAAGATTGGTCCTTTTTGCGTGCTTCCCTCGATTCCTTGCTTGATAGGGAACCTCTGTTCGTTTATAATAAGAAGTGGGGTGAACAACGATGTCGGAACTGCAATTTCCCTTAAAAAATGATACGAGCCGCAAAATTATTCATATTGATATGGATGCTTTTTTTGCTTCGGTGGAAGAACGGGATGATCCAGAGCTTGCCAAGCATCCCCTCGTCATTGCCCGTCACCCAAGTGATACTGGCGGACGAGGAGTGGTAACGACCGCCAATTATCTGGCACGACAATATGGCATCCACTCGGCAATGAGTGCGCAAAAAGCCTATGAGCTTTGTCCGCAAGCGATTTTTAAACCGGGAAATCATCAAAAGTATCGTGAAGTGTCCCAGCAAGTCAGAGAAATTTTTCATCGGTACACCGACATCATCGAACCAGTTTCTATTGATGAAGCGTATCTAGATGTCACAGTCAACAAGATCAATTGTCCTTCAGCAATTAAGATCGCTCGTTTGATTCAACGAGACATCTGGCAAGAGACTCATCTGACCTGTTCGGCAGGAGTCAGTTACAACAAATTCTTGGCAAAACTGTCTTCGGATTATCATAAACCACGAGGATTGACGGTGGTGATGCCAGATGAGGCAGTGGCATTTTTGCAACAATTACCCATTGATAAATTTCACGGGATCGGGAAGAAAACTGTTCCGCGGATGCATGAGTTAGGTATTTTTACAGGAGCTGATCTGTATGGCTGGAGTGAGATGGCACTGATTCGTGAATTTGGCAAAATGGGGTATTCCTTGTATCGGAAAGTTAGAGGGATCCATGATTCCCCAGTTAGTGTGACGAGAGAACGGAAATCAGTTGGAAAAGAGCATACATACGGCAATCCATTAACCAGTGAAGAACAAGTATTGAGCCAGTTACGGGCTATCGCAGAAGAAGTCGAAAGATCACTGAAGCGCACACAAAAACATGGCAAGACGGTCGTGTTGAAAGTTCGTTACAGTGATTACTCTACGATCACCAAGCGAGTGACCTTGCCAACCTATGTTCATAAAAAAGAACAGCTATTTTCCGAAGCAAGTCTGATTTGGGAAGAAATTTTAGGTCTGGAAAAAGGCATCCGTCTTTTGGGGATCACCGTCACAAATCTTGATCCACTGACCTATGAAAATATCGTACTGCCCTTATGGCAACTATCTGACGAGCAGTAGTCAGAAGAGGAGGAGCAAAATGACACTCTATCAAGTATATGACACGATGGTGGGGTTGGCTGATCAGGAGCGAAGTGAAAAAATGGCCGCCTACATGCGGCATCAGTTTGATTTTTTAGGCATTCCTACGCCGTTGCGCCGCCAGCAGGAGAAAGCGACCTTCAAAGCAGCAAAACAAACGAAAACGGTTGATTGGGATTTTATCGATCATTGTTGGCAAAGCAGCTATCGGGAACACCAATACCTTGCGATTGATTATTTAGTGGTGATGGAGCCGTTTCTAGCGGCCATCGATCTGGCAAAAATTGAACAGCTAGTCATAACAAAAGCTTGGTGGGATAGCGTGGATGCCCTAAGTGAGGTTGTCAGAAAACTAGTTCGCCGACTGCCAGCGTTAAAAGCTGAAATGCTTCGCTGGAGTCTTGAGGAAAATCTTTGGCTGCGGCGAGTGGCAATACTCCATCAACTGCTGCAAAAAGAACAGATGGATCGACCACTGCTTGAAGAGGTCATCGTCAATAATTTGGGGAGTTCTGAATTCTTTATCAACAAAGCCATTGGTTGGAGCTTACGAGATTATGCCAAGACGAATCCTCAGTGGGTCCAAGACTTTCTGCTTCGCTATCAAACAAGTCTGGCGCCTTTGACGATTCGTGAAGCAAGTAAGTACCTGTAAAAAGCTTGGTCACTGAGTTGATATAACATAAAAAAACACCGTGCATCATCTTTGAAGGAAGAGGAGGTGACCGTCAAAAGTTCGATTTTTTGGTCTAACTTTTGGGGTCACCTCAAGATGCACGGTGTTTTTAGTTTTTAAATTTGTTTTTTGATTTGTTCGTAGCTTGCTTCAGCATCTTTGCACTTTGCCCAGATAACCGCTTTTCCTTGTTCCCGAGATGCAGCAAGATCAATGATTCGTTGATTGCTGCTGCCGCGAAACTGCAAGTTTAAATTTCGTTTGCTCAGTTCAAAACGACCGTCGACTAAAATATCGATTTTGGATAAAAGTTCCAATTTATCGGGTGTTTCCAAAAGCAATTCTTCATAGGTGTAGCCTGACCAGCTCCAAATATCTTTGCTGTGCCCAAATTCAGCACGAACCCGATCAACGACTTTCAGACAGACTGTTGTGTTCAAGAAAGGTTCGCCGCCCAGGAGGGTCAGCCCTTGGACATAATCATGCCGCAGATCTTCGATGATTCGATCCTCTAGTTCTTGCGTAAAAGGTGTACCATAGCGAAAGTTTTGGACCGCTTTGTTGAAACAGCCTTCACAAGCAAAGAGACAGCCGCTCACGTATAAACTATTTCGAATGCCTTCACCATCAACAAAGTTGAAGGCTTTGTAATCAGCAATATAATTTTGGCTATATTCTTTGGCTTGCCATTCTTTAGGTTTCGGATTTCTCATAAGAAAACTTCTTTCTATCATGAATTACAGGGATTGGTCTTCAAGAAAAGGAGTGTAGAAGAATTCTAGCACTCCTTTTTCGTTTATTCTTGCAAATGTTTGACCCGGGCAGAAATTTCTTTGTGCCGTCCATTGACCATTGGACGAGCTTGAGGATTTCCAAGATACCCACAGGTTCTTTTGACGACGTCACAACTTTTGGGGTCATGATTGCCGCATTGCGGGCATTCGAAGCCCCGTTCGGTTGGATTGAAATCTCCTTCATACCCACACTCATAACAGTGATCGATAGGGGTATTTGTTCCAAGATAGGCGACCCGATCATAAGCGTAATCCCAAACCGCTTCTAACGCTTTTGGATTTTGCTGCAAGACTGGGTATTCACAGTAATGAATAAACCCGCCAGAACAGTATTTTGGATATTCTTTTTCAAAATCAAGTTTTTCAAATGGTGTCGGATTTTTCCGCACATCATAGTGGAAGCTGTTGGTGTAGTATTCTTTGTCGGTAATGTTTTCAACTTCACCGAATTTTTCGGTATCCAAGCGGCAGAAACGATCAGTCAGGCTTTCACTAGGCGTCGAATACACGCTGAAATGATAGCCGTATTCATCGCCCCAAGCATCTGCATGAGCTTTCAATTCTTTCACGATCGCTAGGGTAAAGGCTTTTGCTTCTGGATCTTGTTCCCATGTTCCACCATAAAAAGCCGAAGCAGCTTCATACAAACCGATATATCCAAGAGAAACAGTAGCACGTTTGTTTTTGAATAGTTCATTCACATTGTCTTTGCGATCCAAACGTTCACCGAAAGCCCCATACATATAAAGGATCGGCGCATTCGCAGGGCTGGCTTCTTTACAGCGCTCCACCCGATAGACAAGAGCATCCTTGACGATTTGCAGACGGTCTTCCAGCAGCGTCCAGAATTTTTCTTGATCACCATTTGCTTCTAAGGCGATCCGAGGAATATTCAATGTTACGACGCCTAGATTCATCCGACCGACATTGACTTCTTCGCCACGTTCGTTTTTCCAGCCTTGCAAGAAAGAACGACAGCCCATCGGCACTTTAAAGCTGCCGGTCAATTCAACCAATTTATCATAATTCAAAATATCAGGATACATCCGTTTGGTGGCACACTCTAAAGCCAGTTCTTTAATATCATAGTTCGGATCGGTAGGGGCCAAGTTGACGCCACGGCGAATACTAAAGATCAATTTTGGAAAAATAGCGGTACGCTTTTCACTGCCTAACCCGTTGATGCGAATTTGGAGAATCGCTCGTTGGATTTCCCGTTCGAACCAGTTGGTTCCTAAACCAAAGCCAAGGGAAGTAAACGGCGTTTGTCCGTTTGAGGTGAATAACGTATTGATTTCGTATTCTAGACTTTGCATTGCATCGTAGATATCTTTGCGCGTTTTGCTCTTCGCATAAGCTTCCCGACGTTCAGGCGACTCGATCCATTCTTCGGCATCTTTTAGATGCTTTTGATAATTCAACTCAGCAAAAGGAGCCAATAATTCATCTGTTCGATCAGCAGAACAGCCGCCATATTGACTCGATGCTACGTTTGCAATGATTTGTGAGATTTGAGCGGTGGCCGTTTGGATCGATTTTGGCGATTCCACTTCGGCGTTCCCAATTTTAAACCCATTATTCAGCATGCCTTTAAAATCGATCAAGCAGCAGTTGGTCATTGGGGTGTAAGGATGATAATCCAAGTCATGGTAATGAATGTCGCCTTTTTGGTGAGCATTTGCCACGTGAGGAGGGAGCATTTTCAAACCGATCGATTTTCCTACGATCCCAGCGGTCAAATCACGTTGTGTATTGAACACATTGCTATCTTTATTGGCATTCTCATTGACGACCGATTGATCTTTATTCATCAATTTGTTGATCGTAAAGTTGATGTCTGTGGCTTTGCTGCGCTCGAAATCACGATGGGTCCGATAGTTGATATATTCTTCAGCCAAGGCATACTCGTTTTTTGCTAATAAGATATGCTCGACGATATTTTGGATCTCATAGATTTTTACATTCGTACGAAAACGTTCCGCGATCTCGTGATCGACACTGTCAACGATCTCGGTGATTTTTTCGTGGTCGATGGGAGAAAGCTCGCCGTTGATTTTTCTTAGGGCTTTCACTAACGCATCGTAAATTTTTTGATCATCAAAATCGACAAGCCGTCCATCACGTTTTACGATTTTTAACTGACGCAAAGCGGACTGTCTTTCCAACCCTTGCTCAGGATTTCTCTTAATGTTCATCATTTCTACCACTCCTTATCTTCCTCAATATAATAAAACAAATTGTAGAAATGAGCAACTATATATAGTGGTGAATAAGGGTTGATAAATTGGATATACACAATATATGGTGTATATTCATTGGGGTGTTTTCTGAGAAAACTGATAAGATTAAGGATTTGGTTGTTCCATGTTTCACATAATGAATAAAAAACTTTTTTAAATTTATTTTTTCTCTGTTTTGAAGCAGAAGTATTCAATGAAAAAGTATGCTACCATAAGGAGAGAATTTTATTAAAGGAGGGTTCTATGTGAAAAATATGATTGATGTGAAGCATCTGACCAAAAGTTACGGCACTCGTTTCAATCAAACCAAAGTATTAGATAACCTTTCTTTTGCAGTGGATCAAGGAGAATTTGTCGGGGTCATGGGGCCCAGCGGCGCTGGGAAAACGACCTTGATGAATCTGTTGTCTTCAATCATGCGACCTAGCTTAGGCTCGATCTATATCGATGGCAAAGACATTACCCGAATGTCGGAAAAAGCCCTCAGTGATTTTCGTCGTCAGCAGATCGGTTTTATCTTTCAAGACTTTAATCTTTTAGAGACGTTGACTGCCAGAGACAATATCTTGCTTCCCCTTGCCATTGATCGTTTGCCCGTGAGTGAAACCCAAGAGCGCATTGAACAAACGGCCAATTTGTTAGGAATCGAGCACTTGTTAGATCGCTACCCAGAAGAATTGTCTGTAGGGCAAAAACAGCGGGTCGCTGCTGCTCGAGCAATCATTAGTCGTCCGGCGGTCCTTTTTGCTGATGAACCCACTGGCGCCCTTGATTCAAAAGCGGCGACAGAATTGTTACGGTATTTAGCACAAATCAATCAACAAGAGAAAACAACGATCTTGATGGTCACCCATGATCCTTTCACCGCCAGCTACTGCAACCGAATTTTATTCATCCGAGACGGTGTCTTCTTTGCAGAAGTCGTCAAAAAAGGCGGGCGTCAGGAATTTTTTGAAAAAATCATCGATATGCAGGCAACGATTGGAGGCGGTCCGCGCCATGTTGTTTAAAATCGGCTGGCGGAGTTTTTTACGGCAGTTTCGCAACTATATGGTGTACTTTATTTGTATGATGACCGCTGTGATGATTTTTTATTCCTTTAACGCCTTGATGAATGATCGTCTGCTGAATCAACGGGTCCAGCAAGATATCCGCATTGAAGGGGTTTTAGGATTCGGCAGCAGTGTGGTTGCCTTTGTCGTCTTGTTTTTTATGCTGAGTGCCAATCATTTTTTTCTTAGTCAGCGGCAAAAAGAAATCAGTGTTTACCAGCTTTTGGGGCTGCGGCAAGGTCGTCTGGCTTGGCTGTTGCTGCGGGAAACGTTTCTATTGAACTTTTTCTCTTTAGTGACCGGCATCTTTATGGGGATTATTTTTTCGAAATTTTTTTCTATGATTTTGATTCGAGCGATGGGCTTGAATTTAACGAGTCATTTCTTTAATTCGCCCCAATCGATTTTTTCAACGGTTTTTGTCTTTATCGCGGCGATGATTATTTTGAGTATTCAAGTGATCCTTTTTGTATGGCGTACCCCAATGAGTGAGCTGATCAAGACTGAATACCGCTTACCGATCAAGAAAATGAAAATGACCCCGTTTCGTTCATTAATGGGGGTTCTAGGTCTGATTCTACTGGGGGTAGGCTACTATTTGTCTTTGACCCTGCGGGAAACGTGGACCAACTATATCACGTACACACAAGATTTTTCAGCAATTTTATGGATTCCTTTATTGATTCTGTTTTGTTGTGTGACGGCAACCTATCTTTTTTTTGATTGCTCGTTGCCGGCATTGTTATATTTTTTGAGTAAGCCGAAAAAACGTCTTATCAAAGGGGCGAAACTGATTGCTTACAATAACGTGCGGGCTTACTTGCAAAGAACGTGGAAAAGCTATGCGCTTTTGACGATCATCACAGCGATCGCAATCTCCCTGATCGGGGGAACGATGGGGGTCATCTCATTAAACTATCAAGCAACGAACCGCATTTATCCAACGTCCTTTCAAGTGTCAGAAGAGCAGGCAGATACCTTGCGGGACCTTTTAGAAAAAGCCGATACACCGATTATTGCCGAACAATCGATTCCCTATAAAATGACCAATATGACGGTTCAAACCCGTTACCTTGGAGAGTTGCAAGACGAAAATATTGAAAATATCATGGTGAATCTGGTCGCTTTTTCTGATTATCAGCGTCTGCGAAAACTGGTTCCCGATGCCCCGGAGATTCAACTGAGTACCGATAAACAAGCGGTGCTTTTTGACAGTCAATACGATGTGACTCGTTCGTTTATCACCTATCGCGATGAGGTCAAAATCGGCAGTCAACATACGTTCAAACTCATTCAAGCAGAACAGGATTATTTTGGGGATTCTGCCTTGCGCTATTCCTTGCCGAATGTCCTTGTCATCCAAGATGATGCGTACCAACAAGTTGAGGGCTTCACCTATAGCGTTGCTTATTTACAAACAGACAAGGTGCAAACGGAGAGCTTGACTCAGCTGCTAGATGAAGAGCTGCCGATTGAGTGGACGCATCCTTTGACCTATGAGTTTAGCGATGACCAAAAAAGCGTGCGTTTTTATCCAGAGACTGCCCGAGATTCCACCAGTGAGAATAACCAGATGACCGCATATCGACTGACCTTAGCGAATCGTTTTACAACGATGCGCGGCGTGCGGCGGCAAGCAGGAATCGTTTTGTTTGTGTCATTATTTGTAGGTGTGATCGTTTTGATCACGACATCCAGCAGTTTGATCGTTCGGCAATTTTCAAATACCGAGCGGGAGAAACACAATTACCGATTATTGACCAAACTAGGTTACACCCGAAAAGAAGTACGCAAACTCGTTTACTGGCAAAACATCTGGATTTTTATGCCAGGTACGCTACTGGCGATCTTGCATGCCGTCTTTGCCATCAATACCTTCACCCAAATCATCGACAGTCCTGGGTATTGGGTGGCTCATTTGTTTGCGGCAGTTGCAGCAGTCGTCTATCTATTTGCCTATTTGATTACCGTCAAGCTGTGTCTGCGAATAATTGAAACTTGATTGAATTCTTGATAAAACGATCCTTAGAATTGAAGCGAACCTTACAAGTTAGACCAAAAAATCTAACCTTGAGGATCACTACAAAACGAGGATCGTTTTTTCATTTAACCAATCTTTTTGTATTTCCCTCTGGCACCAGATTAAGAGAATGGTATAATCATAATCAATGAGACAAAGGAGGAAGCAAGATGGAGAAAAAAGAAGAACAGCTTTTAATAGACCTAACGACTGCACGTGGGGTTCCTGGGAATGAGGAGGAAGTGCGTGAAGTCTTTAAAGAATATGCCAAAGACTTTGCTGAAGATATCTTTTTTGATGGTTTAGGAAGTGTCATTGCCAAACATGTTGGTGATGGCGGTGGACCGAAAATTTTTATATCGGGACATATGGATGAAGTCGGCTTTATGGTAACTAAAATCACAGAAAAAGGCTTTATTGAATTCCAGACCCTTGGTGGTTGGTGGGGGCAAGTGATGCTGGCACAGCAAGTCGAGATCAAAACCAATGAAGGCAAATTGATCCACGGTGTCGTCGGTTCAAAACCACCCCATGTCTTGAGTCCAGAGACTCGAAATAAACCGTATGATATCAAAGATATGTTCATTGATATCGGCGCTTCAAGTGAAGAAGAAGCCAAAGGCTGGGGGATCCGTCCGGGAGATATGATCACCCCTTATATCCAATACAAACGGATGAACGACAGCAAATTTTTATTAGCCAAAGCATGGGACAATCGAATCGGTACGGCGGTATCACTGCGGGTATTAGAAACCTTGGCAGCAGAAGGACATCCCAACTGCTTGTTTGCTGGCAGTGACGTGATGGAAGAAGTTGGCCTAAGAGGGGCGCGAACAAGCACTCACTTAGTGAATCCCGATATCGCGATCGCACTAGATACTGGTACCGCTGGGGACACGCCTGGAATGACACCAAAAGAAGCGGATTCTGTGTTAGGCAAAGGCCCACAAGTCCTGATTTTTGATGCTTCCATGATTCCTCACAAGAAATTATTGAATTTTGTGATCGATGTCGCAGAAGAAATGGAAATTCCTTTCCAATATACCGTGATCACTGGTGGAGGAACCGATGCTGGTCAAATGCATTTGACTCGTGATGGGGTCCCTTCGATCGCTATTACCGTGCCAGTTCGTTACCTGCATTCTCATACTTCTGTCATTCATGAGGATGACTACTTCAATACAGTCAAGCTTGTAACGGAAGTGGTTCGCCGCTTAGACGATAAGACCGTTAAAGCATTGCGCAGTTATTAAGGTGAGTCTATGAGATCAAATACAATGATTCGAGAGACCGCCAAAAACTCCTTGCGCGGATTCTGGGGAACGTTCGTCTTAAGTATTTTAGCGACGGTTGCGGTACAAGCGGTGGTCAGCTCGCTTTTTAGTAGTATTGGGACTTCTTTTGGTGCAAACAATGCAGGGAGCTGGATCGATCTGATCTTGGACAATTTTGTCTTCTTTGCGTTTTCGGTAGCGTTGAGTATCATGGCACTCTATCTGGTTCGTGGCAGAGGAATCAAGGTGGGGGATATTTTTCTAGTCTTTGATAAACGTCTGTATGTACCGTTTTTGCTACTAAATTTAGTGAGCGCGCTTTTAAATTATCTTTTGAGTTTTGCGATTTTCTTGCCGCAGTTTGTCTTATCAGGGCTCAATCAATATTTGGACTTGGTATTCAATTTTAATCGGGGAATCTCTATTGATTTGGCGATGTTTAATGGCTCCCTGGCTTTTGTACTCGGGACTTTTCTCGCCATCATTTTGTTCTTCTTTTTGTCACAAGTCGTTACTGGTGTGATCCAATTAGCGATCTATCTGCGCTATGATCAACCGGAATTAGGGGTTCTTCAGTCAATTAAAGTGGCCTTTGCGCTCTTGCGTCCACATCTGGGTCAATACATTTGGCTACAGTTATCATTGATTGGTTGGTTTATTCTCGGCTTTTTGGCACTGATGATCGGGATGCTATGGGCAAACGCCTACGCTTATGCGGTTAATGCAGTATTTTATGAGGAATTGATCAATGAACAACGAGCGATGATCAGATAAACAAAAAAGACGATGGCCCATTGGTCTGGCTCCCTGCAGATAGAGTAAAAAACTCATTCATAGGGTTCTACCAATAGACGTCGTTTTTTTCTCGTTTTCTCGATCTTTTTTTGCAAAAAAATGGTCGGATTTTAGTCAAATCAGCTGAGATGTGATAGCATAAAAGAAGTAGAAAATCAGCTTGAGCCAAAGAGGAGGAAACACAAGTGAAAATAACTGTCTTAGGTTGTTTAGGTGCCTATCCGTATAATGGTGAAGGGACTACTGGCTATTTAATTGAGTCGGAAGGCTTTCATTTGCTGCTTGATGCGGGAAGCACCACCTTGGTCCAACTAGAAAAAATCCTTGATCCCTTAGACTTAGATGCAGTGATTCTGACGCATTACCATCACGATCATATTGCGGATCTAGGGGTATTGCAATACTATTGGCAATTATATCCAGGAAACGAAGAACGCCAGGTTTTGCCGATCTACGGACATGGGGAGGACACTGTTCATTTTGAAAGCCTGACGATGCCTGGAGTGACTCAAGGAATTGATTACCTCCAAACGGAGTCATTGGAATTGGGCCCGTTTACCATTACCTTTATGAAAACGATCCATCCAGTCACTTGCTATGCCATGCGATTTGTTGAGAAAAGCACAGGCAAGGTTTTTGTTTTTACAGGCGATTCTGGCTACTTAGAATCTTTTGTTCCGTTTGCACAAGGAGCTGACCTGTTTTTGGCAGATACCTATCTTTTTGCAGGCAATGAGCGGCACAAGGCTCATTTTACGTCAAAAGAAGCAGGCGAGATCGCCCATGCGGCGCAGGTAAAAAAATTAATGTTGACGCATTTGCCGCAACACGGTGATTTAGAACAGTTACGAGAAGAGGCTGCACTAGCTGCCAACGGGATCCCCGTTGAATTGGCGGCTGTTCAAAAAATAATTGAAATCATCTAATTAGGAGGAACGAATAGTATGCTTTTTGTACCGAACGAACTGAATGACCCACGCATCAATTTAGCCATCGAGATTTTTCTTCTTCAAGAAATGAAAGTGGATGAACCCATCTTACTTTTTTACATTAATGAACCATCGATTATCATTGGACGCAATCAAAATACGATCGAAGAGATCAATAAGGAATATGTGGATGAACATGGGATCCATGTCGTTCGTCGTTTCAGCGGCGGCGGTGCAGTCTATCATGATTTCGGAAACTTGAATTTCAGCTTTATTATGCCTGACGATGGGAATTCTTTCAGAGATTTTGAAAAACTGACCAAACCAATCGTCCAAGCTTTACATGAGATGGGGGTTGAAGGGGCGCAACTAAAAGGCCGCAACGACCTTGTGATCAATGACATGAAGTTTTCTGGGAATGCGATGTACGCAACAAATGGCCGGATGTTTGCTCATGGCACGATCATGTTTGACAGTGATATCAATGAAGTAGTTAACGCCTTGAAAGTCCGTAAAGACAAAATCGAATCAAAAGGCATCAAATCGATCCGTTCAAGAGTGACCAACATCAAACCATTCTTGCCAAAAGAGAAGCAAGACATGACGACTGAAGAGTTCCGTCAAGAAATCTTATTGAAGATTTTTGGTGTCGATTCCGTGGAAGACGTCAAAACCTATGAACTAACAGAAGAGGATTGGGTCAAGATCAATGAGATTTCCGATAAGTATTATCGTAACTGGGATTGGAATTACGGCAAATCACCAGCCTTTGATATAGAACGTCGTCATCGATTCCCGATCGGTTCCATCGAAGTTCGTTTAAATGTGGCAGAAGGAAAAATCACAGATGCCAAAATCTTTGGCGACTTTTTCGGCCTAGGGGACATTGCAGATGTAGAACAAGCACTGATCGGTACTCGTTATGCCAAAGAAGATTTGGCACAAGTCATTGCCAACATTGATGTCAAAAAATATTTTGGCAACATCACGCCTGAAGATTTTCTTTCATTGATTTATTAATCAAAAAACGAAGCAGCCTTTTCCATCTGGCTGCTTCGTTTTTTATTAGTATGCGCGGGCGATCCAAACGGTGTGTTTGGCAGGTTTCCCGCTGACGATATCGACCGTTTTTTCCATTGGCGCTTCAAACGGAATGTTCCGAGTAGTAAAGCCAGTTTCTTCTTTGATTTTGGCTTCGGTTTCTTCCGAGCCGTCCCAACCGATCAAAACAAAACCAGTCACTTTGTCTTCTTGTTTGCACGTTTCGATATGGGCTTTTAGTTCATCCAATGTATCGATGTCGGTGTACTCATTATCTTTGTTACGTTCCTTCGCAGCTGCTAATAAACGTGGAGTCATTGCTTGTAATTCTTGGTCAACAAACGCTTCTAATTCCTCAAGCACCACCGTTTGCTTGTCAGGTAGGTCACGGACTTTGACCATGACCTTGCCAGCTTCTAAATCTCTTGGGCCACATTCGATTCGCAAGCAAGCGCCTTTTAGTTCCCATTCATTGAATTTATAGCCAGGTGAGTTATCAGAATCATCCAAACGAACACGAATGCCCTTGGCTTTAAAGTTGGCATACAGTTCTTCTAATTTTTCTAAGATGGCTGGATTCTTTTTCCAAGGACCGACTGGTAACAACACAACTTGGGTTGGTGCAATGGTTGGTGGGAAAACTAAACCATTTTCATCGCCATGGGTCATGATCAAGGCACCTAACAAGCGGGTAGAGACACCCCAAGAGGTTGTGTGGGCATGGGTATGCTTGTTTTCTTTCGTTAAATACGTAATATCAAATGCTTCAGCAAATTTTGTCCCCATGTAGTGGCTGGTTCCTGCTTGGACTGCTTTGCCGTCTTTCATCATCGCTTCGATCGAATACGTATCTACTGCCCCGGCAAAGCGCTCAGATGGGGTTTTTTGTCCACGATAAACAGGGATCGCTAGAAATTCTTCGCAAAGGCGGGCATATTCATCTAAGACTTTCATGGTGCGTTGACGAGCATCTTCTTCATTTTCATGAGCGGTATGACCTTCTTGCCATAAAAACTCTGAGGTACGCAAGAAAGGCAATGTTTTCTTTTCCCAACGAAAGACGTTTGCCCATTGATTGATTTCATAAGGCAGGTCACGGTAGGAGTTGATCCAATCAGAAAAGGCAGAGCCGATCATGGTTTCTGAGGTTGGACGCAAGGCCAAAGGTTCTTCCAGTTTTTCGTTGCCGACTTCTGTGACCCAAGGTAATTCAGGGGCAAAGCCTTCGATATGATCCGCTTCCTTCATAAAGAAATTTTGCGGAATCAGCATTGGGAAGTATGCATTGCGAATGCCTTCTTTTTTCAAGAAACGATTGAACTCCTCTTGAATATGTTCCCAAAGTTCGAAGCCGTCAGGACGGAAAATAATGGAACCTTTCACTGGGGAGTAAGCCATCAATTCGGCTTTTTGGATCGTTTGTATATACCATTCTGTAAAATCATTTTTTTGTGTCATTGTTTTTCCTCCTTAAAAAAATAAAAAAGCATCTCGTCCTAAAAAAGGACGAAATGCTTGGATTTCGCGGTACCACCTTTGTTGATTATCGATAGGGATAATCCAACTCGTAAAGGATAAGGCCTTTCCACCGACCGTTTTGCGGTCATTGCCATTGGGTAGGTTCATTTTATCAGCGGGTGTCGATTTTTCAGCTGCCATCGACTCTCTAAGACCATCATAAAATTACTATTCCAATGCTTGTTGCTGTTCTTTATCATGCTAAAGCGAAAAAGCGAAAAAAGCAAGAGTTTTTTCGCTTTTTCTTAAAATAGACCGTTTAACGTATCGGAGAAAAGGCAGTCAGTCAAAAGACAGCAGATCCGCTTTAGCGGCAAGTGTCAAACGCAAAAAATGAAAACCATCTGAATCCTCGATACGCATACTTCCTTGATAGACAAGACAAATTTGTTCCAGCATTTGCACATCGGTATGGATCGCCTGTCGTTTTGCTTCGTCAGTTTGCAGTTTTTCTGCCTCATCCTCTGTCAAAAGCGGCATTTGACAGTCGATATGTAGCTGTTCTTTTGTGTCAGTCACTTTCAACGAAAGCCTGCGATTTTGAGGATCTGTGACCGAACAGGTGTAGCGGATGGCGTACTCTAAGCAATGGGCGATCAAGGACAGACGATCATTTTCTTCCAATCGTTCCAGTGGTTCCGTGAGGTCATCGCAGGTAAGCGTGATTCTTTTTTGAGCGGCAGTGTGTTGATAATCAGCAAGCAGCATCGTCGTGATCGATTCTTTTTCAACCGCAGGGATCGTTAGCTGCTGCTTGATTTCTTCTTCAATCTCGCAAAGACCTTCATACGCAGCCGCTAGTTGTTCGTCTTCTAACATGTCTTTAATGGTATGGGTTCTCTTTTTGATGGTTTGTAGAACTTGCTGCCATTGTGCCGTTTGATCTGGACCGATCGCCTGCTGATTTTCATACAATCGCACTTTGATGTCTGCTGTGTCGATCTGCTTATTTTTGCCTTCACTGGCAAAAAAGAGTTCGAGGAACCCATAACAAGTAAAAATAAGTATCAGTAAGAAAAAGATGATCGAGCGCCAATTGATGTCAGATTGCGGGAGGACTAAAATATCTTGGATATACAAGAACCCATGACCGATTGCCGCGACAACGATCCAAGGTGCACAAAGGACATAAAATTGATTCTTTTTTAACGCCTCATAAATCGCCGCAAATGAAGTCACAAAGGTGCTGGTGATATTTAATAAAAACAGATAGTTCATGACGACTGGCAAACTTTGTTTTTGAAAAAGTGCCAAAAACATGGCAAAGATCCCAAAGGAGTAGTGAACAAACAACCATTTCTGATAATACTTACGTACGAAGTGCATGTTTGTGTAGTAAAACCCAATCAAAAACATGGGCGTAATAATCGAAAGAAAATTTAACATAAATGAATTCACGATGGGAGAAAAAAGCAGTCCACCCAGCAGATCCCCGAAGCCTGCTTCTAAACCTGCACTTAAGGCAAAGCCACTGAATAAAATGGAAGATACTTTCAGCTTTCTTTGGTTGATAAAAGAAACGAAGAGATAAAATAAATTAAGGATACAAATAAATCCGGTAAATAGGAGGATATAGATATTCAAAATTGATAGACTAAAAACATAACCGATCAATGCATTGGCAGGACCGAAAAAGACTTCGGCTGGAAAGCCAGAATAGGTGTCGAAAGGACTAGTCACGTAGATCTTCAACGTCTTTCCAACGTAATCCTCTGGCAATGTGATAAAAGATAAGGTTTTGCCAGGATGGTTGAAGGTCAATGAATGTTCGGCAGCTTCATTGGTATAAATTTCTTGATCATCCAAATAGACGGTCATGTGTTGATGATCGCCAATCAGCAGCATCGTTGGATATTTGTATTCATTGGTCATTTTTCGCTGCATGACAAATCGCTCATTGGCTTTTACGCTAGGTAAATATTTCACATAACGGCTAATAAAAGTAGAATCAGGATTGTCTTCCGCATAAAAAATCCAATCTTCCTTCTTCTCCACGGTATGGTTATCAGAAGTAGGAGATAGGAAGAGTATAAGAAAAAAACCGATGCTTCCTAGCAAAAATAGAACGAGTAGGATAAAGGGAATCCAACGTTTAAAAAAGAACTTGTTATTTAAAAAAAGCATACTTTTTCTCCTATGTTTTTTAATCGCCTTTAGCATAATATAAATAGTAAAATAAAGTCAAATAATAATGAGAAAAAATACGCATAAAAATTCAATGAATCGTTTTTAAATATTTGAAAAAAATTTAAATATGTTATAGAATCGAAAAAGAAACTGAGCCTTAGAAGGAGAAAAGAAAAAGAAACTTTTGCCAAAACAAAGTATCATGCTCTCACTTTTTGTATTGTTGTTTATGCTGATTTCTGTTTTAGCGGTCGTGATTCCTCATGCGTTTGGTTTCACAATGGCCATCGTTAACAGCGATGCAATGGAACCTACATATTCCGAAGGGACATTGCTTTTTGTTAAAAAGGCTTCAGAAGACAATTTGGTCGTTGGTAATGAAGTGACCTATTATGTCGATCACGGCAGACAGATGCGCACACGGCGAATCGTTGCAGTGGGAGAAAACCAATCGGTGCTTTATACGATCGGTGATAACCAAAGCCAGATGGAACCAAAAGAAATCCAAAAAAGCCAATTGATTGGGCAACCCATTTTTTATATCCCTAAAGTAGGGGCTTGGCTCAATCAAACGACGATCCAGCTTTTTAAAAACATGTATTTCCTTTTCGCAATGTATATTTTAGTGACCACCTTGTTTGTAACGCTCTATCAAATCAAATCTGGATCCATAAAAAAATCAATCATCTCTTAGCCATAAGAAGGAAAAAGCCAAAGAAACGGCAGTGTTTCTTTGGCTTTTTCTCTTTTTCCCCTTTATAAGAGCAGTGTTCCAGCGAGGCCGATTATCAGACAAAAAGATAGAAAGAGCATATCGGCGAAAGTGATGCGAAATGACTTGGCGTAGGTTCGCTTTGCCTCGCTGTCAAATCCTCTTGAAAGCATCGCAGTCGCCAAGAGCTCAGACCAACGAATCGATTTGACCAGTAAAGGGATCAGCATCTTGAATGAAAATAGATTGACGGGGATTCCTCTAGAACGCATGCTATTACGGATATTCTGATACTCGGCTGGAATGATGGGCGCAATTTGAAACGCAGCGAGCAGACCATAGGCAAAAACGGCGGGGAGTCGCAGCTGTTGCTGCAGCGAATAAATCAGCTCATTGATCGTGGTCGATACACTGAAAGAACTACCCAACATACCAAAGCAATAGATACGGCTTGCCATGTCAAGTCCATAGCGCATAGCTGCTGCTGAGGAGGAGCCACCTTGGTTGTCCTGGTAGTAAAGGAGTCCGGTGAAAAAGACCCCCACAGCTGCCAAGGTCAATGCAGAAACAAGCAAAAGGCTTTTTTTCAAAGAGCGTTCGTTTACAGAAACAGCAAAGAACAGGACACAGAGTAGCAGATTCAATCTGAAATTATTTTGAAAAGAAACCAGTAAGGCGAGTCCTAAAATGGCGAATAACTTGACTGTCGGGTTGAGGGTGCGCATCTATGTCCTCCTTTTCATAATGATTAAAATCAATGATTTGTGAACAAAATGCTTCCAATAATAAGACATCGTGACTAACGATTAAAACCAAGGTGCCGCTTGCGGCTTTTTCGGCTAACAGCTGCATGACCTGCCAAGCTTGCTTGACATCTTGGCCATAGGTCGGTTCATCCACCAACAGTAATTTGACTGGTCGCTGCAATAAAGCTGCTACTGCCAAGCGTCTTTGCTGGCCTTGGCTGAGTAGAAAAGGGGACTGAGTGCTCTTGTTTTGTAGTCGCAATTTTTCCAGCAGTTTGTCACTCTCGGTCGCTGCACGTCCTTGACTAAGCTCCTGTGCCACTGTAGCAGCCAAAAACTGGTCCTGCGGATTTTGCATGATCCAGCTGATGGACCGAAAAGGGGAGGGATGCTTCTTGATTGGATCCCCGCACAGGCGAATGGTTCCTGAGTACGCCTGCTGCTGCAAGATCGCTTTTAAAAACGAAGATTTGCCGCTGCCGCTACGTCCGGTAAGCCCAATCATTGTCCCACTATCAAAGGTAAGATTCGGAAAAACAATCGCTTGGTTACGGATCGGCAGGCGAAAATCTTGAAAAGATAGCCGCCCTTTTGCAGAAAGTTTCTTGATCTCAACAGGCGCTAGTGACCTGCGCAACTCCTGATCGAGTGTGCGCATCTTTTCTTGATCGACGGATCTGAATCCTTCTTCAATCAGCAGCCACTCAGAAACCCAGTCAGCAGTTTCTTTGATTTGATGGTCGATCAGTAAGATGCCAATGGCATGTTGCTTTTGGAGCTGTCGCAGTTTTCGAATGATTTTTTGACTTGTGTCGGCGTCCAAATTGGCAAATGGTTCATCCAAAAGCAAGTAGCGACTCTTTAAAATCAGACAACAAGCCAATGCTACTAACTGTTTCTCACCGCCAGACAAGGTCGTAAAGGGCTGATCGGCAAGATGGCTGATCTCGCAAAACGTCAAGGCATCCGCTACTTTTTTTGGCATGTCGGCTTGGGGAATACATTGATTTTCAAGACAAAATAGTAGTTCTTCTCGAGGCGTGGCCATACAAAATTGCATATCTGGATTTTGAAACAGTAAGCTGATCGACGTGCTTCTTTCTCGAATGGAAAGCTGGTTTAGCATTCGGTCATCGATCGTATAGGTTCCTTCTTCAAACCCTTTCTCGTTAAGCCCCGCTAAGAGGTGGAAAAGAGTGCTTTTTCCTGTTCCTGAAGCACCATAGATTCCTTTTGTTTCTCCGGGGGCTAAAGACAGTGTCAGATCAAGCCGTTTTTGATCCACGAAAAAGCAGCCGTTTTTCACGAGCAGGCTCATGCCGCTTCTCGTTTGGCGCTAATGGTTTGGTCTTCAGCAATCGGGTAACTGTTGAGAACGCCCATGCGTGTCAGATGGTCACAGACGATCTTGACCAAAAAGGCGGAAAAGAATAAAGAAGAAAGCAAGCGAATAATAAAAATCACCACCAACAACTGCCATTGCAAGTCAACGAAATTTGACCGAATGATCCCCCAAAGAAAACTCGTGATCGTGGCGCCAATGGCACCAGTGATCAAAGGGAACCAGCCATAGCGACGGTAGCCACCTAATGCAAAGCCAGCTTCTGTTCCAATCCCTTGTACAAACCCGCTGATAAAAATAATCGGTCCATAAAAATTCCCCATAAACACTTCTAAAAGTGCGGCGATCATCTCAGTGATCGTCGCTGCGCCCGGTTTGCGCAGCACATAGCCAGCAAAAGCCGCTGCCATGAACCAAACCCCGAAAATAAACTCATTCGCTAAAACAGACAAACCAAAGGGGGTTAAAAGCGTACCTAACAACAGCCCAAAATGAACAGCGCCCAAATAGATCACGCCAAAAATCAACGAAGCGATCCCCACCATAATGACATCTTTTAAGACCCATTTAGTCATGCGTCACCGCCTTCTTTTTGGAAGGACTGTTGACTGAGACCGTTGCTTCTAACACATAATGGGGAAGATGGTCATGGGTATACGCTAATGCCGCTTCAAAATACGCAAAGAGTTGGCTGGCCGTTCCCGTCAGCATCGTGACATAATGGGCGGAGCGAGGAGCCAAACCATAGGTTTCTGCCAGTTGGACGATGGTGGCGATCTCTTCCATATAATTGTTTTCCCCAAATACATAAAACGAGTATTTACAATCCACGTCAAACGTACCATTCATAAGATTGCTTGCTTTATTGGGTTGTGCCTGTTCTCCATTCAAAAACGCGTCACCTGCAGAATCGCCAGGACAGCCCTTAGAAAAAGTAAACTCACCCACGAGGTGTGTCTTGGATTCGTAAGCGTTGATAAATAGCCCAGCTGCCGCATCGACAACACTTGGGGCTTCCCCTCGGAAAAGGGTGCTGAACAGATCGGTTTGCTGCCAAACAGCTGTTGTATCCGTCCGCTCAATGCTCGCTACGATTTGTTGCGCGAAGTGGTCTTTCATGGGGTACAAACTTACTCGGCACCCAGTGATATCGATCCCGCCTGCGGCACAGGCGATTGGTTCATTTGTCATTTTCTCTTCTCCTCTCGATGGTTTTTCTGTCTACAAAAAAAAGCGTTCCTCCTTTTTCTATCCACACGTAGACAGAAAAAATGGGAACGCGAAAAATCATGCGCTGCCACTTCCCTACGTTGGTACTAACCAAATCAGGTTCTAAGGGACCAGACTTACGTCTATCTCAGCATAAAGCGCCCCTAGTGGATAATCTTCTATTCAATTACCCCTCGAGTGTAGCACAGGACCCAGCAAAGGACAATAAAAAGAGATGTTCGACGATTGAAAAAAAATCAGCAGAGCAGGTCTTTCAAGAAAATTTCTTCACTGATATCTGTGGTGGTACATATGAAGGTTTTTACATATAAAAAAACAAGTGAAAAAGCGGTTGACAGGTTGCAAATAGTTGTGTAAAGTATAAAACCGATGGTAAAACGTAAACGTTACGTTTTGTTTTTATAAATCGTAATTGATTTATCAGTATTTTACCAAGGGAAAGAAAAAGAGGAAAAATAAAAGGAGTGTAGTTAGAAAATGAAGAAGTTTTTTAAAATAACGATGTTATCAGCAGTAGCCCTCGCATTGGCTGCCTGTGGTCAAGGTGGTTCTGACGCTACGGAGCAGTCAGGAAACGCCTCTTCTGAGAATGAACAAATTCAGGTCATGGCCACGTTTTATCCGATGTATGATTTTACACGCCAAGTCGTAGGGGAGGAAGGGCAGGTCGAATTATTGATGCCCGCAGGCACTGATTCCCACGACTACGAACCTTCTGCAAAGGACATGGCAAAGATCCAAGATGCGGATGTCTTTGTCTACAACAATGAAAACATGGAAATGTGGGTTCCTTCGATTGAAGCTACGTTAAATGATGGCGATGTGACAGTGGTCAAAGCCACAGAAGGAATGGTCTTACTTCCAGGAGACGAGGATCATGATCATGACCACGATCATGGCGATGATGGTCATTCCCATGAATTGGATCCCCATGTTTGGTTAGCACCAAGCTTAGCCATGAAACAAGTAGAGGCGATCCGTGACCAACTAAGTGAGGCTTATCCAGAGAAAGCGACAGCCTTTGCAGAAAATGCTGCGAATTATTTAGCGAAGTTACAAGAGCTTCATGCGTCTTATGAAGAAGCGTTTAGCAATCCAGCGCAAAATCACTTCGTGACCCAGCACGCAGCTTTTGGTTATTTGGCATTGGAATACGGGTTGACCCAAGTACCGATCTCTGGTCTTTCACCAAGCGAGGAACCTTCCGCTTCACGAATCGCAGAACTAAAAGAGTTCGTTCAAGAAACAGGTATCCAAACGATTTACTTTGAAGAAAATGCCAAAGACAGCATTGCACGAACGTTAGCTTCAGAAGCAGGTGTCGAACTGGCTGTCTTGAATCCATTAGAAGGGTTGACCCAAGAACAAATGGATAACGGGGAAGACTATATTTCGATCATGGAACAAAACCGTGATGCCTTGAGAAAAACGACCGATGTAGCAAATGACAAAGAAATAGCGGAAGCCGAAAAAGAAAAAACGGTTTATAACGGCTATTTCGAGGATGCAGATGTTCAAGATCGTCCCTTATCTGATTGGGCAGGAGAATGGCAATCCGTGTATCCATTTTTACAAGACGGAACATTAGACCAAGTGTTTGATTATAAAGCAAAAATGGACAAGAAAATGACGGCTGACGAATACAAAGAGTATTATACGACCGGTTATCAAACAGATGTTGCTCAGATCAAGATCACAGACAATACAATGACGTTTATCTTCGATGATGGTACGAAGAAAGAAGCAAATTATGTGTATACTGGCAAAGAGATTTTGAACTATTCCGCTGGTAATCGTGGCGTACGTTTCTTGTTTGAAAGCACTGACGAAGATGCGGCATTCAAATACATCCAATTCAGCGACCATATGATCGCACCAAGTGCGTCCCATCATTTCCATATCTACTTCGGCAATGATAGTCATGAAGCCTTATTAGAAGAAATGGATCATTGGCCAACCTATTATCCAACTGGGATGAGCGGATTAGAAATTGCACAGGAAATGCTTTCCCATTAAAAAAAAGATTGACAATCCTCGCTCTTTTCGTCAAAGTAAACTTGATAGGAAGGAGCGAGAATTTTTTTGGAAAAAACATTGAAGAAATTAGCGAAAGTGATTGACCGTATGATGGATCACGTTGATTTGTATGGCGGACCAAGTGTGGTTAGTGACGACGATCTTGAACACTACTTAGATCCTGTTTTTTACTTGATCTTTTGCGCGGAAACAGATGGTGGCATGACTAAATTAAAAGACAAAGTCTTTGTCGAATCGGTGTACACCGAAATGCTGCCTCAAGAAGTACCGTACAGTTTAAATTTTCTTCCGTTTGCCAAAACAGCCATTGAAGACTTTTATTACTGCATGTATAAAGAAAAGCATATCACCAAATCACAATACCAAGAAATCGCCTTTGTATTGGCTGAAAAACAACCTATCTTTTTCGCACGGATGTCCAAACCCCAGTTTTGGTCAGCTGAAAAGAAAGAAGCGATGTTAGCGATGATTCAAGACACCGATCCTGAAGAACATGAACTATTGCCCGTTGATGACCCGCGTATTGCTGCAATCTCGCCAAAAATCGTCCCATTTCCAACGAAACATACGGCCTTTGATGAAGCGGCGAATAGACCAGTCGCCTATCAGATCCGTATTGATTTAGAAGGATACCGTCCGCCAATTTGGCGTCGTTTGATCATTCCTGCAGGGCTGACTTATGAGCAGCTGCATATTTTGATCCAGATTGCCTTTGAGTGGATGAATCAACATTTGTACTTGTTTATTGCCGGTTCGAAATCGATCGGCTTAGGCAATTCCGTACCAACGGATGCTTCCGGTATTGACCAAGATTTTCAGTATTGCAAGTCCATGACCTACATTTATGATATGGGGGCAGATTGGACACATAAGATCAAAATTGAAAAAGTGTTGACCACAGAAGATCACCCAGATCCCGTCGTTCCAGTTTGTATCAAAGCTGTTGGCGACGTTCCAATTGAAGATGCCTTTGATGACGATTTCAGAGAACCATTGGATCGCGAGATCATCAATGAAATGTTACTCGATTATTGGGAAACAGGAGAATATGTTTAGCGATCAGCTAGAAGACTGTATCGTAATTTTGCAAGACTATCAATGACAACCACCAGAACCGCTAGGGTCTGGTGGTTTTTAAGTCTTCTGTCAAAGACGCTTCTTGATATATTCTGTCATCGGTTTTGTGTAGCTCAAGAAGTTTTTTGGTTGAGATCGTCCATCATTGATCCGATTGGCTAGGAGATAACCGATATAAGGCCCGGTCGTTAACCCAGAAGAACCAAGTCCACTGGCGGCGAACAAATTCGTTTCATCAGGCACTTCCCCAAAGAACGGCGCAAAATCAGAAGTATAGGCACGTGTGCCAACGCGCATGGTCACAGGTGTGGCAAAGAGTGCTTCGGGATCTTCAAGAAAAGCACCGATTCCTGTCATCAATTGCTGCTTGGCAGCTTCCGTAGGCGTCAGATCCCAACCAGCATCATTTTCATGCGTAGCGCCTAATAAAATTTGTCCATTTGAGAAGGGGATCAAGTCGCCTTCACCCTCTAGCATGGCGACTGGCCAATTATCTGTCGGCAAGTTGGCAGCAAAGGAAAGCAATTGGCCTTTTTGCGGACGAATATCAACGTGATACCCCAAAGGTGATAACAAGTCTAACAATCCAGGTCCAGCTGTCAGACAAAGAACCTCTGCCTCAAGGAGTTGATCCTTTGCTTTGATTTGCCAATGGCTGTCCTTTCTTAAAATCTCGGCTTTTTCTTCGATAAAAGTGACTTGCTGCTGTAAGGCAACTCTTTTTACGTGCGCAAGATAAGCACGACCATCTAAACGACCACCTCCTGAGATCCGTAATGAGGACATTTCCTTCAATAATGGCAGTGCCTCTTTGGTTTGTGGTCCTGTCAGCAAATCGATCTCGCCGATTTCTGGGGCTTCTTTGCGGCGACTCACAGCCAGATCTGCCAGCTCCTGAAGCGCGTTTTCGGGACGCACCACCAACGTGCCACAGGGGGCATAGATGGAATCATCTAATGCAAAATCCCGCACCAATTGTGGGAAAAACGCGGCACCGTCTTGTGCAAGCTGGTACCATTTTTTATTGCGGCGTTTGGAGAGCCAAGGGGAGATGATGCCAGCACTAGCAGACGTTGCTTGTCCGATAAGGGAATCAACGACAGTCACGTCAAATTTGGTTTTATCAAGATAATTGGCGAGGGTCAATCCAATGATCCCACCGCCGATAATCACAACTTTTTTCATAGTAGAAGACTCCTTTGGTTGATTTCAATGAAAAGCGAATAAAAAGCGAAAGTTCTCTTAATGCCGTTTTCTTTGCGTACTTAATTGCGTATAATAAGGAAATGGAAAAGAGGGTATTATGCAAACTATTCAAACAGTCTTAAAAGAACATTTTGGCTATTCACAGTTTCGTGAAGGTCAAGAGACGATTATTCAATCTATTTTAACACAACAAAATGTTTTGGGAATCATGCCTACTGGTGGCGGGAAATCGATTTGTTATCAGTTGCCAGCGCTCTTGCTGGATGGGGTCACCTTGGTCATTTCCCCTTTGATTTCTTTAATGAAAGATCAAGTAGACAGCCTCATTGATATGGGGATCCCTGCTGCTTACATCAATTCTTCGTTGACCGGAGCACAGATCAATCAACGCTTGCAAGAAGCTCGCCAAGGACGAATCAAGCTGCTGTACGTTTCTCCAGAACGTCTGGACTCAGAAGCTTTTCGCTATTCGCTGCGGCAGATGCCGATCGCTTTGTTAGCCGTTGATGAGGCCCACTGTATTTCCCAATGGGGGCACGATTTTCGCCCGAGCTATCTGCGGCTCGCCGAAACGATCGACAATTGGGAACAAAAGCCCACGATCGTAGCCCTTACCGCAACAGCTACGCCCAAAGTTGCCGAAGATATCGAAAATTTACTTTCGATTCCAGCTGAAAATCAAGTCAAGACCGGCTTTGCGCGGGAAAATTTGGCTTTTCAAGTCGTCAAGGATCAAAAAGATACCTACATAACGACGTATTTGAAAATGAACCAAGGACAATCAGGTATTATTTACGCCAGCACCCGTAAAGAAGTGGAACGAATCTATCACCTGTTGAAGCATGAACACGTGTCAGTCGGATATTACCATGGCGGGCTTTCAGAAGAAGAGCGCTCCTTTTTCCAAGAAGAATTTCTCTATGACCGCCTGCAAGTGATGGTAGCCACCAATGCATTCGGAATGGGAATCAACAAAAGCAACGTCCGCTTCGTGATCCATGCCCAGATACCAGGTAATTTGGAGTCTTATTATCAAGAAGCAGGGCGTGCTGGACGAGATGGGGAACCCAGTGATGCGATCTTGCTTTATGCGCCGCAAGACATGCAGATCCAGCAATTCTTTATCGATCAATCCGAATCAGACATTCTTTATCGCCAAAACGAATACTTGAAGTTGCGGGAGATGAGCCAATACGGACATACCCAATTGTGTTTGCAGCGCTATATTTTGCGTTATTTCGGAGAAGATGGTCCCGATTGCGGTCGTTGCAGCAATTGTCTTGATGAAAGAGAACAAGTGGATATCACAGTGGATACACAAAAAGTGTTGTCATGTGTGAAACGAATGGGCGAACGCTTTGGGAAAGCCCTGGTGGGGAAAGTGCTAACTGGCTCAGGCGATCAAAAAGTCAAACAGTGGGGCTTTGAAAAGTTACCAACTTATGGATTAATGAAAGATTGGTCCCAAAAGGAAGTCAATCAGCTGATCGATTATTTAACAGCATCAGGGTATCTTTTGCCGTCTGAAGGGCAATACCCGTTGTTAAGTGTGACTAATGCGGGGATTGATGTGTTGCTTGGAAAAGCAAAAGTTTATAGAAAACAAACCAAAGTCAAACAGTTAGTGGTGGACGATGAGCTATTCGATCAACTGCGCACCTTACGATTGAATCTCGCACAAGAACAAAATTTGCCGCCGTATGTGGTTTTTTCTGATAAAACACTGCGAGAGCTGGCAGAAGTCCAGCCAAAAACACCGATCGAGTTTTTACAGATCAAAGGAGTTGGCCAAAACAAGTTGGATAAGTATGGCGACGCCTTTTTAGCATTGCTTTCTGAATACGAAAAGACGGAAAGTGACTAAAATAGATCATTTTTCTAAGATAAGACAAAAAAGACAGCAGGAAGGGACGAAACATCAGTGATTACGATTCGACCGGCAGTAGCTGCAGATCAAGCATTTTGGTTTTCTTTGGATACTCACTTACCAACGGAAGTCTTCGCCAAAAAGATAATGGAAAAAACTGCTTATGTTGTAGTTGCAGACGACCAGCCAGTAGGGTTGCTACGCTACAATTTTTTCTGGGACACGATTCCTTTTTGTACCATGTTAGTGATCGCAGAAGCGCATCAAGGCAAGGGACTCGGGAAACGGTTGGTTACTTATTGGGAACAACAGCAAAAAGCAGCTGGCCATGCTCTTTGCTTGACTTCCTCACAAGTCGACGAGCAGGCACAGCATTTCTATCGCAAACTCGGTTACCAAGATGCCGGTGGGTTACTTTTGACAAGTCCTGGATTTGAACAGCCGATGGAATTGTTCCTTGTCAAACAGTTGTGATGTTTCTGCCTGCTTATGGTACATTGATAGGAGAACAAAAAAATAGGAGCGTTTAACATGTCTTTTTTTGGAAAAATCGATTTCAATGAGTTATCAGAGACCGATCGTGCAATCTATCATTACATGTCCAGCCAAAGTGATAAAATTCCTTACATGCTTGTCCGGGAGATCGCGCTTGAATCCCACACTTCAGCTTCTTCGGTCATGCGCTTTATCCGTAAATTAGGGTACGAAAGTTTTACGGAGTTTCGTACCCAGTTTAAAGTCCCTGAATTAGATGCCGTTAGTTTTTATAGCAGCATGAATGTCCTGAATGCTGAACATTTTCCGCGAGATATTGAAGGAAAGATTCGTCGGATCGCAGAAAGAATGTTGGAATGCGACAACATCATTTTTTATGGCATCGGTGCCTCTGGTTCCATGTGTGAATACGCTGCCCGCCGTTTTGCTACGATTGGGTTTAATAGCTATGCATTAGTGGATAATACGTACCCCATTTTTGCTAAGCTGAAGCATACTTCGGATAATATGATCGTCGTCCTTTCCATCACGAGAACGACTACCGAGATCATTGAAGTCGTCAATGGGTTTCGTAACAATCCAGACTTCACCACGGTAGCGATCACCAGTGACGCCAATAGCACTCTGGGACGAATGTCCGATTATGTCTTGGATTATTCAGTTGATGTAAAACGCATCAACAAGTATGAAGATTTGACGACGCAAATCCCTTGTCTTTTCTTAGTGGAAGCTTTATCAGAGACGGTTCGTCAGTTTTCGTTAACAGCAGAAGAATTGTAAACGGATTTTTCTCTTTATTCACATGTAAATCAACAAACAGCTTCATTCCATCAAAAGGGATTCCTTTGATGGAATGATTCGGCTGTTTGTTTTTTTTATTAGGAAAAAGAGAAAAAAATAGGTTTAGGTATCGTTAAAAGTCGACTTGAAAAGTTTGCTGTATGAAAAAAAGTAAAGTGACAAGCAAGGGGAAATGAGGGGTGAGATAAAGTGTGCAGTAAAAATGACTTGGATTCGTGTCATTTTCACTAGATTTTTATAGAATGACGAGTATTTTGGAAGGAATGAGCCACGAAAGATAACGAAGATTCACAATATTCACCATTCGATGAAGAATGTGAATTTTATCAAAAGTCAAACAACGATATAATAAATAGAACATGTTTGAAAACCATCGTTTTTGAGACGTGTTATTTTATTTTGAGCGATATTTTTAATAAGGCTGGTAAACCATGCTTTAAAATGGTTTTCTCCTGTATTTCTTGCAAATCCTTTTATAATCCCAAAAACGATGGTTTTTGAAGTGAATTCTATAAAAGGAGGAGGGAGAATGAACATCAAAGGTGCGCCTTTTCGAGCAAAACTTCTAAAAGGCTTTCTCGTCTTATGGGTCGCATGCAGCTTTCCAATAACAAGCTTCAGCAATGAGCTGCGATCAACCGAAACAGATGGGACCGTACAGTTTACAGGAGTATATGAACCGCTAGATCCCCCAGTACCGTCACCGCCAACAGGACCAGTCCCACGTCCGCCGCAAGACACGGTGAAGCCGGGGGGACAACTGCCTCAGACCAACACCGTTCAGCGATTGGATTGGGTGATCCTAGGCGGTCTTTTGCTAATTATCGCGCTTGACTTATATATGTTAAAACAAATCATTCGAAAAGGAAAAGTTGCATCCCCTGACTGGGGATAGCGTCCATTAAACAAACAAGAGAATGACATTTAGGAGTGAATGGGATGAACTCATTTTTTCGTAAAAAAAATAAAGGATTGCTGGTTTTGCTTGTCTTACTCCCACTGATTACGACGTTCACGATCATGAATGCCGAGACGATTTTTTCGTGGACCCCAGAGAATGAGCAAGAGGAAAAATCAGCTGAAGACGTAATCGGAGAAATTTCTTTTCCAGAAGAAATGATCCAAGGAGAAGTCGATCATGTACTAGATTTTATCTTCTACTCAGAAGATGCCCTTGAAACGGTGGACCTCGCTTTGCCTGAACAAGTAATCATCGATCAGGAATCATTGATTGAGGGGCTAACTGCTGTAGAAACAGAAAACGAAGGTGTGTGGCAGCTGACCAGCGAGACCCCACAAACCACCTTTGTCTTACCGATTATTGTGGATACGATCGGAGAATATGAGATCATCGTTGCCGATTCTGCGTCACAACGGCTTCTGATAGTTGAAAACACGGTGATTGAAGATATTGATCAAGACGAAGATGAAAATGATTCTGCGGAAGCTGCACCAGAGGAAGAAGTAGACGAGGCTTCGGATGAGGCAGCAAAAGAGGCGGAAGTGGATGATAGAAGTGATCAGATGGTCGAAGTGACGATTGACAAAAACAATTTTAGAGAACACTTTGATGTCCAAGGCACTGCTACTTACAATGAAGAAACTGGGCTATTAGTCTTGACAGAAGATATCACTTGGTCAGTCGGTTATGTTACCTTAAAAGACAGAATTAGTCTGGATCAGCCATTTACGCTTAAAGGTAGAGCTAATATAGGGGCTAAACTGAATGGTGCTGATGGGATGGCGTTTGGCTTTCACAATTCTGAGACTCACATAAGAGGTCACGAAGGCAATGCGTTTGGAATTGGAGGATTGAGGGATGCTTTTGCTTTTAAGCTAGACAATAACTATAATGATACTCGAGGTTTTTTTGACGAGAATAGGTTTATTGTTGAAAGGGACCCTATAGCCGTCGGTGGAGCACCTTTTGCTGGCTTTATCTATCATAGGACGCCATTGTTACTGGAAACATATATGGGAAATGACGCTCCAGCAGCAAGAACGGGTGTTAGGAATGGAGCAAATGACCCGATCTTGATTGAGTACAGGCCAGATAGTCAAGGCCGCTGGTTTCAAGTTACGTATAGAGATCGGACTTGGCGACGTGATATCAGTGATTGGCAACCCGCTGATATTTCTGCAATGGCTTTTATAATATCTGGTAGTACAGGGGCGAGAAGTGATCGTCATACCTTTTATTTTGAAGAGATGAATTACTACATTGGTACCGGAACCGTCCATGTGAATTATCGAGATAGAGAGACAGGGGTGGATATTTTACCAACTGAAACATTAGAACTGCCATTACGTTTCCTTCATACACTGGACCCCAAGAATCGAGAAAGCGATGAACCTTATCAGTTAGGGTATGACTATTATGGTGTTGAGTATGAAGCAGAATACTTTGACCCAGATACATTTGACATTATGCCGCAGCCTTTCCATCAGGAGGTGACTTTTTTATTTGATCGCGTGCCATCGAACATCAAGATCAATCACATAGATGAAGAAGGGGTAGCACTGAGGGAACCCACCTATCAAGGAGAATTCGTAAATGAATCGGTTGATATACTGCCTGAGGAGATTCCTTATTTTTAATATCTTTACGAGCGGGACGGTCAGCCGCTGGAAACAAGAGTCACCCGAGATGAACAAGAATACTGGCTGGTGTATGGTTTAGAAAGTACTCCGCAACCAGTAGATCCTCTTGACCCGGATACGCAAGTAAACCCTGAGAATCCGCCTGAGATTGATGAAGAACAAGGGTTTGTCAGCTTGGATTTTGTTTCCCAATTCCAGTTTGGGACAGTTGGCATTCGGTCAGAAACGACGACCTATGATGCCTTGCCGCAGAAATTGCTTCATCCGGCTGATCCAAATGATAATCTACGCCCTAATTATGTGCAAGTTTCGGATCGGAGGCGGGAAAATTCTGGTTGGACCCTCCGTGCAACCTTACGAACCCCTTTTGAAAGTGATGAAGGGCATCAACTGAATGGTGCTAGAATTTTGTTAAACAATATCGATGTAGCAACGACTCGAGAAAATGCGTCTGATCCCCCTACGTATAAACCGCAAGCAACCCTGACTGTTGGACAGGCTGAAGTGATTGCGCAAGCAAATGCCAACGAAGGTAGAGGCACTTGGGTCCAGCGCTTTGGCGATCGAGAAACAATGGATCAAAGTGTGAAACTGGAGGTGCCAGTGAGTGCAGCACCTCAAGCCACACGATATACAGCAACGATCCTCTGGGAACTTTCATTTGTTCCTTAACAATAAAGTAAAAAGAAGCTGCAGCTAGTTGCAGCTTCTTTTTTTGCTCAAAGGACTAGTGGTACTATTAGCAATTGGTTTTTCTGGGATAACTAAAAGTTTATATTCTTCCTTGTCTTTTATCAACTCTTAGCAAACGATAATCCAAGTCATTTTTTTAGGGAGAGCTTAAGCAACCATGATAATGCACTTTTTAATGTACTTTGTCATGGATGAAACATGTTCCAATCTTTGAAACGCATTGAATTGAAAGCGTTTGCTATTCTATTAGTAACAAATGTTTCCTATAATGAACCTACAAATCAACTACAAAGGAGTTTCCTCAATGAAAGAAAAAGTGATGGATGCGATGCAGAAATTCTCCAAGGCAATGTTTGTGCCCGTTTTGATTTTGCCGATCGCAGGGATATTGATTGCCGTTGGGAATGTGTTTACAAATGTCCGCTTGCTTGAGCAGTTTCCTTTTTTGGATAATCCGATAACCACCGGTTTTGGTAGTATCTTATCCGCTTCCTTATTACCGATTTTAACCAATTTAGGCATTATTTTTTGTGTTGGGATCGCTCTAGGGCTAGCCAATAAGAAAAAGGCTGAAGCGGGATTTACCGCGTTGTTGGGATATTTCGTCTTCTTAAATGCCATGAACAAATTCATGGAGCTTCGGGGGATGTTGGTTCCAGCCGATGCGCTTCAAGGTTCAGGGCAAGCGATCGTTTTAGGGATCCAAGTGCTGGATATGGGGGTCTTTCTTGGCATCATTTTAGGAATCGTCGTGGCTTTGGTCCACAATCGTTTCATCGATACGAGCTTTAACAATGCCTTTCAAGTTTATGGTGGCGCGCGCTTCGTCTTTATTGTCTTGATTCCGGTCGTCGTGTTATTAGCCATCGTTTCCACGTTTGTATGGCCAGTAATACAAACTGGCATCGACGGTTTAGGCGGCATCATTCAACAAACGGGCAACTTTGGTATCTTCTTGTATGGTACGCTAGAACGCTTATTGATACCAACTGGCTTGCATCACTTGATCTACACGCCGTTTTTGTATACTTCATTAGGCGGTGTCGCAGAAGTTGGCGGTCAAGTCTTTGAAGGGGCACGGAATATTTATTTTGCGGAAATTGCTGACCCAGCAGTCCGCGTATTATCGCAAAGTGTCATTTGGGACGCTCGTGGGATCTCAAAAATGTTTGGACTGATCGGTGCCTGTTTGGCGATGTATCAAACGGCAAAACCAGAAAATAAAGTCAAAGTCAAAGCCATTTTGATTCCCGCAGTTGTGACTTCCTTTATTGCAGGTGTGACTGAACCGATCGAATTTTCTTTTATGTTCGTAGCACCAGTTTTGTTCGTCATTCATTCTGCCCTTAGCGGCTTGAGCATGGTGGCGTTAAATCTCTTTGGTTCTCGCGCCATCGGACCGAATGGCTTCATCGACTTTCTTTTGTACAACTTGCCCTTAGGGATCGAGAAAACTCGCTGGCCAGTGTACTTGATCGTCGGGGTCGTCTTCTTCTTTCTTTATTACTTCTTGTTCCGCTTTTTGATCACGAAACTGAATTTGAAAACGGTCGGGCGTGAAGAAGAAGGGGCAGAGACCAAACTGTATTCGAAGAAAGAGTACAAAGAAAAACAACTTGCTGGAGCAGGTGTCGGGGTCATGGCGAGTGACCAAGCCGCCCCTAGTCCAACTAGTGAAACAAGTATCTCAGCAATCATCACCAAAGCGCTAGGTGGCGATGACAATATCAAAACCATCGACAACTGCTATACCCGCTTACGTTTAAAACTAAAGGATCCTGAACTCGTGGATGAAGCACTGCTAAAAGACGAAACACAAGCCAAAGGCGTGATCAAAAATGGTGAAAATGTCCATGTCGTCTATGGGTTGACCGTGCCGAAAGTGCGGGAAGAGTTAGAAAATTATCTTGGAAGAGAAGGAGAGATTGAATGATGAAAAATTTTTCAGTAGTGATCGCAGGGGGCGGCAGTACTTTTACCCCGGGAATCGTTATGATGCTGCTTGACAATCAAGAACGCTTTCCTTTAAGAAAGCTGAAACTATACGACAATGATGAAGCACGCCAAGCGATCCTTGGTGAAGCCCTAGCGATTTTATTAAAAGAACAAGCACCGCAAATCGAATTTTCGTTTACGACGGATCCTGAAGAAGCCTTCAGCGATGTCGATTTCTGTATGGCGCATATCCGAGTAGGAAAGTATGACATGCGGGAAAAAGATGAAAAAGTCCCCTTGCGTCATGGCGTATTTGGCCAAGAAACCTGTGGACCAGGAGGGATCGCTTATGGGATGCGCAGCATCACTGGTATGCTGGAGATCATTGATTACATGGAAAAATATTCCCCCGATTGTTGGATGCTGAATTATTCCAATCCAGCTGCAATCGTAGCTGAAGCGTGTCGGGTCTTGCGTCCGAAATCAAAGGTTCTGAATATCTGTGACATGCCCGTGGGCACGTTGCGTCGCATGTCGCAAATCATTGGCAAACAGCCAGAGGAACTAGAAGTTCGCTACTTTGGCTTGAATCATTTTGGCTGGTGGACCAGCGTCAAAGACAAAGAAGGCACGGAGTACATTCAAACCATTCGTGACTACGTTGCAGAACACGGCTATTTGACGCAGATCGAAGTGGATACCCAACATACTGACCCAAGTTGGCAAGACACCCACAAAAAAGCCAAAGACCTCTTGGCGCTCACACCAGAATATCTGCCAAATACGTACTTGAAGTATTATTTATACCCAGATTACGTCTACGAACACATGAAAGAACATCCAGAGTATACGCGTTCCAATGAAGTGATGGAAGGACGGGAAAAACGAGTGTTCGATCATGCCAAAAAGATCACTGCCCAAGGCTCTGCTGAAGGGATCGCCTTTGAGATTGATGCCCATGCAACCTTTATCGTTGATTTGGCACGCGCCATCGCTTTTAATACGCATGAGCGAATGGTCATGATTGTGGAAAACAACGGCGCGATTGCGAACTTCCCGGATGATGCCATGGTGGAAGTGCCATGTATCGTCGGTTCTGATGGACCAGAAGCTCTCGCTCAAGGAAAAATTCCTGCCTTCCAACAAGCGCTCATGTTCCAGCAGGTGACTGTGGAAAAATTAGTGGTCGAAGCATATGTGGAAAAGAGCTATCAAAAAATGTGGCAAGCGTTAAGCCTTTCCAAAACGATTCCTAGCGCAAAAGTAGCCAAAGAGTTGCTCGATGATTTGGTCTCGGAAAATGGTGATTACTGGCCAGGATTGTCTTGATTTGTTTCACATTTGCGAAACATTCTCTGGTTGGATAACTGAAAGAGGAAGATTCTCCAAGAATCTTTCTCTTTTTTGATTATTGACTTTAGTCAGTTTCGTTCGCGTAGCGTACGAAACAAAAAAACCGCGCGTTTCTACGCGTGGACGAAATAGCTTTAGCGATAAAAAACTCCTTTCGATATACTAATAGTGGCTACCAACCGCATATCAGATCGAAAGGAGTTTTTTTATGTCTAACGACGATAAAAGTTTAGCACATACCAGATGGAATTGTAAGTATCACATAGTCTTCACCCCGAAGTATCGACGAAAAGTGATTTATGGAAAGTTAAGAGTAAGTATTAATCAGATATTAAGAAAATTGTATGAGATGAAAGATGTTGAAATCATTGAAGCTCATGCCATGCCTGACCATATTCATATGTTAGTAAGAATACCACCAAAGATTAGTATTTCTAGTTTTATGGGCTACTTAAAAGGACGAAGTGCAACCTTAATCCATGAAAAACATGCGAATTTGAAATATAAGTATGGGAATAAAAGCTTTTGGTCCAAAGGATACTACGTGAGTACGGTTGGGTTAAATCAAAAAACAATTGAAAAATATATTCGAGAACAAGAAGCAGATGATCGAATAAGAGATAGTATAAGTAAACAAGAGTATGTAGATCCATTTAAATAGTTAAAGAGAGATAGGGCTGTGAGCGGTTGGTGGTCATTTAAAAAGCCCCTTTTAAGGGGCTAGCGAGTGGTGAGCCCTTCTAGGGCTGTTAAAAAGCCACCCGTTTCACGGGTGGATATTTACTTTTGTTGTGGAAGGATAATTCTCTGAAGAAAATCACCACGAAACGTCTTATCAACAAAATGATCAGACAGGTATACTAGAATATGCCACTAACTATGGTAGAATAAAGCTAATTGAATCAGATGAGAGGGAGCAATGCGATGTTTTTAGGGATTGATATCGGCACGACAGCCATAAAATTTGGGGTCATTGAAGATCGGAAAATCATTTACTCACAGTCATTACCAATCAAAACCCATAGCCACGGGTTAAAACAGACCCAATCAGCGACCCAGATCAGTAGCCAATTGATCAGTGGTGTCACAACGATTCCCGCTCAATTAAAAGCGGCAATCACAGTGATCGGGTTCAGTACCGCCATGCACAGTTTGATGCCAGTGGCTGGTGAGACAGCAGAAGAGATTTACATTTGGTCAGACAATCAAGCGAGTCAAACGATGACGGCCTTTCGTCAAACGGATCTGGCGGCAACGTTTTATGAAGAGACAGGGACCCCGATCCATGCGATGTCTCCCTTTGCGAAACTGGCTTATTTTCAAACGAATGGTTCATATTCCAAAGAGACGAAATGGTTTGGCTTAAAAGAACTAGCAATGGCGTTGTTTACCGGACAAGCACGGATCGATTATAGTACCGCATCGGCGACCGGTCTTTTTTCTTTGAAAGAAAAGCAATGGAGTCAAAAGATTCTCAATTATTTATCCCTTTCAAAAGCCCAGTTAGCGCCTTTATGTGCACCGACTGATCGTTTTTTGATTACCGAGGAGATGGCGCAGCGGTGTGGCTTGAAGCCTGAGGTAGAAGTGATGTGTGGGGCTAGCGATGGGTGTTTAGCAGCATATGCTGGCTATATTTCTACTGGGATCCGCAACAGCTTGACGATCGGAACCAGTGCGGCGGTTCGTAAAGTAAGTGAGACCACCGTCTTTGATCGCCAAAAACAAAATTTTTGCTACTATCTGCAAGATGACCTCTATGTCGTAGGGGCACCTTCAAACAATGGTGGCTGTGTCCTTGCTTGGGCAAAAGAGACCTTATCAGAAGATCCTGATGCGTTTTATCATTATCTGCCTCAAGTCATGGAGGAGTCGCCGATCGGCAGTAACGGCTTACGTTTTTTCCCCTATTTAAACGGGGAGCGGGCACCTTTTTGGACAAATGAGATCACAGGCGGCTTTTCTGGCTTGACCCTGAAACACAATCGCTCAGACATGTTGCGGGCAGTCATCGAAGGCATGCTGATGAACATCGATTTATTAAAGCAAATGGCGCAGTTGGAAGGGGCAGTCACTGTAAGTGGTGGTTTCTTTCAAACAAAACTTTTAGGTCAAATGACCGCGGATGTGTTGGGGCTGACCTGTTATCTTTCCGATGAAAACGAACCGATATTCGGCTTGTATGATTTATACAAAAGCTCTGTTGTGCGGCAAGATCAACCAGATGAAAAATTTGTTCCTGATCTGCAGAACCAAGCGCTCTATCAAGAATTGGCAAAAACCTATTTTCAAGCATAAGCAAAAACCAGCAATCCACTAGGGTTGCTGGTTTTCTTTTTCAACATGGGTAAAAGCGTCGACGATATATTCCATCAATAAGAGCAGTTTACCAAAGAAGCTAGTGTACTGGATGTTTTGGGTGTCGTAGGGACGTTCATCGGTCACTTCAAAGGAAAAGGTCGCTAGTTGATTGGCGCGATGATCACCGTTCCCGCAAAACAAAACAGTTGGTATGTGATGTTCATTGGCTAATGCCATCTTTTCCAGCACTTTTTGTGTTTCGCCAGATTTAGAGATGGTGATCAGCATACTGATGTTCTCGATGTTGTTACTAATGATCCCACCTGAGTCAGAAGCACTGACTAATAAGGTTTTGATGCCGTTGACAAGCATTTTTTTGTGGAGGTATTCTGCCACGATCCCAGAAAAACCTGTTGCATAAATCGTAATAAACTTGTTCTTGTTTCGTCCATAGATTTCTTTGATCGCATCCATCGTATCTGCAATACTGGCAGCGTCAATTTGGTAATCGATGGCGGCTTCAGTGATCGTCTGATTTTTCAAGCGATTCTTTAAGAAGTAAAGTAGCTCTAGATAGCCAGAAAAACCCAATTTTTGCGCAAGCCGCACGATGGTTGCGGGGGAAGTGTAGATCGCTTTAGCGATTTCTCTTAAGGGCAGTCCATCGATCGCAGCGGTATTTGCAAGCAAATAATCAAGAATTTGCAGCTCATTGTCAGTCAATTTTTTTCCTTTGATCAATACATTTAAGTCCATTGTTCGGCACTCCTTTGTCTTGTCTTCATCATACAATGAATAACGACAGAAAGTAAAATGGGAATCGCGTCATGCTGATATATAGGAAAAAAGATTGTGCATTTCCTAAAAAGATATTATAATTTCTTATATAGAAAATAAAGGTGGAGAAATGATGACGCAAAAACCATATGGAACCGTACTACTAAAAGCAGCAACCATTTTAGATTATCTCGCAGAAGCGCCAAGTAAACCATTGCAAGAAATTTCCGAAGCAACGAAACTAACCCCATCCACAGCTTTGAAAATATTAGAAACGCTGCAAATGATCGGCTATGTCAAACGCGACAAAGAGAAGAATTATCGCTTAGGGTCTAAGCTGATCAAGTATGCCAATCAAAACATTCAAGAGCTTGATTTAGTGGAAATCAGCTTGCCTTACTTGGAAGCATTGCAGAAAACGGCGGATGAAACGATCCACTTAGGGGTCTTGACTGCCAATGAGATTCTTTATGTCAATAAATTGGAGCCCCACAATCAAACGATCCGCATGTCTTCAAAAGTAGGGATCACAAGACCGTTGTATAGCTCTGCCATGGGGAAAGCCGTTTTAGCGGAGTTTGATGCCCCTCAAGTGGAAGAATATTTGGCAGCAACGCCTTTAACCGCTTATACGGAAAACACCATTACGAACCAGTTGAAGTTGAAGAAAGAATTGGAACAGGCAAAAGAAAACCAAGTAGCGTTTGATGATGAAGAAATGGAACAAGAAATCTATTGCATCGGTGCCTCACTGATAAAAGATCAGGAGATCGTTGGGGCGTTTTCTATCAGCCTACCGAAATACCGCTTGACCCCAGAATACAAAACGACATTGATCGATGCGATTATTGCGACAAAACAACAAATTGAACAAGCATTATAAACTTTTTAGTGGAAAGCCCTTGCAAATAAAAACGAGAACGGTATAATAAACGTGTAAGTTTCTTTATAATAAATACCATTTTCCAAATAGGAAATAAATGGAGGGTCTCAATGAAAAAAGTAGCGAATTTAATGAAACTAAAAGAAAGCGGCGTGATCGCTGTTGTGCGTGGCGCTTCAAAAGAAGAAGCGTTACAAGCAAGTAAAGCGATCGTTGCAGGGGGGATCACTGGCATTGAGTTGACTTTTACAGTGCCTCAAGCGGCAGATGTAATCGCTGAATTAGTAGCAACCTTCAAAGATAATCCAGAGGTAGTCGTTGGTGCGGGGACCGTTCTTGATGCAGTGACCGCTCGCTTAGCGATCATGGCAGGAGCACAATATGTGGTAAGCCCAACCTTTGATCAAGAAACAGCTGAATTATGTAATTTATATCAAATCCCGTATCTGCCTGGTTGCATGACCATTTCAGAAATGAAGGACGCCTTAAAAGCAGGCGCAGATATCATTAAACTATTCCCGGGTAGTGCGTATGGACCAAGTATCATCTCGGCCTTCAAAGCGCCATTGCCACAATTAAACATTATGCCGACCGGTGGTGTCAGCTTAGACAACATGCAAGAATGGTTTGCGGCGGGTGTCGTAGCCGTTGGTGTAGGGGGCAATTTGTTAGCGCCAGCAGCAAGTGGGGATTTTGACAAAGTAACAGAAGTAGCGAAACAATATGCGGCAAAATTAAAAGAGATTCGAGGAAAGTAAGATGGCAAACATTCTGACACTAGGAGAAATCATGTTGCGTCTATCGACAACGTTAGGCGACCGAATCGCCCATAGTTCGATGTTTGCTGCCCATTATGGCGGTGGAGAAGCCAATGTTGCGATTTCCTTAGCGAATTTTGGTCATCGCGTTTCTTTTGCTAGTAAAGTGCCTGAGAATGCTTTAGGAGACGCCGTTTTTCATCATTTACGAAGCTATGGCGTCGATTGTCGCCACTTGCTTCGTGGCGGTTCCCGACTAGGTACTTACTATATTGAAACCGGTATCGGGGAACGAGCAGCGCGAGTGGTTTATGATCGCGCAGGCTCTAGCTTTGCTCAAATGAAAGAAAATGAGTGGCAATCTGACCTTTTTGATGGGGTTGACATTGTTCACCTTTCAGGGATCACGCCCGCTCTTTCAACGACTTGGCAGACACTTTTACTGACGTTGATCAAAGAAGCGAAAGCAGCTGGTTGTAAAATCAGTTTCGATATCAATTATCGTGGAAAGCTGTGGACGACCGCTGAAGCGCGCGTCTTTTTGCAAGAAGTGCTTCCTTATGTCGATTATTGCTCGGCAGGACAGTTAGATGCCCAAGTCTTTATGGATGTATCAGCTCCAACAGAGGAAGTCGAAGATGACTACTATTATCAAGAAATGCATCGGAAATACCCAAATATCCAGCTCTTTTATTCAACTAGTCGTCAGGTGCTCTCAGCAAGTCACAATCAATTGACAGGAAGCCTATGGCACAACGGCAATTATGTCGTTTCTGCTACCCATGAGATCAATCCAATCGTTGATCGCGTCGGCGGCGGCGATGCCTTTTCAGCTGGTGTCCTACATGGTCTTGTCACGAAGAAACAAGACCAAGAAATCATTGATTTTGCCACTGCAGCATCTGCTTTGAAACATACGATCCATGGCGACTGTAATCAGTTTAGCGCCAATGAGATACAAGAATTTATTGCAACAGGTTCAGGAAAAATTATCCGATAGGAGGAATAAAACATGCAACATATGGAAACACGCTATACCCATAGTCCACTTGATATTCGTCACTATAGTACCGAGGAATTACGCAGAGAATTTTTGGTAGAGAAAATTTTCACACCAGGACAAATCATGCTGACCTATACCCACAATGATCGCATGATCTTTGGCGGAGTGACACCGACGGAAGAAGCGTTAGAAGTGCAATTAAGCAGCGAATTAGGGGTGGAATACTTCTTAGAACGTCGCGAATTGGGCGTCATCAATATTGGAGGACCTGGTGCGATCACAATCGATGGCCAAAAAGAACCAATGAAAAAACAAGACGGTTACTATATCGGCAAGGAAACCAAACAAGTCTTGTTCCACTCAGATGATCCAGCAAATCCAGCGAAATTCTATCTATCTTGCGTGCCAGCACATAAGAAATACCCAAATGTAAAAATCAGTATCGATCAAGTCACACCAATGGAGACAGGCGAGGGCTTGACATTAAATGAACGGAAAATTTATCAATACATTCACCCAAATGTTTGTGAAAGCTGTCAATTACAAATGGGGTACACGATCTTAGAACCAGGCAGTGCTTGGAATACGATGCCGAGTCATACCCATGAACGTCGGATGGAAGCATATGTGTATTTTGATTTTGCCAACGAAGACACAAAAGTGTTCCATATGATGGGCAAACCAGATGAAACGAAGCATTTAGTCGTTAGTGAAGAACAGGCAGTTATTTCTCCAAGCTGGTCGATCCATTCGGGTGTTGGAACCAGTAATTACTCCTTTATCTGGGCAATGTGTGGCGAAAATATCACCTATACCGACATGGATATGGTGGCAATGGACGACTTAAAATAAAAAGAAAGAGGGTTTATCAATTATGGATTTTTCAATGGATCAATTTCGTTTAGATGGTAAGATCGCATTAGTGACTGGAGCTGTCTATGGGATCGGTTTTACGATCGCTCGTTCATTAGCAGCAGCGGGAGCAACGATCGTTTTTAACAACTTGGATCAAGAATCAGTGGATAAAGGATTAGCAAACTATCGTGAAGCAGGGATCGAAGCCCACGGCTATGTCTGTGATGTAACGGATGAAAAAGCAGTCAACGAAATGGTCAAGCAGATCGAAGAAGAAGTTGGCGTGATCGATATCTTAGTCAATAATGCTGGGATCATCAAACGAATTCCGATGTTGGAGATGTCTGCTGAAGACTTCCGCCAAGTCGTTGACGTGGACTTGAACGCTCCATTTATCGTTTCAAAAGCAGTCTTACCGTCAATGATCAAAAAAGGACATGGAAAAATCATCAACATTTGCTCAATGATGAGTGAATTGGGAAGAGAAACGGTGGCTGGTTACGCAGCGGCTAAAGGCGGCTTGAAAATGTTGACGAAAAACATTTGTGCTGAATTTGGTTCAGCTAACATTCAATGTAATGGGATCGGACCTGGTTATATTGCAACACCGCAAACCGCACCATTACGAGAAATCCAACCAGACGGTTCTCGTCACCCATTTGATCAATTTATCGTAGCGAAAACACCTGCTGCCCGTTGGGGTGAGCCAGAAGATTTAGCAGGACCAACGGTTTTCTTAGCTTCTGAGGCATCAAACTTTGTCAATGGCCATGTCTTATATGTAGACGGCGGTATCTTGGCGTATATCGGGAAACAACCTGAATAAAACAATCGTAAGGAGGCAGAATTCTTTTTGAATTGCTGTCTCCTTTGTTGTAGACTGTAAGGGCTACAAGAAGATAATAGAACACGTAGCAAAGAAGAATAAAGACTTTTGTAAAAAGTTTTGAATAGAGGGGAAAAGATGTCAAAAGAAAGAGTTTTGACTGTTTTGAAGGAGCATACGAATCAAGTTGAAAAAATTGCACCAAGTGAGACCTTAACGACAGAAGGGATTTCCGAAAAAGTCGGTATTCAAAGAAATACCACGAGCCAATACTTGAACGAATTAGTAAAAGAAGAACGGGTCCTTAAGATTCGTAGTAGACCGGCAATCTTTTATGACAAAACAGTTTTTTCTGAACGCTTTTTTACGCCAAAACAGACCGTCTACGATACCTATGAAGAGCTTCTAAATGAAACAAAAAATCAAGAGCAGGGAAATGATGTTTTTTCGACATTGATCGGAAATCGTTCAAGTTTGCAGCGAGTGATCGATCAAATCAAAGCTGCCTCATTTTATCCCGACACAGGACTGCCAATCATGCTTCATGGAGAAACCGGTGTTGGTAAGAGTTTACTCGCAAAAAAGATGCATGAATTTTGCGTTGAAAAAAAGCTCATTGGAGAAACTGCCCCCTTTTTAGAATTAAATTGTGCGCAGTACTATCATAATCAAGAGTTATTGAGTAGTATCTTATTTGGCTATAAAAAAGGTGCATTCACTGGAGCAAACGAAGAACAAGTAGGCCTTTTGGAAGCTGCTGACGGGGGAATCTTATTTTTAGATGAATGCCATCGTTTACCAGCAGAAAGCCAAGAGAAATTATTTACCTTTATGGATAATCAAACCTTTTCGAGAATAGGTGAAGGTAATAAAACCAGAAAAGCGCAGGTCCGTTTGATTTTTGCAACTACGGAAGATATTCAACAACATTTTTTAAGAACATTCATCCGCCGTGTGCCCATCACGGTTCAGATCCCGTCGTTGCAACAACGGACAAAAAAAGAAATTTCTGAATATATCTATACGTTTTTGATTCATGAAAGTCAAAAATTTGCAAAAGAGATCGTCATTACGTCATGGGTCTTGAATCGGTTGTTGTATTTAAATTATCGCGACAATGTCGGTGAATTGAAAAACTTGATCAAGATTATCTGTGCAAATGCGTATAGTCGTCAAAAAAATCACCCCTATGTTTTGATCAATTCCGAGTCAATCGAAAATAGTTTGTTGTCTCGATTTCTTTCTTTGAAAGAAATCGATAATCTAGAAAACAAAGATATCCGCATCACACCCCAAAGCCAAGCCGGTGATTTCATGCACCTAGAAACAGCGGATAGTACGATCATTCATGCAATCTTTAAAGTTTTTGAGAAATTGTTTCAGCAATATGAAAGCGGTGGAATCACTGAAGATTATTTAGTCAAACAGCTTTCTAGAGAAGCCAGCACAGTCGTGGAGATGTTGGTTTACGAGGATGCAGAAGAAAAACCAACCTTGAAGTTATTGCGTAATACAGTCAAGGAACTAGTAAATTTCTTAGAAGCTAGTTTTTTTATCAAAATTCGTGGCAACTCGATTATCGCCCTGACAAGTTATTTGTATAAACGGAATAATTTTATTTTCAATATTCCCAAAATTGACGAAAAGACCATTGATTCGATCGAATCGTTTATGAATGTGCATTTATTGATGGAATCAAAGCTCCTCAATTCTTTATTGGAATTAGTAGAGACAAAGCTTGATGTTACTTTGATGAGAATGGAGAAAATCTTACTGGCTTTTTACTTCAAAGGATTAGGTTTAGAAAGTCAACAAGACGCGATCCGAGGCGTCATTTTGGCCCACGGATTTTCCACTGCTAGCAGTATCGCTGATGTCGTGAATCGTTTTATGAAGGAACACATTTTTGATGCCTTTGATATGCCTTTTAATGTCAGCGTGGATAAAGTCAAAGAATTTATGACGCATTATATAAAAGCCAATGATTGCTCAAAAGGATTGATCGTTTTAGCGGACATGGGTTCACTTATGTTCTTAGCAGATACGTTAGAACCATTGTTAGATGGGCCATTATTGATTATCAATAACGTCACGACACAGCAAGCATTATTTGTGGGTGAAATGATGCAAAATAATTACGACCTTAAGATTATTGGCGATAAAATCAAGGAAGGTCTCTCGATCGAATACAAAGTTACTTATCCGAGAAAGCAAAAGCAGCCACTGCTGATCACTGTTTGTCAGACTGGTCTTGGAACAGCACAGCAGCTGCAATCATTTTTGAAAGCGAGTATCCCTGAAGAAACGAAGTTTGAGATCGAAGCGGTAGATTACCATTACTTGAAAAAGTATGGAAAGAAGAATGGTCTATTTCAACAATATGATGTGCAAGGAATCGTGGGAACAGCTGATCCAGAAATTGATGGTGTCCCATACATCGCTTTAGAAGACTTGATTTCTGGTAAAGGACAAGAAATCATTGATGATATTTTTGTTCTTGTCAAAGATCCGGCCATTCGTAAAGCGATCAATGACAATCTTGTGCGAAATCTATCGATCGAACGGCTGCTTTCGGCGGTGACGATCTTAGATGTCAATAAAGTCATTTCCTATATTGACCAAGGATTTGTTAGTTTGGAGCGGCACTTACAGCTTCAATTATCCAACAGTAAAAAAGCGATATTATATGTACATATCGCAAGCTTAGTAGAACGTCTGATCCGAAATCAAGAAGTCCCAATTTACCAAGGAGATCCGAGCAAGTTTATGGAAGAAAAAGCAACTATCGCCAAAGCATTAGAGGGCTTAGAGGTGGCTTACAATATCAAAATCAGCGAATACGAGCTAAATTATCTCTGTGAGATTATTTTCGACTGATAAAAATTCTTCTTCGACACTAAAACAATCCATTCCGACAGATGATCAAGTGTTTCGTTTTCACTTTTTTTGCTGGAAAGAATGGATTTTTTTTGTTTTTAAACTAGGAACATTTTTTTATATCAGTAAATAGAAAGCCTTTTATGATAGCGTTTTTATTTCTTCTTGTGAGAAGATGAGCGAAATATTTGTTATCGCCAGAAACTTGGCACAGAAATTGCTTATTAGTAATACGACAAAACAAAAAATGGAGGAAACAATATGATCTCAATGATAAGAATCGATGACCGTCTTGTGCATGGTCAAGTAGCTGTGAAATGGTCGAAGGAGTTGGGGATTAGTCGCATCGTCGTCGTTAGTGATAGTATCGCACAAAACGAAATTCAAGTAAGTGCGTTAAAAATGGCAGGGCCTTCAGGGGTGAAAGTTGCAGTGCTCTCATTAGAAAAAGCGATTGCTATTTTGAATGATCCACGCTCGGAACAATTAAAAATCTTAGTTGTTACAAATGAACCGAAATATGTCGCTGGTCTTGTGCCAAAACTTAAAGAGAAACCAATGTTGAATATGGCAAATTATGGACGGATCGGCGGTAGTCTGTCAGACAAAGAAAAAATCACAGAGACTGTCTATTTATCAGAAGAAGACAAAGAAACACTGAAAGAGATCTTTGATGCTGGGTATGATTTTAGCTATCAACCGTTACCAGATGATACCCCACAATCTTTGAAATCATTAATAGGAGGTTAAACTTATGTTAGTCAATGCGTTAATCGTTGGATTTGTCGTCGCTTTAGCAAAATTTTTGGATTGGTGGGGGTCCACTCAGCTAGCTAGACCTATTTTTATCGTTGCCTTATTAGGAATGCTTCTCGGTCATCCGACTGAAGGAATTATTATGGGTGCTCAGCTGGAATTGATTTTCTTAGGAAATGTTAGTTTAGGAGGCGTTATGCCTTCGGATATTACTTTAGGATCCATTTTTGGTGCTGCATTTGCCATGATCGTTGGTTCGGATTTAAATGTAGCGATCGCACTAGCTGTACCGATCTCCATGTTAGGTACCTTGCTATATTCCGTTATGAAGATGGTTGTCACTTCATTAGTTCCTCGATTTGAAAAACATATCAAGGATCACAATTATCGAGCATTCAGCCGGTTATGGCATATTCAGTTTTGGGGATTTGAACTGTGCTATTTCTTATTAGGTTTTGTCGTTATCCTTTTAGGTGCCGATGCAGTAAAAACGTTTGTTGACTGGTTACCCGAGTGGGTTCAAAGTTCTATGACCGTCGCTTCAACCATGCTACCAGCAATTGGACTTGCTCTACTACTAAAAATGCTATGGCAAAAATCTTTGGCTCCCTATTACTTTTTAGGATTTGCTTTAGGTGCATTCTTTTTCTATCAACGTGCGACCGAAGTCAAAGATGGTGTGATCACAACCCAATCAAGTAGTATCTTGTCTTTAGTACAGATTGCATTTATCGGATTTATCGTTGCAGCATTAGTTGTGATGGCAGAGTTGAGAGCAGCGAAGAATCCAGCTGTCAGCAGTGGTCCAACTGTATCGACCGCAAGTGAAGACGAAGGAGATGACTTTTTCAATGACTAAAAATGATATGCTTAAATTAAACAAAGAAGAACGAAAAATCGTTTCGAAAATGTTCTGGAGAAACCAATATTTAATGTTTTGTACAAGTTATACAAAGCAACAAGGAATTACCTATGGGTGGTTAATGGCACCTTTTTTACAAAAAGTATATGGAAAAGATACCGATGAGTTTTATGAAGCAATGAATCGTAATTTGGATTTCTATAACACCGCACCTGCAATGAATGGCTTTATCTCTGCTTTAGGGTTATCGATGGAAGAAGAGAATAAGGCAATGAAAGACAAAGGAGAGTTTTTTGATGCTACTTCGATCTCTGCATTAAAAACTTCTTTGATGGGTCCATTAGCTGGAATCGGTGATGCGATTTATCTTTCTGTTTTGCGAGTCATTGCAACCGGGATCGCATTAGGGCTCAGTGAACAAGGAAACATTTTAGGACCGATCTTGTTCTTATTAGTCGTAAATGTACCAAACATGCTGATTCGTTGGTTTACAACGGTGTTAGGCTATAAAGCAGGCGGTCAGTTCATCTCAGAGGCACTCAAATCAGGTACCTTTGCGGCAATTACAAAAGGTTCCGCAGTGTTAGGATTGATCATGACGGGAGCAATGACGGCTCAATTTGTAACGTTTAGAACAACTTTTGTTGCAGAATTGTCAGGAACGACCTTCAACCTACAAAATGTGTTTGACTCGATCATGCCAGGTTTATTACCGTTAGCGATCACTATGGGTTGCTTTGCCTACTTGCGTAAACACAATCGTCCTGTTTTAGCATTAGTCGTGATGTTTTTAGCATCAGTCGTTTTGACGATTCTAGGTATTGCAGGATAAGTTGATAGAGAACTTTTCTGGTTGATTCAGAGAAGTTCTCTTAGCTTTTGATCGACATAAATACGTTTGGTCCTCGTTCGAGACAGTTGCAGGCATCATTTTCGAAAAGGAAAAACAAACAGTTCGCCACTTTCGACAGAAAGTTGGCATACATATTGCTTATAACTAAGCGAATAGCAAAATCGAACAAGGAGTGAACAAAGTGAAGAAAAAATATTTTTTGATCTCACATAACGAATTAGCCAATGGCTTGAAAAAAGCATTAGAAATGATTATCGGCACTCAGGAAAATTTATATGCCTTTGGACTGATGCCAGGAGGCCATCCAGATTTGATCACCAATCAAATCGAAGCGCTGATCGATGAGGAAACACAAGTTGTTATTCTAGGTGATATTGCTGGTGGCAGTGTTTGTAACTCGGCCATGCGTTTGACCCAGCAACCGAATGTCGTATTAGTTACCGGTATGAATCTCCCTCTTGCTATGGAAATTATAGTTAGTCAAAGCACATCAGAACAGCAGATCGCAGCAATTATGGAAGAGGTGCGCAAGGGGATGACTGTTCAAAATTTACGTCCTTCTATCAAAGAATCATTCGAGGATTTCTTTTAATGATGATTTCTAAAAAAGACTTGCAGATGTGGATGGAAAGGATGTTGCCCAACGATCGCTCATATCTGGCACAAAGCGGTAGCAGCTATACCAAAGAAATTCGATCGTTTGAAGCAATAATGAGGAGTTTTTGGGGGATTTTCCCAGCGTATGGTGACCAACCCCAGAAGCTCAAGACATTCGACACTGTCCAAGATTTTATTGATTGTGTCGAAGAAGGAAATTTACCTAAACTCTCAACAGAAAATCGCCAGATTGCAGTGGAATTAGGTGTATTAGGTTTTATATTGGGTCGTTATCCATCCTCCTTCTTTCAACTATTTTCGAACAAAGGTAAAAAAGAACTCCTCGCATGGTTATATCAAATCAACGAGATTGATCTGCCCAAGGGCAATTGGTTTTTCTTTTTGCTATTGGTCAATCTTGGTTTGAAGAAAAATAATAGTCCTTATTCTCAAGAAAAAATAGACGAAGCAGTGGCAATAATTGAAGAATGTTATTTAGGTGAAGGATGGTACTCAGATGGGGTCAATCGCCAAAGAGATTATTATGTTGCTTTTGCTTTTCACTTTTATGGGTTACTGATCGATTATTGCTTTCCTGAAGAGATCAAAACGCGCTACAAAAAGCGAGCCATCATTTTTGCAGAATCGTTTAAACACTGGTTTGACGCAGAGGGTCGATCGATTCCTTTTGGTCGTAGTTTGACCTATCGTTTTGCACATTGTTCGTTTTGGAGTGCGCTTTTGCTTACAGAGGCCTATCGAGAAACGAGTTTGTCTGTGTCCGAAATAAAAGGACTAATGGAAAAAAATATTTCTGATTGGCAAAAAAGACCTATCGTTTTACCTAAGGAACAAAACCTCTCGATCGGATATGGATACAATCAGCAATTATTATCGGAAGATTACAATGCCCCCGGGTCACCTATGTGGGCATTTAAAACGTTTGTTGTGCTCGCACTCCCTGAAAAGCATGAGTTTTGGCAGGCGATCAGCGCCATGGACATCCAACGAAGAGATAAAACTGTTCAAGCACATGCTGGATTTCATATCAATCACGACTTACATCAGACAACCGCGTTAAGTAGTTTGCAATGTAGCAATAATCCACTTTTGTATCATCATTTTGAAAAGTATAGCAAGTTTGCTTATTCAAGCTATTTTGGCTTTAATGTCACGCGGGATATCCAAGGAATCGAGCAATTTGCAATCGATTCGACGTTAGCAGTTTCAATACCCGGTCATGAGCAGTATATGACCCGTGGGAAAATTGAAAAAACAAAGATGTATGATTCCTATGGGGTTAGTTTTTGGCATGTCTGGCAAGAGGTTTCGATCACGACGTATTTGGTTCCAATCGACGCTGCCAATCATATCCGCATTCATGAGATTCTTACAAACCAACCGTTGGAAGTGGTTGAAGGTGGTTTTCCTTTGGCAAATTGGAACCGCAAATACAATCAGGCGATCATTCAGGAGAATTCTTGCGCTATTGAAAACGAACAAGGGGAATCGATCATTCGTAATCTTGGTGATGTGCGAACTGCCAGAGTGATTCCTCAAGGACCTAATACCAATATTTATTCTAGTGAAAAAAATGCAGTTCCGACGTTAACGACTATGATCGAAGCTGGGCGGACTGTTTTGGCTGCGCATATCATTGGTCAAAAAAACAAGCAGCTGCTTCCAAAAGTGACTTTTCATGAAACGAATAATGCGTTTCAACTTAGGGGAAACGTTGATTTAACAATTAAAAAGGAGCGATTTGCGAAATGAATGATGAAATCAAACAATGGGCGCTAAAAATTTTTGAAAAAATCGACCACAAATTAGAAGTACAAGTAGCACGGGTGGGGGAAAAAATTCCGTACATTCCTAATGAGATGACAGGTTTATATGAAGAAGATAAAGGTGTAACAGATCCCGTGTGGTGGACCAATGGGTTCTGGGCTGGGATGTTGTGGCAGATGTATCACGCAACTGGGAAACCAGCCTATAAAGAAACAGCAGAAATAAATGAAGTTCGGTTGGATAAAGCTTTCGATCAATACACCGGACTGCATCATGATGTTGGGTTTATGTGGCTGCATACAGCGGTCGCTAATTACCGTTTGACGGAAAATGAGCGTTCAAAAGCAAGAGGACTACATGCTGCACATCTATTAGCGGGTCGCTACAATCCAAGAGGAGGTTTTATTCGCTCTTGGAATCGCGATCGTTCCGGTTGGGTCATTATTGATTCGATGCTAAATATTCCCTTGTTGTATTGGGCAGAAGAAGCAATCGGTGATCCACGTTTTCGTTATATAGCAGAAGACCATGCCGACAAAGTAATGAATCACATCGTTCGACCAGATGGTTCAGTCAATCATATCGGTGTATTTGATCCAACAAACGGTGAACTAGTTGAAACACCAGCCGGACAAGGCTATGCCTCAGGTTCTGCTTGGTCTCGTGGCCAATCGTGGGCAATCTATGGATTTGCATTAAGTTATCTGCATACGGGGAAAAAGGAATATTTAGAAACAGCCAAAAAAGTTGCTCACTATTTTATTGCGGAAGTCTCGAAAACAGACTGGGTACCAGTTGTTGATTTTCGTTCACCTAAAAATCCCGTGATGATCGATACTTCTGCTGGATTGTGTGCTGCCTGTGGCCTATTGGAAATCGCAAAACACGTAGACGATTTAGAAAAAGATCTTTACACAGATGCGGCGATCAATATTTTAAAAGCGACAGAGGCCAACTATGCGATTTGGGATGAGGAAAAAGACGGTTTGATTGATTGCGCAACAGGCAGCTATCACGATGAACCGTGGACAGAAGTGCCGATCATTTACAGTGATTATTATTTTGTCGAAGCGATTTTACGCTTGCTAGATAAAGATTTTTTGATTTGGTAAAAGGAGCGATCAATGAACTGTTCAGGCAAAGAAACGATCACGCTTACAACAAAGCACAGCCAACTTAGCTTTATAGTCACAGAGAATGGCTATCTAACTTTGGCTTATTTTGGAAAAAAACTACCCAAAAGTGATCTATCCTATGTGATCACGGAGATTCCAAGGGCAAGCTATCTGGCTGATACCGACAGTATTGAAAACTTTAAGCTGGAACAGCTACCTGTAGGCTATCCTGCATTTGGCAATTCTGATCTAAGAAGTCCAGCTCATCAAGAAATTTACGCTGACGGCAGCCGTCTTTCGGATTTTAGATACGTTGATCATTCATTTAGTAAAATCAAACAGCCACTTAATGGATTGCCTTACGCAAATACTGAAAGGCTTGATTATCTAATTATTGAATTAAGCGATCGTTATACAGGAGTGAGTCTCCACCTAAAGATCACTGCGTTTCAGGAGCAAGATGTCTTTACACAATCGGTCACCTTTAGTAATCCTTCAGATCAGGAGGTCGTATTGACCAAAGCGATGTCTCTCAATCTTGACTTTTTAACGGATGATTTTGAGTTATTACTTTTATCAGGGGCTTGGGGTAGAGAAATGCATCTTTCAAGACGCAAACTTGTTCAGGGGCTGCAGGGAATCGATAGTAAACGTGGGGCGAGTGGTCATGGACAAAATCCTTTTATAGCGTTAGTTTCCCCAGATACCACAGAAGCAGCTGGTGCGGTCATCGCTTGTCAATTAATGTACAGTGGGAATTTTGTTGCAAGCGCCGAGGTCGACATGCATCAAAACACCCGGATGCAAATCGGGATCAATCCTTTCGACTTTAGTTGGACATTAGCTCCGAGTGAATCATTTGATACGCCAGAAGCGATTTTCTTGTATGCAGATGGTTTGAATCAAATGAGTCAGAAATTTCATGCTTTTTATGAGGACTGTGTCGTACCTCGTGCTTTTAAAAACAAAGAGCGTCCGATTTTATTGAATAATTGGGAGGCAACCTATTTTGACTTTGATCAAGAACGCATTTTGCGATTAGCTAATGAGGGCGCTAAAATCGGAATCGAATGCTTTGTTTTAGATGATGGTTGGTTTGGCAAGCGAGAAAATGAACGAACGTCGTTAGGTGACTGGACACCAAATCAAGAAAAATTGGGGGGCAGTTTGCAACAACTGATTACGGCAATCAAAGAGCTAGGACTCGATTTCGGTTTATGGATCGAACCAGAGATGGTATCGAAAAAAAGCCTTCTCTACCAGCAGCATCCCGAATGGATCGTACGTGTACCAAATCGTCGACCACAGCAAGTCCGATATCAGTATGTTTTAGACTTGTCTTTAAATGAAGTCCAAAAATATTTGATTGAACAGATAACCTGGTTGTTAGATACCTATGAGATCAATTATTTGAAATGGGATATGAATCGCAATATCACTGACAGCTTTTCTAGTGGATTGAAAAAAGAACATCAGCAAGAATTTTCTCATCGCTATATTTTAGGCTTATATCATGTCTTAGAAACGATCACTAAGCGATTTCCTAATGTTTTGATAGAAAGCTGTGCTGGAGGTGGCGGTCGTTTTGATCCGGGCATGCTATATTACACGCCTCAAATCTGGACAAGTGATGACTCTGATGCCATCGCAAGATTAGAAATCCAAAAAGGGACCTCACTGCTTTATCCGCCCAGCACGATGGGCTGCCATGTCACAGCATCGCCGAATCACCAAGTAGGCAGAGTGACCTCCCTTCACACACGAGCACTTGTGGCTCAACAAGGCAATTTTGGATATGAATTGAATCTTTTAGCATTATCTGAAGCAGAAAAAGATTGTTTGGCACAGCAGATCAAGCAGTACAAGCTAGAAAGGCAAACACTCCAATTTGGTCAACAGACGAGACTCGCTGTCTATGATTCACAAAATGAATACGCATGGCAAAAACAGAACTTAGTGACGAGTGAAGTGATCGTTACTCATATCAATATTTTAAATAAACCAAACACAGTTCCAAAGCGCTTAAAGCTGAAATCCTTAAAGAATGACCAACTGTATCAAGTCAATGAAACGGTACGATCCGGCGCTGAGTTGATGGAAATCGGACTAATGATTCCCAAACCGTCGGAAGATTTTTTTGCAACAAGATGGAAAATTATGCCGATAAAGGAGACATAATATGCTGACACTAAAACTAATTGATCATGAGGGGCACACGATCGAGGAACATACCCACTCAGAAGAAGTTTATCTTGCATTTAAAGATCGGACTTATCAAGCCGGTGAGAAAATTATGCTTACAACGACGAAAGCGCCACTATTCGTCTGGCTGCAAGTGGATGAGGCACTTGCACCAAGTCTGGTTTATTTGAAAGAAAGTGAATGGATTTTTCCAATTATTACAGAAGACACGCTACGGCGAGCGTATTCACCTAAATTATTTTCAGGAAAACGCCATTATCTACACGCCTGGTTAGCAAAAGAATACGAAATCAACGCCTATCGAAATTTGGCAGTGAATGCCCATGATCAAAAGAATCATAGTGGCGCCTATCCTCATGCTTATGCCAATGTGGAAACTAGAAATGATTCGACATTTTTTGCAAGAAATGCGATCGATGGCATGATCGCCAACGAGAACCACGGGTCTTTTCCATATCAATCATGGGGCATCAATCAACAAGCGGATGCGCAATTGACGATCGATTTTGGTCGCAACGTTGAGATCGACAAAATCGCTTTGGTTCTTAGAGGAGACTATCCTCATGATAGTTACTGGACGCAAGTGACACTCGAATTTTCCAACGGACAACAAGAAATCCTGAAACCAACGAATCAACTCGATCGTCAATATTTCAGCTTTACCAAAATCCGTACTTCCTCAATTTTATTAAAGGAATTGATTAAGCATCATGATGAATCACCCTTTCCAGCGCTAACACAAATTGAAATTTATGGCACTGAATGTCACCAGGAGGAAAGCAAATGATAGAAAATCCAATTCTTAGAGGATTTAATCCTGACGCCAGTGTAGTCAAAGTCGGATCTGATTATTATCTAGCAACCTCAACGTTTGAATGGATGCCCGGTGTTGAAATCTATCATTCATCTGATTTAGTAAATTGGACGCTAGTTGCTCAGCCGTTACAAGGCGAGACCACTGTTAGCTTAGTGGGCAATCTAAATTCCGGTAGTATTTGGGCGCCACACTTAAGCTACTCCGAAGGGCAATTTTGGTTGTTGATCACTGATGTGAAAACAGGAACGGCATTCAAAGACACACTGAATTATGTACTGTCGGCAAAAGAAATTACTGGACCTTGGAGTGAACCTGTCTTTGTCACTGCCAGTGGATTTGATCCGGCATTTTTTCATGATGATGATGGAAAACATTATCTAATGAGTATGCTTTTTGACCATCGTTTGGAAAAGAAACGGTTTGCTGGTCTTGTGATGCAGGAATTCGATTTAGCTACAAAATCTTTGGTGGGGGAAAGAAAAAAATTCTTTGAAGGAACAGATCTGGGGGTCTGTGAGGGGCCACAGATCCTAAAAAAAGATGGTTGGTATTACTTACTAGCAGCTGCTGGTGGAACCGATTATAGTCACGCTGCGACAGTATGTCGAGCAAAACAGGTGATGGGTCCATATGAGCTTTCACCGTATCATCCTTTTTTAACAACTAAAAATGATCCGAAAAATCCGTTACAAAAAAGTGGTCATGCTTCTTTTGTTCAAGTATCGGCTGATGAATGGTATATCGTTCACATTTGTGCACGCCCATTGACGGAGCGTGGCTATTGTCCATTAGGTCGGGAAACCGCCCTTCAAAAAATAGAGTGGATCGATGGCTGGCCTCGTTTAGCTACTGGTACCTCTGCGCCAGAACGTTTGATTGATGAACCAAGTATTGCAAAAGAAGTCATTCAAAAAAAAGACCATAGTTCTCGGACAGATTTTGATGAGCCGACTTTGCCAAGTTACTTTAAAAGTCTTCGACAGCCAATTGGCAGCCAGTGCTCACTTTTAGAAAGAAAAGGATATTTACGTCTTTACGGTCAACAAAGTATAACGAGTTTGCATCGTCAGACGTTGATTGCCAGACGTTGGCAGCATTTTGCCTTTCGCGTAGAAACCAAAATGGAATTTGAACCACAGTCGTTTCAACAATTAGCAGGTTTGACCTTATTTTTTGATACAGATAATTGGCATTACCTGCATGTTTCCTACGATGAGGAAACCAAAGAAAAATATATCCAATTAGAAACAGATGCGATCAATCAGTTTCAATATGCTTCAGAACGATTAGTTATCCAACCGAATCTTGCCATTCATTTAGCAGTGGAAGTGGATCATGAATGGGCACAGTTTTCATATGCTGTCGGGGATGAACCATGGCAAATGATTGGTGATCCGGTCTCAGCTGCCCAATTAAGTAGTGATTTTATCAAAGAAAACGGGAAACTAGCTTTTACCGGCGCAATGGTAGGTATCTGTGCACAAGACATGGATAATCATCGATCCTACGCAGATTTTGATTTCTTTACTTACACGGAAAGCCATTCGTGAGAGGGCGTAAAGTGAATCAGCGGGTTTTGCTTAAGCGATTCATTCATTGTTCGCTCGTTTTGTTCAAGGATAGAACGAGATAGCATGAAAGACAAAATAAAAGAAAGACGGGCACAGAATGAATGAGCAGCGCCAGATTGCCCATAGTCTGTGCCTTTTTCAAAGAATGAAGAGCCTTGAGGAGCAAAAGAAGATCGTATGAATAATGATCGAGTATCATGAACTCAGAATCACGCAGGAACAGAGTAGTCAAATGGCGATAACAATTATGTAAGCGTCTACTTTTTGTCGGAGAGGAGATTACAAATGAATAAACTTTTTGAATTAATCCGACAGCAGTCTTTGCTCAAAAAAATGATCGTTAGTTTAAGTAGCTTGTTTCTCACCTTTTTTCTCATATTATCTACTTATCTTTATCTTCAATCGCAGCGAGTACTGTTGGACCAAGGAGAACTTTTATTAAAGAATGCCAGTGAAAAAAATCAGACGAATTTTAATGTAGGAATTGAATCGATCGAAGAGTTAGGCATCGAGCTGGTCTCAGACAATGAGTTTATCAATTTTTTACAAAGATATGTTTCCGAAAGGACGATCAACGATCAGCCTTCCTTTGATTTTCAGACGACCGTCATTCCTCTTATACGCAAACTTCTTTCTACCACCCCGACACTGGCAAGTATACAGATACAGCTGTACGACCTTCAATATACTGTTTCATCTAAAAGCATGGTCACTGATCATCAGCTGTATCAGGAAGATCCCTTGACCTTCGGTTGGTATTTGGATCAAGATCAGCAATTATATTATCATTTTCCAATCAATCCTTTTGAATCGAATCAGCGGAAAAAGGGCTGGATCAATCTGTATGTCAATCCTCTTTTTCTTTTCCAATCGGTGAATGAAAATCTCGACAATCAAAGTGGGTTCTCTATTTTAGATGCTACCGGAGCAGTGATCTATGATCCATTGCTGTTTGCTGATCACCAAGATAAGGAAAATTACTTGATTCAGGAAGTTCCATTAAAAAATCAGTGGCAGTTGCTGACTTTTTATGCGAAAGAAAATTTTCGTGTGTCGTTAAAGGATTTTCTGAATAGCAATTTCATTTTGATTATTTTTTTGCTCAGTATGATGATCGTTTTTACGAATATCTTCTATAAATGGCTCGTTTCTCCGATTCGAAGGTTATGCGAAAAAATGAAATTGACGAATGGTCAGCAATTACCGCACAAAATCGCCATTTCGAGTAATGATGAAGTTGGTCAACTAGAAGCAACCTTTAATAAAATGATTGAAGATTTAGAAAACCTTCTGCTTAAGATCAAATCAGATGAAGCCTTGAAAAGAAAGGCGCAGTTGAGTAAATTTCAAGCACAGATTCAACCCCATTTTTTATACAATACGTTAGCAATCATTTCTTGGTGTGCAAAAGCAGGTGAGACAGAGCAAGTCGTTCAAATAACGAACGATCTCGCTCAGTATTATCGACTCATTTTAGCGAAAGGAAAAAACTTCGTTTCTTTAAAAGAGGAATTAGATTTAGTGAAACATTACTTATCCATTCAACGATTACGCTTTGCAGATCAACTTGACTATGAGATTGCTGTTGATCCTGAAATCGATGTAGAGTCGATTCAAATTCTTCATCGAATTTTACAACCCTTAGCAGAGAATGCTTTTCAGCATGGTATCTATGTAAAAGGTCAAGGGAAAATCAAAGTTACTGTTGCTGAAAATGAGGAAGCATTAATCCTTCTAGTCGCAGATAATGGCGCGGGTGCCTCACCAGAGATAGTAGAGAAAATTCGCAGCGGGGAACAATTAGAGCTAAAAAAGGGAGGCTTTTCCTTGCAATCCATCATCAATATCTTGAAATCTTCTTATGGGGATCAGGTGAGGGTAGAATTCTTTTCAAAACAAGGGGAAGGAAGTGTGTTTCAAATTGAGTTGAATAAAAGCGTGCTTTAGGATCAAACTGTTTTATTGTGGTAGATATTACCATTTTCGGTGAATATTACCAGTTTTCAATCCTTCTCAAATCGTATAATTCTATATAAGAAAGCGTTTACTAAGGAGCTTTAGAAGGAGGTTTTTAAATGAGTACAGCAACCATTAAAAGAAAGAAGAGCTTATTTTCCACTGGAAATAAGCTATTGTACTGGGTGTTGCCCTTTTTGCTAGTTGTTCTAGTTTTTGGGTATTTGCCGATGTTGGGCTGGTATTTAGCTTTTATTGATTATTCACCCGGTGCTTCTTTGGCAGATATGCCATTTGTAGGATTCAAATGGTTTCGAATGTTGATCTCTTCCAGAGAACAAGTGAATATCATCATACGCGTGATGAAAAACACACTAGGTATGAGCTTTTTAGGGTTAGCAACTAGTGTGTTACCAATGTTTTTTGCCATTTTATTATACGAAATTAGAAGCAGTAAACTAAGACGGCTCATTCAAACCATGACGACTGCGCCACATTTTGTCAGTTGGGTTTTAGTTTATTCTTTAGTTTTTGCCTTTTTATCAGTTGATAATGGGGTCATCAATAATCTATTGGTTGACTGGGGATTTATTGATACACCAATCAATTTTTTGCTAGATAACAGTCATATGTGGCTGAAAATGACGGCTTTAGGGGTATGGAAGGGCATCGGTTGGAGCGCCATTATGTACTTAGCGGCGATCAATGGGATCGATCAAGAATTGTATGAAGCTGCCAGTATAGATGGTGCGAATCGTTTGAAAAAAGTTCTTCATATCACGATTCCGGGTTTGTTGCCAACCTTTTTCGTTTTACTCATGATGAGTGTTGCCAACATGATCAATACTGGAATGGAACAGTATTTCGTTTTCTCTAATGCGATGACGAAAAGTTCGCTAGAAGTACTAGATCTTTATACCTACAACATCGGGATCGGTCAAGGGAACTTCTCTTTAGCAACGGTTGTCAGTATTTTGAAAACGGTCGTCAGCTTGATTTTATTCTATTCAGTTAACCGTTTGTCAAAAACCGTTCGCGGTGAATCGATCTTCTAGGGGGAGTACAGTATGGCAGCTATTAGTAAAAAAAATAAAGCCTATTCAGTAAAAGATACGTTGTCGATAGGTGAACGAGTATTTAATTTCTTCAATATCTTATTCTTTTTTCTTTTCATGTTTTTGTGTGCTTACCCATTTTACTATATTTTTATCAATACGATCAGTGACAATCAGTTGAGTGCAATGGGGGAAGTCTTGTTTATACCTAAAGACATTCATTTTCAAAATTATAAACAAATTTTGGAGATCCCAAATATCACAAATGCATTTATCATCAGCGTCGCTCGGACCGTTATTGGGACGACGTTGACTGTCTTATGTTCAGGATTTCTTGGCTTTATGATGACCCAACAAAAAATGACGGGGCGCAAATTTGTTTACCGTTTTATTATTTCAACGATGTATGTCAGCGCGGGGACGATTCCCGTCTATATGTTATTCAATTACCTAGGCTTATTGGATAACTTTCTCGTTTACGTCATTCCGGGTATGGTTTCAGCTTACAACATTGTTTTAGTTAAAACGTATATCGAGTCTAGTATTCCAAGTTCTTTGCAGGAATCGGCAGAGATGGACGGTGCTGGGATCATCACGATGTTTTTCAAAATCGCTTTGCCACTAATGGTGCCGATTTTAGCCACTTTGGCCATCTTCAGCGCAGTTGGACAATGGAATAGTTTTATGGATACAGTGATTTATGTAACGCGTGAGGATTTACATACCTTGCAGTATGTGCTTTACCGTTATTTGACACAGTCCACAGCGTTAGCGAATGAAATCAATTCGGGAAACATCTCTATTGATCAAGTTGCTGCTACGGCGCAGACAGCTCAGTCCGTCAAATTAACGGTGACAATGATGGTCGTTTTACCAATATTTGCCATTTACCCGTTCTTTCAACGTTTCTTTGTTAAAGGAATAACGATTGGAGCGGTCAAAGGATAAAAAAATTAGGAGGAAAGAGAATGGATTTAAAAAAGACTGGGAAAGCATTAATGTTAGGCGGACTGTTAGTGGGGACAGCAGCGTGCGGTAGCAACAACGAAAGCACTGATGAGCCTCAAGGTGCTCAGGATGTATCGATTTATTCAATGTCAAGTACCTATGAGGGAGAGATCAGAGGGTACGTAGGGAAATATCTTCAAGATGAATTAGGCGTCAATGTAAATGTGATTCCTAACAGTGTCGGAGGGACAAGTCGATTAGAGACGCGATTGACTACTGGGGAATTGGGGGATTTGATCGTTTTTACAACTCAAAAGGATTTGAATCGAGCAAAAACGGCTGGTATTATCGAGGATTTGACTGAGTATAAGGAGAAACTGCCGAATGTTACCCGTTTTGAGGACGCCGTAGCTCGAGCTGAGACTATTTTTGAGGGATTGTACGGCATACCAACCACCGTTTCCCAAGAAGCAGAAGTAACCAAAACGAATCCGACCTGGTTGCCGTCAATGCGTTATGATTATTATAAAGAATTAGGCAGTCCAGAAATTGAAACGTATTGGGATTACGGGGTTTTGGCAGAGCAAATGGTCGAGGCACATCCTGAAACTGAAAATGGAGATAAATTTTATGCTCTTTCCTTGTTCAGCGAATGGGATGGAAATAGTGTCAACCAATTGCGTAGTATAGCAAAATCTCAAGGTTATACTGATACTGATGGTGTAAATCGCTATGAGTTCATCAACGTGTCTGTCCTTGATGATAGTTATGAAGATATTTTGAGTGAAGATAGTCTGTATCTGCAAGCGTTGAAATGGGCGAATGATCTGCATAAAAAAGGATTGCTAGATCCCGATTCTGCTTCACAGACATGGGAGGACTATTTAAAGAAGGCGGAAAAAGGACAATCGGCGATCATGCCATGGGGCTACACTGGCGAGCTGAATTTTAATCCCGTCAATCCCGAATTAACCAGTCAAGGCAAAGGGTACAAGCTAGTACCAAACAATGAACTTCTAGTAGCGGATCAAAAAACGACGACCTACGGGAACAACTGGTTCTGGGCGGTTAGTAAGAATGCAAAGAACAAAGACAAAGCATTAGAACTTTTGGAATTCCTATATTCTGATGAAGGACATTTGTTCTGGGAAAACGGTCCTCAAGGAATCATGTGGGATATCAATGATGATGGCAAACCCTATCTCACAGAATTAGGCAGCGGCAGCTGGGAAGCACAGGCACCAGAAGAAGCAGGTGGCGGTGCTTTATCAGAGACGTTCAAAAAATTAGTCAATGGACCAAGTGTGGATCAACAATCCGTAAGTCCAATTTTGAACGAACCAGCAAATCGCTCCGTTTGGGAAACGACGCTTTTAGAAAGTGCGACAGAGTTAGATAAACAGTGGACAGAAGATCACGATGGTGCGCTAAATTCAAAAGAATACTTGCTTGAAAATGGCTTGCTAGCATCTTACGATATCGCAGATGTTCCATTAGTTGAGCGAGGGGATGAACTAGACTTGAGCTACAATCAAGTAGGTGCAGTCATTAAAGAATACTCATGGCAAATGATCTATGCCCGAGATGATGAAACATTTGATAGCTTAAAGAATGAAATGATTGAGAAAGCGAAAAATCTAGGATACGACCGTTGTGTAGAATCTGAGCAAACGATCGCTCAAGCATGGTTCGCAGCACGTTAAATCATTTTGAGGATCACTCTTAGAAAGGTCTATTTCTTTGGGTGATCCTCCTCATTATGGAGGTGATGAAGAGGTGAAAGAGAATTGGGCTGCTTGGCTCTATGAAACGACGCTTTTATTTAGTCGTTTGGTAGCGATGAATCTCTGTTGGTTATTTTTTGTCCTATTAGGTGGAGGGGTTTTTGGCGCTTTACCAGCAACGATCTCACTTGTAGCAGTTTTTCGTAAGGCACTCGTTTCAGAAAATGAGTTTTCATGGCTAAAAGAAGCGTGGTATTGCTACCTAAAGAATATCAAAAAATTCTTCTGGCTTTCGCTCCTATTGTCTCTGATTTGTACAGGTTTACTGTTCAGTAGGGTTTTATTTATTCAAAATTCTTTGCTGTTAGAAAGAGCGGCGTACCTTAGTTTACTCTATTTACTCGTTCTGGTCGTACCTTATTTTTCATTGAATGAAGTACATTTTTCGTTATCCACAAAAGCGCTACTTAAAAATGCTTTTTTACTACCTTTATTCTGGCAGTTTTCTTCAATCAAAATCATCGTTAGTTACAGTGCTGTCTTGGTATTAAGTTTACTTATACCAGGGATCATTCCGATTCTGAGTTTTTCACTCCCTTTATATCTTACAACGACGATTTTGCTCAACCGTTGGAAAAAACAGGTTTCGAAGGAGGCGTAACGGATGTATCGCTGTTTGATTGTTGATGATGAAAAAATCAGTCGTGATGGCATCGCTCAATCGATTGATTGGCAAAATCTAGGGATTGAAATCGTCGGATTAGCCAAAAATGGCGCAGAAGGATTAGCAATGTTTAGAGAAACCACTCCTGAAATCGTTCTTTCAGATATTCAGATGCCCATCATGGACGGACTTGCATTGGCAAAGAAAATCAGAACACAGGCTCCAGAAACAAAAATCATTATATTATCCGCTTTTGGCGAATTTTCTTATGCACAAGAGGCGATTCAACATGGCGTTCAAAACTATTTGTTAAAGCCAATTGATGAGAAGGAATTAGAAGAAGCTTTGATCAAGCTCTTGCAAGAAATCCAAATAGAAACCAAACGCAAGCATCAAAGGCAAACAATTGATCTTCTCTTCAAACGGGAGATCATACCCTTGGTTAAAAATACCGGGATCGTTACTGTTTTGGATGCTGAAGGATTTATGCCTACAGAAGGTGAAGGGATCGAGGGTGAAATAGAAGGCAATAGAATCTCTATTTTAACACTTACTCATTTTACGTATGAGCGAATCATCTTATCTGGACAAAAGGGGTTTTACAGTAGTTATCGTAGTGACGGTAATGTAGTAAAAAGCTATCAAGAAGCTCGAATGGTGATGGCAATTGCCTTGTTTTGGTCACGAACGAATCTAACGTATTGGCGTGTTGAACAACAAAGAAAAAAATGGCGACAATTTCGTTTTGAGCGAAACAACGAAGTCAATAAATCCTCAAGAAAGCTAGTTGAGGCATTGCATCAGTCTTGCCAAAGTGAAATTCAAGAGACATTGACCAGTTTTTTTCGGTTATTAAAACAGTTTGTCGGATTAGATGCTGAGGAGATGAAAACGACCTGTATGAATCTCCTTCGTAAAGTTAACGAGTATAGTAACTTTCTTGCTGAAGAAGAACAACGTCGCTTTCCAGAAGAAATCATGGCATTAACAACCTTTGACCAAATTGAAGAAAAAATGCACCAACTATTTGAGCAATTACTGATCAATTATCAAAACCTTGACCAGCAGGCGCATTTGTCGATCATTGAAAAAATCGATCGCATAATTGAGCAACAAATGGCAGGGGATCTGACCAATCAGACGATTGCTGAACAAGTTTTTTTGAGTCCAAATTATATGGCAGCAACGTTCAAAGAGTTGACTGGTCGTTTGTTAAGTGAATATATCACGGAAAAACGTTTGGAAAAAGCAAAGGAACTACTTTTGACAACCAATTTGCCGATCGTAAAAATCGCCAAACAAGTAGGTTTTTCTTCTCAATCGTATTTCACCAAAAATTTCAAACGATTTTTCGGAGTCACACCGAAAAGATTTAAACAATTGCACTGGTCGAAACAAGGAGTCGAAGATGAAAAAGAAAGCAACTACTTATGATATTTTATCGTGGAATGAACAATCAGAGGAAAACAAGTGTATCTGGCTATTTTCAAATTCTAAAAGAGAAATGCACTGGGTCGAACATGGATTTATCCAGTACCACCCGTGTGCAGCCAATGCGCTAGGTTGGTGGGGCCTTCGCTTAGAAGTGGGGGCGCAAAAAAACAAGCGGATGAAGATTCGTTTGGCATGCAGTGTAAATCGCAATCCACAAGAAGAGGCGATCCGTTTTTTTGAAACTGAAGTAGTGCTGCTTTCGGGGCAAACCCAATATGTGCCTTTCAGCCAGTTTGGATTTGATCAAGGAATGCTGATTTATTTAAAAGCTATTGTCGGCATTGAGTGTTGGGGGGTAAAAAAAGAGACGATCAAACAACTAGAGATTATTGCGGCACCCTGCGTATATATGGATGCTACAATTAAAGGAAAAGCATTGCAGAAAAAACAAGTCGATTATGAGATAACTTTGACGAATACCACCTCAAAACCACAATTTGTTCAGATCGCGCAGCAGAAAATGGGCTGGGAGATTTTGACGACACTGCTTCATGAGAGCGGATCGGATCAACCAATCAAAGGGCTAGAACTGAAGCCTTTTGAAGAAAAAGTGGTTCTCCTCAGTGTATTTGATGATCTCCGTTTTGGTCCATTGGCTTCAGAAAAGCATAAAATCCAACTCATTGATCGTAGAGGTTTTACGCAAACCTTAACCTTTATAACGGGTCGTTACGAAGAAACGTTCACGACCACCCTTTCAAGCGCTGATATCCATGAGATCCAAGAGAAAATAGGCAGCACACCATGGGCGCAGGCAAAGTACCAACAGCTTTATCAAAGGGCTAAGCTTTGGCAGGTACCGAAAATCGATCCTGAATTGCCCTATCTTTTTATGAGTAGGCAATCAGACGAAGCAGGAAATGCTGCGTTGATTTATTTGCTGAGTGAGGAAGAAGTATTTGGAAAAAAAGCGGCTGAATTCTTGAAAGAATTGGTTGACGATGAAAAAGGATACCTTGTTTTACCACATGCAGGAAATCAAGAATTAGTCCATGAAGGTGAGTTTTTTAAACACGCTGCGCTAACTTATGATCGATTGAAGCATAGCGGTTTGCTTACAAAAGATGACAAACAAAAGATTGAGGAAGCCTTTCGACTATTTATGTCCATTATTCGGGATGAATGCCATCGGGGGAAAATATCGAATTGGAATTTAGCGGAATTAGCTGGGGTCATTGCTTGTGCTGCTGCTTTACAGGATCTGGAGAAGATTGATTACTTTTTACACTGTCCTGGTGGGGTGATCGAGCATATCAGTAAAGGAATCCTAAATGATGGCTGGTGGTATGAAGCGTCCATTGGTTACAACTTGCTAGCAATGGGTCTTTTTTTAGAAATCAGTCAGATTGTAAACAAATGGGGTTACCAGTTGCATTTGCAAAGAGTCCCAGCAAATTATGCCCCATACTATGATCTTCATCAGAAAGGTTTAGATGAAAGTGATCGCATTGACGGGCTTTCCACAGAAGTCTGGGGTCCTACTGACAAAAATTATCGTTCCATTGAAATGCTGACCGATAGCATGATCGATTATTATGATGAAACTGGCGTGATATTTGGCATGAATGATTCCTGTGAATCGCGAGCAGTTGGTGTCCATCTAATGGACCCAAGATACGATTTAGCTTACCGCTTGTATCAAAAACCCGCGTATCTCTCTTTGCTTAGGACGATTCGACCCGAGGACCGTGATCTTTGTTTTGGTGTCGCTCAGTTGTCAGATACTCCTCATGAGAAAAAGGTTCCCTATCGTGAGGCTGTCATCGCTGAGGTTGCTGGCATTGCTTTGTTGCATTCGAATGCTCCGAAGCGTTCTGCCGAACAACAATATCAAGTAACTTTGAAGAGCGGAATTTTAGGGGGAGCTCATGGACACTATGATCGATTAGCGTTAAACTCGATGCGACGTTTTGGGAAAAGTTTCTATAACCCGGAAAATGTTTGGTATGCCTATCATACGTTTATGTATAAGTTTTATGTTCAAAATTCGCTCACCCATAATATGACAGTTGTTGATCTCAAGCAGCAAGATCCGGCACCAACGAAAACGTTGGCGTGTGTAAGCGAGACAGAGTACCAATACATTGTTCAGGAAATTCGTACGAAATGGTGTCAACCGCCTTATGGTGGTTGGAGAGTCGGCAACGCTGAGACATTTCGCGAAAGATGCTGGCAAGAAGGTCGAAGCGTGTTTATTCCTGATGAGACACCTGAATATAGCCAAAGATCCGCTTTTACTGAAGAGATCCTCCAACGACGAGCAGTTGTAGTGACCGATGACTATGTCATTGTACTTGATTATCTGGAAGGAGAAGATACCCATGCTTTTGATTGTCTATACCATGCAAGTGGATTAAAGGGAATTTTTGCTAAAGAGCTAGAAGCAGATTATTTACTTAGTAATGACCTTCAAGATGCTCGGTACTTTTTAGTTGGCAAAGATATCGAGTACCAAAAGACAACAGAAAAACTTTCAGATGATCCGTTATCAAGCGCTCAGTTTATGACAGATGTGCATTGGTTCCGTGCACAAGAACCATTAAGGTTTTCTTTTTCGGTCGATATGCATAAATACAATGATAAGGGCTGGCTCACACCGTTGCGAACCAGTCAAAATCAACCGGGATTACTAAACTTGGCTATTCACATGATCCACCCGCAAAATGCGCCCGTTTTTGTGGGGATGGAGCCAGCATATAGTCAAACACAACAGCAACTGGTTTATCAGATTCGAACGGAAAAGAGTGTTCTCCATGAAAACAAGATGGGTACATGGATTTTTGGAAAAGAAGAAATTCAAGTAGCTATTCCTGCAAAGAGCCAAACGATCGTTTTAGAAACTAAGATAACCTATGTTGCGAATGAATACGGAAGTGGAAAAGACGTGCCTTTGCCTGCAGTGTTTTGGGGTGAAGGAGTCATCAAGACCCACGCAGGGGAGAGAATTCCTATTAATCAACTACCACGAGTGACAGAAGGTATCAAACAATCCCCATATGAGAACCGAGATTACTTTGGCGGTCCTATCAAATTTGAAACCCAAGTGATCCAATCCGCTTTGCCAGCCACGCCAATTGCAGAAGCTATTTCTGGAACGATAACGATCGATCTCAGCGGCGTTGATGCAGCATCATTAGAGATTGTGATAGGTGGCGATTATCCGTTAGGAGATGAATCCGATCATCGGCGAGTAGTTGGTATTCGCAAAGAGGGACGAACTGCCCAGTTTGCAACGATTCTCGAGCAGTACGATCAAGAAAGCAAAGTTGAGTCGGCAACGATTTCAGAAAAGACCTTGACTGTAAGGCTAAAAGATGGACGTGAAGATGAATTGAATGTAGCCGATTGGCATTTAGAACAAGCACAATTGCGTTTTAGATCTGGAAAAACATAAATAGCTTTTTTGTGGAAAGAGGCAAGACATAGCTGATAACGTTGGTCGATTATTTTGACTATTTTTTTTAAAAAAAGGAGGCAGAAAATGGGGATCGCAAAAGTTTGGTTTTTGTTGCTTGGTAGCCTGTTGCTTAGTATTTTAAGTGTTCAAGTAGGATTTGCTAGCGAAAGAGAGGAAATCATCATTGTTGATGATGCGTTTGTCTCAAACTTTAATGGTCAACATGGAGAAGTGATGAAAGAACGAAACAGAGAAAAATTAATTGTAGGAAAATTAAGAGAAGCTTATATGAAATTAGCTATCAGTGATTTGACAGACATAGAAACGATCAAACAGATCCAATTGGAAATGGTGACTACTCATGGCGGAAACCAGTTGTTTTTCCAAGAGGCTTCCAATGAATTGACTAGTGGAGGACAAGCCGGGAGTCAGTGGGATTCTGATACGATCACTTACGACAATAAGCCTAGCGTATTGAAGGATACGAAAACGTATGAAGTCACGCTGCCAAATGGAGAGGCAGTAGTTACGTTAGATATCACTGATTTGATCAAAGAAGCCAAAGCTGCGAATCGTCAAGAAGTGACCATCCACTTTTATACAGAAAAAAGTCTTGATGAATCGATTGCTGCATCCGAACTTTTTTCAATTCGTTCGACAAGAGCGCCCTATGTCAAGATTATACGGACAACTGATGAAGTACCCCAAACCATAGAGGGACATAAGATTGGTAATTATTTCACCAACGCTTCATTACCAGTGAAGTACATGAAAATCAAAACTGATTCGGGGAGTTACTTTGCCGTTAGGGAAAATGGGGCAATTTACACAGTAGAGAATGAACAAGAAGCAGAGACGTTTGCTTTGTATGTGGCGGAACCGATCCACAAAATAACTGGTTCTTTAAAACCGACAGCTCAAATTCAATCAACCACCACTGGTAAATTTCTGACCTTTCAAAACTATTTTTCAGAATCAGATGAACAAAAAAACTATTATCAAAAGAAAGACGAACGCTTTTTATTCAACTTTACCGCCGCATCCGTCAATGATAATGAACGATTATCCATTCATTATTACCCTGAGTCAAACCGTTATACGATCGCTTCAGATCTAGATACTTTACGAGACGAACCCTCCGTTACTCATTGGTTTTTACATTGGCAGGAAGGAAGCTTAACTGCTAGTCGACAACAAAATCGACCAGCGTACTTTGTTTTTGAAGAAACTGAGTTCTCAGGAGCGCTGATTGTTGACCATGAAATACGTGCAAATCAAGTGTTTGTTCGATGGTTGCCGATCACAAGTGATGATCTGCCAGATGACTATCAATTAAATGTTTCAGCTAAAGTTCAGAAAACAAGCGACTATTTTCAAGCTGTTTTCCCAGTAGCGGATTTGCCTGAAAGCATCGAAGTTACTTATCAGCAGGCAACGTATACGGTAAAAGGAGTAAGTGAAGCTAGATCCTTTACCCATCCAGGTATCCAACTGACCACTGAACATCTCGATCAGATGAAACAACGAATCGCTGAGAAAAAAGAACCCTGGTATAGTGATTATTTAAAACTTAAACAAGGGGTCTCCAATGATCAAAGTGCATTGACATTTACAGATACGCCTTTAGAAGGAGTGGGACGCGGTGCTCCAGAAGGTCATGGCAATATCGGCAAATTTGAAAGCGCTAGCAATGCAGCGTACTTTTTAGCCCTCCAATGGGTCATCACAGAAGAGGAGGACTATGCACAAAAAGCTACAGAAATCATTAATGGCTGGTCGCAAACCTTAAAAGTGATTGATGGCCGTGATCGCATTTTGGGCGCTGCGATCAGCAGTTCAAAATTAATAGAAGCAGCAGATATACTTGCGCATTATCAAGGTGGTTATTCTGGATATACTGCCGAAGATATCAGCCAAACCCAAGAAATGCTTATTAATACTGTGTATCCAGTAATTGAAGATCTAGGGGTTCCGATGTTAGCAAACGGCAACTGGGATACGGCGGCTATGAATGCGATGATGGCGATTGGTCTTTTTACAGATAGTCAACCGATCGTTGAGCGGGCGATCAATCTGTATCAGTCGATTCATATCAATGGATCGATTGCTGTCTATGTCAGCGATACGGGGCAATCGGTTGAAAGTGGACGTGACCAAGCACATGCACAGTTAGGGATCAGCTATTTGGCATCTGTGGCTGAAGCCGCTGCGAATCAAGGGATCGATCTTTATTCATTACATGATTTTCGCTTAGTGAAAGCCTTTGAATGGGCTGCCAAGTACAATTTATTTGAAGAGGTACCATTCACCCCCCTCATGAACGTTTTCCAAAACCCGAATCGAGGGTATTGGACCCGGCTAGATAGTGAACGCATCAATCGCGGAGAGTTGCGCCCAATATATGAACAAGTGGCAGCACGCTTTCACGATAGTCCCGTTGATACGACCTGGACAAGCAAAGCTGCTGCAGCAATGCGCGCCCAAGGGTACATCCATAATGATCATTTGAATTTTTCAACGTTGACTTTTTACAATGGCCCGATTTATGAGACTGCGCCAAGCTTAACTTTGCGAATAAGAACACGCTTAGAACCTTGGTATGAAAGAACCTTAGCCAAAGTAGGCGACGAGTATGTTTATGAAACACGAAATTCTTATTTATCCGCTAACGATGCAAGTCTTCTACAAATCAGTAAAAAATATGTTGAAGCTGATCTTTTCCAACTAATTCCTTTGGATGGAGGGAAGGTTGCACTGTGGAACCAATCAGCAAACTGTTACTTGTCAATTACAGATGAAAAAAATGCTGCCGGTGATCAGTTGATCACAGCAAATCAAACAGAAATTGCTGAAAGCGAGATGTTTTCTGTCATGGGAACGGGACGAGGATTTGTTTTTCTGACCGCTCCGTTTTATGAGGATCGAATCATAAAAATCGATCTTTCAGCAGTTGCAAAAGAGCAAGACCCTGAATTGACACTCGTCTTAGGACAAAAACAAACAACTGATGCAAATGCACTTGCAGAAGAAGAAAAATTGCTTTTTTATTACGATTTCTAAATAAAAGAACAAAAAACATTTGCAGCCACCTTGAACAAGTTCCGTTAAAACGGACCAAAGGTGGACAAATGTTTTTTATTGATGATTTTCTTTCAAAATCTGATAGATAAGCTTCTTTAGTGCCTCATTACCTAATTGCTGTGGTAACGGGGCGGAAAGATTCATCTGACTAGAATTTAGATTGGTTTGCGCATTTTCTGCTCGATAGTCAGAAGGGGTTAAGCCATTTTTCTGTTTAAACGTCCTCATAAAATGTTTTGCATCGGAAAAGAAAGCTTGATCAGCTACTTCGTTGACCGATAAATTGGTTGTTGCTAAAAGTGTTTTTGCATAATCAATTTTGATGTTTACCATATACTCTTTGATACCAATTCCCTGTTCTTTTTTGAACAGTCGGCTAAGATAATTGGGATTCAAGCCAAAATGGTTAGCAATATCAGATAAGTGGAGTTCACTTGTAAGGTTGACTCGAATCCACTCGGCAATCAATGCAGTTTTTTTGACATGATTTTTCGCGGTATGTGCCAATTGATTTAGGTAATCATCACAAAGAGCGATCAGTAATAAGGTTAAAGAAAAATCATTCCCCCGTTGTGTGTATTGTTGTCTTTTTCCGTTTGTAAGCAATTGATTAAGCAAAACAACGATTCGTTCGGGATACTTTAACTGGAAACGTTGTGGGAGAAAGATAAAATTATTTAACTCTGTTGGCATCGTTAGTGTTGCTAGATCCTGTAGGCCTTTTTGTAACATAGGCTCTTTTAAAGAAATCGTTTGGTAAGAAGCAATGAAATGTAGCCAGTAAAAATGAACTTCATGTTCAATTGTAGCAGCAGCTTTGATTTTCGCATATGGCGGTATCAAAAAGCATTCGTTTTCTTTGATCAATACCTCTTTTTCGTTGATGGTCAAGGAAACATCGTTTTTTATTGGCAAGATAAGTTCAAAATTTTCGGAATGATGGGTTTCTTTGTGGCGCCATGTTTGATTTATATTGTTCGAAAACAACCCACTCCATAAATTGAAAATTGGTAGATTTAAATGAATCTGATAGATCATTCGATACTCCTTCATAGCAAAGACATTAGAAAGGTAACTTTCTGACACCAATTATATCGTTTTTTCAGTTATTCAACAATTAGATCCGCATTATAATTGACTTGTATTCATTTTTGAGAAATGACTGGGTGGAAAAAAATGATTATTGGACAGGAGGAAATGGAAATGGAAGACCAAAGGAACACGTTTATTATCACTGATTACGGGGTGTCAACAAATTCAGAAAAAAATCAAACAAAGGCGATTCAATCATGCATCGATGCTTGTCGAAAGGCTGGAGGAGGAGAAGTAATCATACCAGAGGGGGACTATTTGATTGGCTCTTTACGTCTTTATTCAAATATCACCTTACGTTTAAAATCTGGGGCAATCTTAAGGGGAAGCCAAAACTTAGCGGACTATTGTGATTTTCAAGTACCAAGTACGATCAACTACTTGCACGATGAATACTACAAAAAAATTTGGCATTTACCTGAGTATTATTTTTATGCCATGATCACGGCTTTTAAAGAAGAAAATGTGAAGATCATCGGGGAACCTGGATCGTTGATCGATGGTCAAGATACTTTCGACGAAAATGGGGAAGAAGGCTTTCGTGGACCGATGGGGATCATTCTTTCCCAAATCACGGGGGTTCATTTAGCTGGTTATTGTTTTAAAAATAGTGCTAACTGGAGTCATACGATCGATGGCTGTCAAAATGTCCAAATAAACAATGTAACCATCGAAGCGGGGCATGACGGATTCAATCTACATCATTCCACCAACATTTATGTCCGTGATTGTCATCTAGCATGTGGAGATGACTGCTTTGCTGGGTATGACATTGAGCAGCTGATGGTAGAAGATTGTTTTTTAAATACAGCTTGCAACGCAATGAGGATCGGTGGCGATACGATTACCTTTAAAAACTGTAGGTATCAAGGTCCAGGTCGTTATCCTCACCTTTCAGAAAATACGTATTATACCCATGCCATTTTTAAATACTATGCGATTGAGGCAGATACGATTCAAAAAGATGCCCAAAACATTCGCTTAATTGATTGTAAAATCGCTGACGCAGATAAGTTTCTTGTTTACGAGTATGGCGAAAAGAAACTAATGCAAAATAATCGACCTTTGCGCCAGTTATTGATAGAGAATTGCTCGATTTCTGGGATTCGCAAGACATCAAACTTTTTTGGGAACGGTGAACAGGTCCGATTACAATTTAAGAATCTCAAGATTGATTATACAGGGGAAGCTTGTTTTCTTCGGGTGGACGAAAGTGTTCAACTGGAACTTCAACAAGTGGAATTTTTGAATCCGACGAAGATTGAAATTGGGAAAAACCAGGTGATTGAATTGCAAGGACTTATTACGCAGAGCTTTTTTTAAAGGAATCGATCAGTAGGCAGTATACAAATGAAAGGAGACCGTTATATGCAAAAGTTACGCACGGTCGTGTTTGGCGATATGACGATCGACTACTATCAATCCGCCGAATCTGTGGAATGGGTCCTTAGCCCAACTTCTTTGCATCATGAAGTACAGCTACCTAAAAAGACCAAATTTGATTCCTTGATTCAAGCAAAACTGATAGGTGATGATTACCCAAAAGGGTTCAGCACAGGGAGTACGATGCGGAATAGTGCAACAGTCAAAAGCCTTCGATTAGTGAAACAAATCGATAAACAGGAATCGAATAAAAAAGAAATTGCTACCATCTTAGCTGATGATAGAGGAAATCACTATACCCATTATGTAAGCTGGCAGATAGGGTTTCCAGTAATAGAAACTTATGTGACCTTTGAAAATCGGACGAAGATTCCCCAGATGCTTGAAATGTTGGCAAGCTTCTCATTGAGTAATCTTAGTCCATTTTATGATGAGAATCCAATAGGCAATTTGAGCTTGATCCGCTATCAAAGCAAGTGGAGTTTTGAAGGGCGTAAAACCATACAATTGCTTGAAGACTTACAGCTTGAGCCCTCATGGAAGCCTTCTGGTGTAGGATTAGAAAAATTTGGGCAAGTGGGTTCGATGCCAGTTAGAGGGTGGTTTCCGCAAGCGGCAATCTATGACAAACAAAAGGATATTACATGGGCAGTTAGTCTTGCGCAACCAGGATCATGGCAGTTTGAAGCGTATCGTCTTGATGAGGATTTTTGTTTGTCGGGTGGATTAGCAGACCGAGATTATGGCCATTGGCTAAAAGCTGTTATGCCGGGTGAAGTTTTTGTCACTCCAAAAGCATACCTAACCGTCACTTGCGGGAATGAAGCAATTGCCGCCCAAAGATTAACAAAGATATTGACGTTACCTTTGGCACAAAAACAGCATCCTACGGAAGAGGATTTGGCAATCCAATTCAACGAATTTTGTACATCTTGGGGACGACCAACAGAAGCTATGACTTTGAAAAATTTGGCTGCCTTAAAAGGGAAAGCGATTCAATATTATGTCATTGATGCTGGCTGGTATGCCAATCAACATGGATGGGAACGTAGTCATGGTGATTGGCAAGTAAGTTCGTCACAGTTTCCCAATGGATTAGAGACGGTGATCGCTGCTATCAAGCAGCATGATCTGATTCCGGGCATTTGGTTTGAAATTGAAACAGTCGGAGATCAGTCAGTTGCCAGTACGTTTTTTGAACATCTATTGAATAAAGATGGACAGCCTCTAACCGTCGGCAATCGACGCTTTTGGAATATGCGAGATCCTTGGGTCATTGACTATTTACAAGAGAGAGTAATCAATTTTTTAAAGTACTATGATATCGGATATTTGAAAATCGATTATAATGAAAATTTTGGGATCGGTTTTGATGGGAAGGAATCTTTTGGCGAAGAAAGTCGCTTACAGCTGTTGGCAATACAGGCATTTATTAAACGCATTCAGCAGCAATTGCCTGATTTAATCATCGAAAACTGTTCGTCAGGCGGTCATCGCTTAGAGTATTCAATGATCCAACTGACGGATCTGTCGAGCTTTTCTGATGCTCATGAGGCAATCAGTGTCCCAATCATAGCAGCAAATTTGCATGACCATCTTTTACCGAGACAAAGCCTGATTTGGGCGGTCATTAGAAAGCAAGATTCACCCCAACGGTTGTTTTATTCTTTGATCAGTACCTTTTTAGGAAGAATATGTCTATCCGGCGATATCAATGAGCTTTCCAAAAAGAAGTGGAAAGTGATTGATGATTGTTTCGTCTTTTACGATCACTGTCGTCCTTTGATCAAGGATGGAACGACAACTGTCGTCCGAAGTGAGATTCTTTCCTATCGAAAACCAACTGGTTATCAAATCGTTCAACGGGAACTTGGTGATCAAGCCTTGCTCATCATTCATAACTTTGACCAAACAATGGTTGAACTACCTATGGATTTTCGTACGATTCTTCATACCTGCGGATTTGAGTGCCAGGGAATCCAGCTTCAAAAGAAGAAAAATAAGTGGTACCTTTCTTTTCCTTCTCCCTTAATGGGGTGTGCGATGCTCATTAAGCTTCGTTAGCATTTTCTTTCTATCAAAATTCAATCATTAAATAGCCTTTTAAACTAAGTAGAATAGAGGAAGTGACCGCTCAAAGTTAGACGAAAAATGCTAACTTTAAGCGGTCACTTTCAAATTCTGAAACGAACCAGTTTGGGGGATACATGGTTTCTTCTAATCTAAATGGGGAAGATTCAACACGAACAATGAGTTTCAATCTAACAAAACTTGTTGTGCAAGCGGTAATGGAGCATTTGTCAAACATTTGGCAACTAATTTGGCGACGGCTGTAGCACCTTGGTCATTCAAATGCGTGTTATCCGTAATGCCGGCTGGATAATTGGGGTGCTGGTTTTTTTCTAAATGAAGAAAATAGGTTTTCGCCTGTTGTGGTTCCAGTGCTGAAAAGAACCGTTGTGTTGCGACAAAAAGATCCAGACAGACCACATCCAAGGAGGTAGCCAAAGCACGCATTGCTTCTGGGTAAGGACCGACTGCCAAAGGATCAAGTTGCTGTTGGTCCACGTAATGCAAACGAGTGATCGAGGTCAATAGGATCGGTGTCGCTTGCTGCTGGCGTGCCGTTTGCACGAAGGTTGCTAAATTATGCTGATATTCTACAGGTGTCGTACCACGACTATCTGTTTTTTGATCGTTGTGTCCAAATTGAATCAAGAGATAATCACCAGCATATAGTTCTTTTTTTGCCTGCAACAAGCGTCCTTCTTCAATGAAGCTTTTGGAGGAACGCCCATTTTTTGCCAAGTTGACGATTTGATGCTGGGGGAGATAGCGTGAGATCTTTTCACCCCAGCCCGTTTCTGGATGAGCGCTAGGCTCTTTGATCGATGCGGTGGAATCACCGACGATGACGATTTTTTCCATTGTCTTTCTCCTAAAATTTGAAGTAGTTGTTGGCGTTTTGATAACAGACATTTTCTACTAATGGTTTTAGCTGACGAAGATCAGCAGGTGCTTCACCACGTACAACGATCTCAGCAACCCATTCACAAAAGACGCGTCGGAAATATTCATGACGGGTGTAAGACAAAAAGCTTCTTGAATCCGTCAGCATGCCGACAAAGTTAAAGATCACACTGCCGTCTGCGAATTTCGTCAATTGGTGACGCATGCCTGCGCGGGTGTCGTTATACCACCAGCCAGATCCTAACTGCAATTTATTATTGCCTTCTTGCTGGAAGCACCCCATCAAAGCGACGAGTGCATCATAGTCATTGGGATTTAAGGAGTAGAGAATCGTTTGAGGCAAATGGTCCTGCGCATCAGCAGCGTTCAATAATTTCTGCAAGCTTTGAGTCAGTGGTTGATCATTGATGCCATCGTAGCCCGTATCTGGTCCCAAGCGCTCAAACATTCGTTGATTGCAGTTACGGTACGCATGGACATGCAGTTGCATCGTCCAACCATGTTCGTGATACAGCTTCATCAGTTCAACTAGAACATTGGTTTTGAAGAACGAGACTTCGTTTTCCTCCAAAGATTCTCCAGCTAATGCTTTGGCAAAAATTGCTTCCAGGGATAACTGTTCGTCTGCAGCATACACTAAAGTATCCAGTGCATGGTCAGACAAGCGGCAGTGATGCTGGTGAAAGTAGGTTACACGGTCCTGCAAGGCTGTCAAGAAAGCATCGTAGGTAGTGACCGCGTTTTCGACACTCTTTTCGAGTTTGGTAACATAGGTAAGAAAATTCGGATGGTCGATTTGTAACGCTTTGTCAGGTCGAAAGGTCGGCAAGACCCGAAAACGTTGCTCGGTTTGGCTTAATTGGTGATGATAGTGAAGATCATCGACTGGATCATCTGTGGTGCAAACTATCTCGACGTTACTGCGAGCAATCAAAGCTCTTCGGGTAAAGTCTTTTTGCTGCAATTTTTCGTTGCATAGCCTCCACAAAGTTTCGGCATTTTCTTCAGTAACGGGAAGATCGATCTCAAAAAATCGCTTTAATTCTAAATGGGTCCAACTGTAAAGGGGATTTCCCACCAATTTTGGCACTGTTTGACACCATGCCAAAAATTTTTCATAATCACTGGCATTGCCCGTAATCGCTTCTTCGGGTACGCCACAAGCGCGCATCAATCGCCATTTGTAATGATCACCACTTAGCCATGCCTCGGTGATAGTTTTAAACGGCCGATCCTCATAGATTTCTTTCGGGTCTAGGTGGCAGTGGTAATCAATAATCGGCAGCTCTTTGGCATAGTCATGGTATAGTGTTTGAGCAATTTCATTTGGCAATAAATAGTTTTCATTTAAAAACATGTCGGACCTCTTTTCTTTGATTATAGTGTCACGCCATTTTTAAAGATGGCGATCTCACGAACGTTGTTGGCTTCATTACGCGTCGGTTTTCCACTGGCAGTATCGATGATCGCTTGAATAAAATCTTCCAGCACGACCTCCATCGGCTCTTCCAACAAGCGGCCAGCGTTGAAATCCATCCAGTGGGGTTTCTTATGATAAATCTCTTGATTCGTGGCAACTTTCATGGTCGGCACATAGGCACCAAATGGCGTGCCGCGACCAGTGGTAAATAAGACGAGTTGGCAATCGGCAGAAGCCAGTGCAGAAGCGGCAACAAGGTCGTTTCCTGGACCTTCCAGCAGGCTCAAGCCTGGCTTACGGAGTTTTTCCCCATATTTTAAGACATCGACGACAGCGGAAGTCCCAGATTTTTGAGTACAGCCTAATGACTTATCTTCTAGCGTAGTGATGCCGCCTGCCTTATTGCCAGGAGAAGGATTTTCATAGACCGGTTCACCGTAGGCAAGGAAATAATCTTTAAAGTCGTTGATTAGATGGAGAATTTTTTCAAAGGTTGCTTCATCTTGTGCACGCGCCATCAAGACTTGTTCAGCGCCAAACATTTCGGGTACTTCCGTCAAGACCGTACTGCCACCTTGAGAAACTAAAAAGTCAGAAAATGCCCCCAACAAAGGGTTGGCGGTGATCCCAGAAAACCCGTCGGAACCCCCACATTTCAACCCGATCTTTAGCTCACTCAAGGGAACGGCTTCACGTTGATCCTCTTTTGCTGCTTCCAGTAATTCTTCTAATAAGCTTTCGCCGACCGCAATTTCATCGTCGCTTTCCTGTGCCACCATAAATTTGACGCGCTTTGGATCGTAGTCACCCAGGTTTTTCTTAAACTCGGGAACGGTGTTGTTCTCACAACCTAAGCCAAAGACCAAGACGCCACCGGCATTTGGATGATGCACCGCATCAATTAAAATTTGACGGGTGTTTTGATGATCTTGGCCTAACTGAGAGCAGCCGTAGGGATGTTTAAGGATCGTAATATGATCAAAAGTGCCAAGATCCGGATGATTCTTCTTGAAGTTTTCAACAATGATCTCTGCGATGCCATTGATACAACCAACTGTTGGCACGATCAGTAAATCATTACGAATTCCAACTTTGCCGTTTGCCCTACGGTACCCTTGGAACGTCGCAGCCCTTTTTGGATAACGGACGGGATGCAAATCGGGGGCATAGGTGTATGTTAAGGTACCAGAAAGGTTGGTTTTGACATTGTGGGTATGCAACCATTGGCCAGTTTTCACGTCAGCTAAGAGATGTCCAATGGGATAGCCATATTTGATCACGTCTTGTGATTGTGCTAGGTCTTTGAGGGCGATTTTGTGTCCTTGTGGAATATCCTCAAAAAGGGTGATCGTTTTGCCTTCAAATGCAAGGGTCGTTTTAGCAGCTAGTGGTTTTAATGCGACTGCGACATTGTCTTTAGGGTGCAATTTCAATAGTTGCGCGGGTGTTTCTGTTAATGTGCTGGACATAAAGATTCTCCTTTATTTTAAACTTGGCTCAGGGGTGTCAATCGACGCAAGTAACTGGCGGGGTCTGTCTTGTTTTAGGCATGCGCACATTTCATTGATTGTCTCTGTCATAAAGCTCAGGTCTGCATGCCAAAGTTGCTCATTTTTTAATAGAGCTGCGATCTGTTCTTCTGCTGGTAATTGTTTCACTTGTTGAAATATGGTTGTCACTAGCTCATCATCTTGAAAGGGTCGTGTGAGATAGAAAGTCAGCAATCCTGCCAGTGCGGCAGTGATTCGTTTTGGTACCTGCTGGTTTTGTTGGACATAACGACTTAAGACTGGTTGAAGACGCGCACGGAATTTTGAGACGCTGTTTAAAGCGATCGATTGCAGCTGATGCTTCACATAAGGATTTCTGAAGCGCTCTTTGATTTGGTCCGCATAAGCTGCAAGCTGCGCTTTAGGCAAATCAAGCATTGGAATCAACTCTTCCTGAAAAAGACCATCCAAAAAGGCTGCAAATTCACGGTCGTTCATTACTTCTTCAACGGTTTCTAAACCCGCTAAAAGAGCGAGGGGAACCATCGCCGTATGAGGACCATTTAATAAATGTACTTTTTGTTCACGGTAAGGAGTTATATCTTCTGTCACGATCACATTCAACCCAGCTTCTTGCAAAGGGAGCTTTTCGGCTACGCCGTTTCCTTCGATCACCCATAGCGTAAAGGGTTCCGCAGTGACCATTACGGCATCCTCATAGCCAAGAACCTCTTGGTATTGAGCCACTTTGTCGCGAGGATATCCTGGAACGATCCGATCGACTAAGCTGCAGCAGAAGGTGTTTTCTTTTTCTAACCAGTTGACGAAGTCTGATTCCAAAGACCATAATGCGGCATATTGTAAGACGATCTCTTTTAGTTTTTCCCCATTCCGATCGATCAATTCACAAGGAATGATCAAAAATCCCTTTTTTCGTAGTTGAAAACGACGATACAAAAGAGCGGTCAGTTTTGCGGGAAAACTTTGGGGAGGGGTATCGTGTAAGGTATCCTCTGGGTGAAACGCAATACCTGCTTCCGTCGTATTAGAAACGATAATCTCAAGTTGCTCGTCTTCGGCTAAAGCAAGATAGTCTTCCCATTGCTGATAAGGATTCAGCACTTGATCAATGGTGGAGACGACTTCAAATGTTTGAGATAAAGCGCCATCGACAAGTCCTTCTAAGATAACGGTGTAGAGATTTTCTTGTTGTGCCAACAGCTCTTTCAAGCCGTGATCAATCGGCTGTACCACAACGGCACTGCCGTTAAAAAGACCGTTCTTGTTCATTTGCTGCAGCTGCCAGTTAAAAAAGCCCCGCATAAAATTGCCTTCCCCGAATTGAATCACTCGGGCTGGATAGGTTTGATGGGGTTGTTCGGTAATTTTTTTCATAGAATCCTCCTTAAAAAATAGTTATGCACACGTTAACATTTTTTGCGTAAGCGCTCTTGAAAACAAGAGGCTTACAACGATTGACGAATGATTAACGAGGTATCAAAGAAATGTTGTTTCTCAACTACTTGATTGGCAAATGCTTGCAACAGCAGGGTTGCTGCCAATTGACTCATTTCATAGACTGGTTTGCGGATCGTTGTTAATGGGGGATACGTATAGGGAGAAAAAGAACTATCATCAAAACCGATGATACCGATCTCCTCAGGGATCTTTCGTCCTGCTTGATGACAGGCATTGATCGCACCGATCGCCATGTCATCATTGGCGCAAAAAATCACTTCAGGTGGTTCAGGTAAAGCGAGTAGTTGCTGGGCACCCAGCTGACCGCTTTCCAACGAGTAGTCGCCAGCTACAAAGTATTCTTTCGGGCAGACAAGCTGCTTTTCTTGAATCGCTTTCATAAATCCTTTGCGACGCTCTCTAGCGGAGCCAAAGGAAGCGATCCCTTCGATCATGGCGATCTTTCGAAAGCCTTGTTCAAGCACATAGGTGATCATTTGATAGACCCCTTGGGCATCATTACTAGTGACATTCATCAAGGTTGCATCCTGCAATTGACGATTCAAAACGACGATGGGAATGTTTTTCTTTGAAAGAGCAGCGATAAAACCGTCATCACGATCGCTTTGACTCATCACGATCGCTCCATCGAGGCGATTCGGCTCTTCATCAAATGTATCGGATTGCAATAATTCATGAACCGCCAAAGTATATTCGGATGGTAGGGTATCACTGATTCCTTTGATCACTTCGACTAAAAAGCTATCGGAAGTACCAATGGATAGATGAGAAAAATAAAGACCAATGATATAGGATTTTTGATTCACCAGACTTTTGGCATTGACATTGGGCACATAGTGTAAAGATTCAGCGATGGCTGCGATCTTCTTTTTTGTTTCTGGCTTAATTAATGGGCTATCGTTTAGCGCACGAGAAACAGTTGTATGTGAAACACCAGCGACTTTGGCGATATCTTTGATCGTGACCATAGAAAACCTTCTTCCTTTTTGCTTGATTTAAGCATAGCTTGTTCCCACGAGAATGTCAATACACCAAGGATGCACACGTGAAACATTTTTCAAAATAACATAGGAACTTTTTCTGGGATGTGCTAGTATAAAAGAAGATAGTCAGGTAATGGGAGGGAGTCTATGAAATTCTTTTTAAGCTATCATCAAACGTCCAACTTGTTTTATAAAATATTTATTTTGATTTTTCTAATTGGTAGCGCTCTAATCATTGGGTTTAGTGGGGTCATTTATCATCGAACGTATCAAAACATTCAAGAAACATTTTTGCAAAGTCAACATAATTTGGTCAACCAAGTCAAAGAAAATCTGGATCAAAAAATTCAGATGGTGGAGTATGCCTTTTCTACATACAGTAGCACACAAAGCTTTTCCGATACGATGGAACAGCCGTTTTCTGTGACGAATTATCGACAAGTACGAGAGATCAATTCACAACTGGCTTACATTGGTGTGATGGGGATCGAAAACGCCAGTTACCAATTGGTGAATTTGAACCAGCATTGGAAAATCGAAGAAGGCTCCTTAAAACAGATCGATGATACTGAACTTGCTGCTTTTCAAGCGTTGATCGACAACCAACGCTACTTGTATTGGTTACCAGAAGATGGCTATTTAAAAATGGTGATGACGCTGCCTGTGTTTCGACAGGAAACCACTGCTTTGGGGATCGCTGAAATCCAAGACCATACCATTGCGCAGTTGGTGGCAGATCATGAAGATTCCTTTTTGAATATTTTTCATGCAGACGGACAACTGCTTTTCGATAATGGTGAAGTGATCGATTCTGCCTTACAAGAAACAATGATTGCAGCTGCCCACGGCGATGGCATCTTCACTGACAAAGAAAACAATAAGTATGTGGTCACACAATCGGATTACAATCAGTGGTATCATGTGATCCGCCTGGCGCCTGCTAGCGTTTCACAAGCAATCCGTGAATTAAGAAGCGGTTTGATCGTGATTGGCAGTCTTTTGATCATCCTCTTTTTATTAGTATCCTATCGCATTGCGATCGTGGCTACCTCACCCATCAATCGGATCGGTGAGCTTTTAAAGCCCAAAAAACAAGGTCAGAAATTAGAAGTCAATCAGTTGATTTCCGATATCGACCAGGTCTTACATCAAAACCACGATCTCTCCGTCAAAGTCGAGCATCAAAAGCCCGAATTAGAATCCTTGTTTCTATTAAACTTGTTTCGCGGCTGTATCTCAGAAGAAGATATTCACTTAAAACTGTCACAATTTGGGTATGAAGTATCCAAAACAGAACACTTTGCCGTATTACTGATTCAAATCGATGATTTGTGTGGACGAGAAACAGCGACTATTGATATTTTCTTGCTTGCCATCGAGAATCTCGTTTCTGAGATCATTCCAGCAAATTTGCGTTTTCAACCAATCATCTCCAGTCAAGAAACCCAAGGAACGATTTTAAAGCTTCCTGAATCAGTTGACCAAAAACAAGTATTAACCTATTGTCAAAAGATCCATCAAGCGGCAAAAGATTACTTGAAAATCAAAATAAGTTGTGGGGTCTCACAATCCTACGACCGCCTCGTAGAAACCAAATTAGCGGTTGATAACGCCAAAGAAGCCTTGCACTATCGAATGAATTTAGGGGAAGAAGTCATTATCTTTTTTGACGACATTGCAGCACAATTAGACAATAATGCGATCGTTCAATACCCTAGAGAAGCAGAAAGCACCTTTTTGGATGCGATGCGTAGTGGGGAACTAGCGACCATCAAAGCGAGTTACACGGAAGTCGTACGGGAAATCATTCATGAAAACAAAAATCCGTTGACGATTGAAAGTGCCTTGTTTAAGTTGATCAACAGTATCGTTCAGCTAGGGCAACTCTTAGGAGCGGATCATACCAGCTTGCAGAATAGTCGTAAAGTTTATCAATCCGTGCTCAACCAAACTAGTTTGTTCAAAGTTGAGCAAATCATCTATCATGAGTTAGTTTTACCTATCGTTGAAACGACACAAGCCAAAACAGATCGAGAAATTCGCTCCTTGTCTGAAAAGATGGTCTTGATCGTACACCAACAATACGATCAAGATCTCTCCTTAGATAGCATTGCTGAACAGCTGCATTATAATGCCAATTACTTAAGTAATGTGTTTAAAAAGGAATTATCCATCAATTTTGCCGATTACTTACAAAACTATCGGTTGCAAATCGCCAAAAAATGGTTGCGGGAAACGGATATGACGATCAAGGAAATCGCAGCCAACCTTCAATATACCAACTCTCAAAACTTCATCCGCTTTTTCAAAAAGAAAGAACAGATGACCCCTGGAGAGTATCGCAAACGATCCAAAGACTAAAAGAAAAAAAGCGCTTTTTGATCGTTGATCAAAAGCGCTTTTTTTCTTTGCTACCTGTTGGTTACCCTTTGACGGAACCAACCATTGCACCTTTCACGAAATACTTCTGGACAAATGGATAGGCGATCAACATTGGCAGAGTCGCAACGACGATCACGGCCATTTTTACGGATTGTGCTGGGGGGACAACATCGACACTAGCGGCATCAGCGTTCATCCCGCTGGAGACGATCACGATTTGTCGAAGGAGCACTTGGATCGGCCATTTCGCTGAATCATTGATGTACAAGATCGCTGATTGATAAGTATTCCAATAACTAACAGCGTAGAACAAAGAGATCGTCGCAATCGATGGTAAGGAAAGGGGTAAGATGATACGGAAAAAGACGCCCCAATCAGAGCAACCATCCATTTTTGCGGATTCCTCTAAACTATCAGGAATCCCTTGGAAAAAGTTTCTCATAATGATCATATTATATGCACTGATGGCGCTCGGTAAGATCAATGCCCAGAGAGAATCGATCAAGCCGAGGCTTTGTACCAAAATAAAACTTGGGATCATCCCACCGCTAAACAACATGGTAAATACGACAATAAAGTTGAAGATGCCGCGTCCATGCAAATATTTTCTCGAAAGAGCATAGGCCATAAAAGAGGTCAAGATCATTGAAAGAACCGTTCCGACGATGGTCACGAAAAGGGAAACACCAATACTCGTAAAAATCGTGGGTGTCGAGAGAATATACCGGTAAGCATTTAAGCTAAATTCACGTGGGATAATGATAAATGTTCGTGTCGCGATCTCAGAAGAAGAAGCAAAGGAGCTTCCGAGAATGTTTAGAAAAGGTAAGAGACACGTTAAGGTGAAGAGTAGTAGAAAGCCAATAATAAATCCTTGAACGACCCGTTCACTTTTCGGGCGGTTCGTTTTTTTCAGGGTTTGTTGCATAGAAAAAACCTCCATCTTTTTTTACTTAAATAGGTACTTCCAACGTATCATGAGGCGGGGACAACGTATATAATCACTTTTACATGTTAAAAAATTCACAATAGTGATAAACGTTGATAAATCAAGGGTTTTCCAATTCGATTGAGAAATAATCCTAAAAAATGTATGCCTTTTCAAAGCTGAGAAAATGATTATATACGTTATCTTTTTTTCACGCTACCATGGGACTATCAAATCAAAAAAATTCGGAGGAACAAGTATGGAAACAAAAGTTGATAATTACTTCTCACCACTTAATGAAGAAGAACAGCGGCTGCGGCTGAAAAAGAAAAAATGGGCGCAAATCAGAAAAAATCGTGCCCTCTATATTATGGTATTGCCGGGGATTTTATATTTTCTTATTTTCCGTTACATACCAATGGGCGGTTTGGTCATCGCTTTTCAAGACTACCAACCATTCTTGGGGATCCTAGGAAGCCCCTTTGTTGGCTTCACTCATTTTATTCGGCTCTTTACTGAAGATACCTTCGTGATGTTGATGCGCAATACACTGATCATGTTTTTCTTAAATATCACGATTTCTTTCCCTTTTCCTATATTATTGGCACTTATGCTAAATGAAGTAAACAATCGCCGTTTGAAAAAAGGGATTCAAACCATCATTTATTTGCCTCATTTTATGTCGTGGGTCATCGTTGTTTCCATCTTCTATGTTTTATTAACGACAGAAGGTGGTGTAATCAATAACATGATCGAAAGTCTTGGTGGCGAACGTATCCCGTTTCTAACAAGCCGCACGTGGTTGCGTCCAATGTACATTTTCCAAGATCTTTGGAAAGGTGCCGGTTGGGGGACGATCGTCTATCTAGCCGCTATTACCAATGTTGATGAACAGCTTTATGAAGCTGCGGATATGGATGGGGCTGGCAAGCTACGAAAAATGTGGCATATCACATTGCCTTGTATTCGTCCAACGATCGTAACCTTATTGATTTTAAAGATCGGTTCGATCTTAGATATGGGCTTTGAGCATATGTTCTTGTTGATGAACTCAATGAACCGTGAAGTTGCCCAAATCTTTGATACCTTTGTCTATACCGCCGGGATTCAAAATGGTCAATTGAGTTACTCGACAGCTGTTGGGCTGTTTAAAGGACTTGTTGGCTTGATCCTCGTTATCTTTGCGAATCGTTTGGCGAAAAAAATTGGCGAAGACGGGATTTATTAAGAAAGAAGGGATCACATGACGATCGAAAAGATCACGAAAATCAACGAAGGATTACTCGCATTTTTGACGCTGATCGCACTTCACTTTCTTTGGCTCAGTGTGACTCTCCTGGGAGGGGTCCTCTTTGGCATTGGCCCTGCGTCGTATGCCATGATGAAATATTATGATCGCTGGCTTCGTCTTCATGAACGACCACCTTTGATCAAAAGTTTTTTCTACTATAGTAAAGAACGGTTCCGACAATCGGTGCTGATCAGTTGGTTGTTTCTGATCATTGCAGCGATCGTGATCACCAACATATTTGCGCCATTTCCATGGTTTATCCAAGTAGCGAATGTCCTCTTTTTGATTGCGTTTCTCTTTTTATTCATGCACGTGTATACCGTCATGGCAGCCACCAACTTTGTGACCGTGTTTGAGATCCTGCGGGGGAGTGCGTTGTTAGGTTTAGGCTATCTGCATTATTCGATCATAAGTTGGACGATTTTGATCGTTGGCTATTTAGTCCTGGGCAGTTATTTCTTGATCGGCCTCTTTTTGATGGGTAGCAGCTTAGTTGGTGGTGTTTTTGCCCTTGCTAGTAAAAAAATTCTTCAAGATATCCACCCAGTTGAAACAGATCAGGTGGTTTCAATAACGGCATCGACTACGGAACAAACCGTTTCCAGCAAAGGAGAGGAGGTCATTATCTAAAGAAAACGGCTCAAAGACTTTTACTGGTCCGCAAACAAAACGGTTACTAGAGAACACCTGAAAATAGCAAGACAAGCTGAACCCTCATGAAATACAGCCGGTAAAACGGATTCATTCAAATAGCTCTATGAATTGAGGAGACTACAATAAAAGGAAGTATCGTACATGAAGAACTATTCGGAAATTGCTTTGAACACATTATTTGAGCGCTATGACTACTTATGCAAAGAAAAAATTTATCACGGAAAATGGTCCTATGACATCGGGGTCGTTTTACAAGGCGTGAAAGAAGCCTATGAGCAAACTGGTGACAAACGCTATTTCGACTATATCCAAAACACGATGGATTTTTATATTGACGAAGACGGTTGTATCAAAAACTATCAGATGGATGCGATGAATATCGATTACATCAATAATGGCAAATGTTTATTCTTACTATACAAAGAAACAGGTGCTTCAAAAAACAAGATCGCCTTGGACACGCTGTATCAACAATTACAGCAGATGCCAAGAACAAGCGAAGGCGGGTTCTGGCATAAAAAAATCTATCCTTATCAAATGTGGTTAGATGGCTTATATATGGGGGCCCCATTTCTAACAGAATACGCACTGACATTTGAGAAAGAAGAAGCATTGGAAGATGTAATCAAGCAATTCACCTTATGCTTTACTCATACCCTAGATCCAAAAACGGGTCTTTTGTATCACGCGTGGGATGAACAAAAAGTCCAGCCGTGGGCAGATCCTGAGACCGGTTGTTCAAAAAATTTCTGGGGACGATCAATGGGATGGTTCATGATGGCTCTCGCAGATACGATGGTGCTATTAGGGGAATCAGAGCAGAAGAATCCATTAGAAAAAATGTTTGTCTCCTGTCTAGAAGCTCTTGCTAAAGTAAGAGATCCCCAGAAAAAAGTGTGGTATCAAGTCTTAGATAAAGGCAGTGAGCGTGGGAATTATTTAGAAGCATCCGCTTCTTCAATGATTTGTTACGCAACAGCGAAAGCAGTCAAAGCAGGGATCATCGATCAAAAATGGCAAGTGTTTGCCCAAGAGACCTATCAAGGATTGCTTGATGAGTTTGTCTTTTTAACAAAAGAAGGCTGGTTGAATCTGATCAGAAACTGTGAAGTTGCTGGTCTTGGTGGCCCAGATGATCGGGATGGTACGTTTGTTTACTATATCAGTGAACCCGTTATCACGAATGATTTCAAAGGATACGGTGCCTTTTTACAAGCGAGTTTACTGCTACAACCACTAACGGAGGAAGGAAGCAAGAAATGAATATCCAATTGACTACAGCTGATTTACAAGAAAAAGAAGGTCTGTTGACAGAAGCGATTCAAGAAAAAATTGATGAATTGCATCAACAAGGAGGAGGCAGAATCACTTTTTCCGCAGGACGCTATCCGACAGGTGCGCTCTTTTTAAAAAGTAACATTGAACTGCACCTACTATTGGGGGCGACCCTAGTATTTTCTGATGATCCCAAAGACTATCCCGTCGTTGCGTCTCGCTGGGAAGGGGTCAAACGGGAAGTTTATGCCTCTTGTTTATATGCCGAGAATGCGGAAAATATCGCTGTCACAGGATTAGGAATGCTTGATGGACAAGGGCAAAGATGGTGGAAGACCTTTCGGGAAAACCGTGAACAACTTGCTTATCCACGACCTAAATTAATCAGTTTTGACTCTTGCCAGCAAATTACGTTGAAAGATATCCGTCTTGTCGATTCACCAAGTTGGACCGTCAATCCGATTCTTTGCCAAGATCTAACGATCGATAATCTTCGCATCAAAAATCCAGCGGATTCGCCAAATACGGATGGGATCGATCCTGAATCTTGTAAAAATGTCCGCATCAGTAACTGTCATATCGATGTTGGTGATGATTGTATCGCCATCAAATCAGGAACGGAGGACACCAAAGAACGGGTCGCTTGTGAGAATATCACGATCGTAAATTGCCATATGCTTCATGGGCATGGGGCAGTCGTTCTAGGTAGTGAGATGAGCGGCGATATTCGTAATGTCACCATCAGTAATTGTATTTTTCAAGATACCGATCGTGGGATTCGGTTGAAATCCCGTCGGGGACGTGGCGGAACGATCGAAGATATTCGAGTGAATAACATTGTGATGGATAATGTTATCTGTCCATTCACTTTAAATCTTTACTATTTCTGTGGACCGAAAGGCAAAGAAAAGTATGTTTGGGATAAAAATCCGTACCCGATCACCGAGGAAACCCCTCATTTTCGGAGAATCCATTTTGCAAATATCTCGGCTCGGAATGTTCATGCGGCCGCTGGGTTTGTTTATGGCTTGGCTGAACAATTTATTTCAGATATCACTTTCCAAGATATTGCTGTCTCTATGGCTGAACACCCAATTCCAGGAAAGCCTGCAATGATGACAGGTATCGAAGAGATGACAAAACAAGGCTTTTATATTGGCTGTGGACGGAATATTCAGTTTGATCGTATCAATTTGGAAGGCGTAACTGAAGCGTTCCATATCGAGAATAGTCGGGAAATCACCGTCACACAATCATTTGAGAATCGTCAGCCTCTGGCATTTCAAGGAGATTTTTTGTGAGGGATCCTCAGTTACTACAGCTGCTAGGTCCTGATATGAAAGTTGCACCACAAGTGGTTCAGCAAACAAAAGAGCAAGTGCAAAATTATACTTTGGAACATTTACTTCTACGATTAAATCAAGAAGAGGATGTCCCTGCATACTTTGCTTATCCTAGCTCTCAGCAACCTGTTCCACTCGTTTTGTTCAATCATTCTCATGGCGGCGACTTCACGAGGGGGAAAGAAGAACTACGACAAAGTCCGTGTTATATGCAAAAAGAAAGCCTATTCGCGACATTTATGAAGTTGGGCGTCGCCGTTGGGGTGATCGACATGTGGGGCTTTGGCGAACGAAAAAACGGTGAGAATGATAGCTACAAGCGGTTTCTGTTGCATGGCAAAACATTATGGGGACAACGAATCTATGACAATCAACAGTTTTTGACCTATCTTGCTTCCCGCAAAGAAGTGAAACATTCCGCTATCGCCACATTGGGACTTTCTATGGGCGGTTTGATGAGCTGGTGGTTGGCAGCGCTTGATGAACGGATATCAGTGGTGGTGGACATGGCAGCACAAGTGGACTATCAAGCATTGATCGAAGAGGACTGTCTAAGCAAACATGGGTTTTACTATTATGTTCCTAATGTGTTGAAAGACTTTACGACTGTGGCGATCCAAAAACAGATCGCACCACGCCCGCGTTTGAGTTTGGTTGGCAAAGAGGATCGTGGCTGCCCCTCAAGCGGCGTCGCTCGTTTGGATCAGCAGATCGGGCTGCATTATGAAGCAATAGGCTACAAGGAGCATTGGCAGGCGTGTTGCTTGCCAGGCGGTCATGAAGAAACCAAGGAGATGAGAGCGCAGTGGATCGAATTTCTAAAACAGCACCTCCTATCAAGCTAAAGGTTAGTAAAGAGCCGCAAAAGGGTGATTTTACGAGTATCCAAGCAGCCGTGCTGGCTGCTGAAGCCTTAAAAGCACCTTGTGAAATCACGATCGCCTCTGGCGTGTATCAAGAACAGGTGAAAATCTATAAGAACCAGCTTACGTTGATTGCGGAACCTAACACGTTCTTATGCTACCACTTGGCTGCCGAGCAAACCGATGAAAATGGGCAAAAAAGAGGAACGTTTCAAACAGCGACGCTCTTTATCAATAGCCGAGAAGTCTTTGTAAAAAACCTGACTATCATCAATGACGCAGGGTATGGGCGAGCAGTCGGGCAAGCAGTTGCCGTCTATATCGAAGGGGATGACATTCGCTTCGAACGCTGTCATCTCGATGCTTTTCAAGATACCTTGTGCCTGGGTCCATTGCCAAAATATACCAAAGAAGGCGAACCAATGATCAGTCCTTGGCGAAAGACAATCTTTGACCAACAACAGAGTTTGTTTTTGCATTGCAGGATCAGTGGAACAGTCGATTTTATTTTTGGCGGTGGTTCCGCCACCTTTGAAGAGTGTCGCTTGCATTGTAAAAATACACCACAAACGAACTACGTTACTGCTGCCTCAACCAGCAAACAAGCAAGCGGGTTAACCTTCGATCGGTGCCGAGTGACAGGGGACAAAGCCTATTATTTAGGCCGTCCTTGGCGTAATGACGCCAAAGTCACCTTTTTATCCTGCTGCTTTGATCAACAGCTCGCCCCTTGCGGATGGTCTGATTGGGGAAAAACAGCAAGCCACCAAACGGTCACATTCACGGAGCGAATGTGTTGTTACCAAAGAAGTCCCCAACGTCCTGAATGGGTGACTCTTGAAGGAGTGATAGAAAAATGAGCAAGGCAAAATGGTCTGGCTGGATCGGGATGGTTCTCGCTCTGGTGTTTATGGGCGGCTTTTCCTTGGCGATCAATCAAATGACTGTCCAGCAGTTCGAAGAGATCTTTCAACGTGCGTTTCCCACTATACTGAATCAAATGACGGCAGAAGCAGCATTGGCGCAATTTCAAACACTCGGTGCTTGGTTTGGCTTCACGCTGTTGGCACTCCTGATATTGGTTTCAGTGGCGACGATGCTTGTTCGCTATCGTAATTATCGAAAGCAATCTTGTGCTATTTATTTTTTGACTGGTGTCGTGACATTGATTGGTAGTCAAATGATCGCTTTTCCGATTGCCTTTTGTTTCTTTTTAGCGGCGGGTTTTTGTTTTCTCCATCGCGATGACAGACACAAGAAAAAAACAACGGACGCAGTCAGCAAACAAGGAGGGGTTGCATGAAGGCAATAATCAATAATCCGATTTTAAGAGGGTTTCATCCTGATCCGAGTATTTTAAAAGTCGAGGATACTTATTATTTAGCGGTTTCTTCCTTTGAGTGGTTGCCAGGAATTCGGGTCTACTGTTCTCAAGATCTAGTCAATTGGTCCCATGAAACAGATATTCTGACCAATCAAGTGGATTTATTAGGCAACGCAGCAAATTGCAGCATTTGGGCACCGCAAATCAGCTACGCAAACGGACAATACTATTGTGTCTATACAAATGTTCGCAACACGACACGCCCCTTCAAAGACTGTCGAAACTATCTCATCACGGCTCCTACGATTCATGGGCCATGGTGTGAGCCCATTTACTTAAATGGTAGTGGCTTTGATCCGTCCTTGTTTCATGATCAAGAGGGGCGTATCTGGTTATTGAATGCGCTTTGGGATTATCGTAAGGATACACCAAATAAATCGGTGGGGATCGTGCTCCAAGAATACTCTGAAGCACAAGGGTGCTTGATCGGTGACAGAGTGCCAATTTTTTCTGGAACCCAGCTGGCGAAGACTGAAGCACCGCATCTTTATTACCACAATGAGTGTTATTACTTACTGACGGCAGAAGGAGGAACGGGTGCAGGTCATGCGGTAACAGTTTGTCGTAGTAAAACCATCACTGGACCTTATGAAGTAGATCCGCATTTTCCCATGATGCGTGCCTATCAGCGCGAAGATTCCCCTTTTCAATGTACAGGTCATGGCAGTTTGACGATTGCGCCATCAGGAGAATGGGTCATGAGCTATTTGATGACTCGGCCAGTAGAAGGGGCAGCGATCCTTGGACGAGAGACAGCACTCCAAACTGTCTATTGGGATCACGAAGGATGGCTGCGTCTTAGCAATAACGATACGATCCCAGATCAAACCATCAGGCTCGCTAGCGACGCTCAGAAGCAAAGGGCATCACCTGCTGTTTTTATTGATGACTTTAAAGGATCGTTGCAAAAAGCATGGAACGGTAGACGATTGCTGCCCAATGAAGAGTGGTGCAATCTGAGTGAGCGACCAGGGTATTTGCGATTGATCGGCGGAGAATCGATGCAATCGAACTTTCATAAGCACTTATTGGCGATTCGTCAACAAGACTTTTGTTTTGAAGCTGAAACAGTGATGGAATACCACCCCCAATCGTTCAATCAGATGGCTGGATTGTCGCTTTTCTTAAATGAAGAAAACTATTTGTTTTTCTACGTAACCTATGATGAAAAAGAAGACAAGGTCCTTCGGTTGCTGCGGTGTTGTGAAGGAGAATTTCACTTGTTCCCAGATAAATTGCCCCTCGCTGCTGCAAGTGAGCCGATTGGATTGAAAGTAGTCGGTTCTTATCTAGAAGCCCAATGGTTCTATCGGCAATCACAAACGTGGCATCCCTTTAAAAAGCAAAACATCCAGTTCTTGTCTGGTGGTTTTACGGGGAATTTCATTGGAATCAGTGCCCATGATTTAGATCACTTTGGCAAAAGCTATGCCGATTTTGAATATTTTACGTATCAAGGGAAAGATCCGCTCGATGATGGCTCCCTAAAAATAGAGAAAGAAGGTTAACAAATGAAAAAGTTGAAAGTTGCAAGTTTATTATTATGTGCTGGACTGTTTTTAGCAGGCTGCGGTGATGGTGGAGGTTCACCTGAAGGACCAGAAAGCGAAGGGAAATCAAGTATTTCTTGGATGGCGATGCTACATACTGCTTCCCCACCATCTGGAGATGTCACGCAAAAGCTAGAAGAATACACAGGGGTCGAGATCGACTTTACGTTGGTGCCAGATGCTTCAAAAACAGAACGCTTGAATGCAGCATTGGCGTCGAATTCTTTAGCAGATATCGTTAGTCTGACAGAACTCAATAACACAACCGTCCGCAGCTCACTCGCATCTGGAATGTTCTGGGATGTGGAACCCTATTTAGAAGAGTTCCCGAATTTGGCAGAAATTTCCGAAGATCGGTTAGAGTCTTCTCGAATTGATGGTCGAATCTACGGCGTTCCGTTTTTAAAACCGATCGCGCGTTATGGCGTCCTTGTCAGAAAAGATTGGTTGGATAATTTAGGCTTGGACGTGCCGTCGACATTAGAAGAATTAGCAGCTGTCGCCCAAGCCTTTACGGAAGATGATCCAGATGGAAACGATGCGGATGATACGGTTGGTTTCGTAGAGCGTGATGAGTCCTTTAACGTTGGGTTCCGTTCACTTTCAGGTTACTTTGGTGCAGACAATTGGTTTACGATCACGGATGATGATGAAGTGATGCCATCCTTTATGCAACCAGAATACAAAGAAGCAATGGAATGGTTCCGTAATATCTATGATAACGGCTGGATGAATTCTGATTTTGCGGTAATGGCGAAAAATGATCAGAAGAACTATATCGTTCAAGGTCGTGGTGGGATCGTATTGAGTGGTTTGCAAGAAGTACGTAACTACATTGATGATGCAGCTGGTACTGATGAAGAGCATATGGAATGGGTCTTGATCAATGATATCGTCCATGAAAATGTGGAACGTCGTATCCTTTCTGATACCAATGGCGGAATGGGCGGCTGGTTAGCCATTCCGAAAAACAATGTTGAAACCGAAGAAGACTTACGTGTTGTTTTGAAATTTATCAATGATTTGATGGACGAAGAGCCGTTTACGTTGATGACGCAAGGGATCGAAGGTGTTCATTATGAAATTGATGATGAGGGTGTCTATGTCCGTTTAGATGATACGAAGTGGCAACAAGAAGTACAACCATTTTCTTCGTCTCGTCCATCAGAATTAGTAACAGTTTTCCCTTCAAGCAACCCATATGTCAACTTAGCCAATGAAAAGATTCGCGAAAATGAAGAGTTTGCGGTGATCAATCCTGCACAATCGCTGACCTCTGAAACCTATGATCGTTCATGGTCAAGCTTGATTGAAGGAATCTCAGACGCTTACTACCAATATATGACTGGGGAAATCGAGATCGATGGGTTTGATACAGCGATTGAAACCTTCTTAAGAAATGGTGGACAGCAAATCATTGACGAGTTCACGGAAGACTATCGTTCACAACAATAAAGGTCACAAAAGGTTCTGATCATCTATTGAGAAGAAATAGATGAAGTGAGGAGCCGCTACTGCTGAATGATTTGAAGACCAAGACCAGTTGAAGTGATTCGCTGCTTGGTCTTCTTTTTGCTTCAAAAGCAGTGAAGAAAGGAGAAGCTATGTTTCAACTAACTGTTCGGGGGCATGATTTAAAGAATTATGGGTCCCCAGAAGAATTAGCGCAAAAAATTGCCGCCCAAAACATTCATAACATTCAATTTGCATTAAATAAATCCTTCCCACAATGGGCAGAGCCAGAGCAATTAAGCCCTGGTTTAGGCCGCTTTTTCAAACGAGTTTTTGGTCAATCTCACGTTCAGGTCGCTTTATTAAGTTGTTATTGTAATCTGATCCATCCTGATCTGGAAAAACGGGAAGCGATTTTATCCAGATTCGAGACCTATCTCGCACATGCCAAATATTTTGATGCAGCTATGGTCGCAAGTGAAACTGGTTCGGTTTTGCCAAATATGGGGTATACCGAGGAAAATTTTAGTGACGTCGTTTTCGATGATTTGGTTCAGGTGATCAAGCGTTTGGTCCAAGTGGCTAAGAGACATCAAGTGATGCTAGGAATTGAAGCGGGCTTGAATCATCCACTATCATCGATCGACCGAATCGAAGAATTGCTGGAACGGGTACCCTCTGACTATTTAGGGATCATCTTTGATCCAACCAATCTGATTACTGCGAAGAACTATCAAGAGCAAGTCGCTTTGACAAGGGAAGCTTTTTCTCGCTTTGGCGATGCCATCGTTTGCTTGCACTTGAAAGACTATCAAGTAATCGATGGGAAAATCAAGGTAGTCCCATTGGGAGAAGGAATGATTGATTATCAACAACTATTGGCCATCACCGCTGAATACAAGCCTTATTGTTATGTTGTGTTAGAAGGGACGACCGAAGAAGCGATGCAGCCAGCCATTTCACTGATTGAAGCATTGAAAAAGTGAGGCAGATGTCTTTGATTGTGACTGATGCGGAAATGCTTTATTTCAAGGAATCACGGGAGATCACGGAATCCTTTCCTCAACAAGCAGATTTATTTACTTACTAAAAGTTAGTGCTATACTTAAAGGTACAAGTGAATTTAACTGTTTAGAAAAGAGGAAATAGCGATGAAAATGATTCAATCCACCTATCAAATCGATGCAGCAGCCGCAATTGGCAAAGTCGTTTTAAAAGTAGCAAACATAGAAAAAATGAGCCAGTTTTATTCGGACGTGATCGGCCTGACTTTATTGGAGCAAAGTGTAGATCACGCGCGATTAGGCGTGGGAGCGCAAGCGCTTTTAGTTCTAGAGAAGGTGAGTGATCCGTTGCCTTTGACACGGAAAACAGGCCTTTTCCATACGGCGTTTCTTTTGCCTAGCCGTAAAGACCTAGGAAATATGCTGATTCATTATTTGGAAGCCAAAGCTCCCCTCGATGGTGCCAGCGATCATGGATATAGTGAAGCGTTATACCTGACCGACCCAGAAGGAAACGGGATCGAAGTGTATCGTGACAAACCGATGAGTGAATGGGATATTCGAGCAGATGGTGAGATCGTAGGCGTTACTATCGAAATGGACGCGCAAGGCGTGCTGGGAGCCGCTGACCGATCTCAAACGACCTTTCCAGTTGGCACCACGGTGGGGCATGTCCATTTGAAAGTGGCGGACTTGGCAAAAACAGAAGAATTCTACACAGAAGTTTTAGGCATGCGTTTGACCTCAGATTTTGGTAGCCAAGCAAAGTTTTTTGCTGCTGGTGCGTATCATCACCATATCGGATCGAATATTTGGATGGGAAGAAATGTTCCAGCTATGGAAGAACAGGATCTAGGCTTAGCGTACTTTACGATCGTTTTGCCAGCTTTGGCTTTTTCTACGTTACGAAGTCATCTAAAGGCAAGTGGCGTTTCGTATGAGTTAGAAACAGACAGCCGCTTGCATTTGACTGATCCGAATGGGATCAATCTGATCATCGAAAGAAAGAATCAGCCTTAAGATGGAGGTTTTTTCATTCATGAAATGAGAGAATAACCTATAATCGAGTAAAAGGAGAGCAAGCATGAAAAAAAACGGGGCGGGACAATCACTATTTCTAGCATTATTGATCAGCATGGGCTTATTTTTCTTTGTCCAAGGGAAACAATTAATAGAAAGTGGGGCGTCTCCTGTGATTTTTATTGCTTTTTCGGCTTTTGCAGGAATTATCGGAGTTGGTGTCTATGGTCTTCAAGCAATAATGAAGCAGCATCGGCGCAAAGCCATGGTACCAATCAAAACCAAAAAATAAAGAAACCGACCAATCTTAAACAGGAAGATTGGTCGGTTTTTTGTTTAAGCTAAGACAAAATGGGAAATGGGGTCTCGTCCCCTACATATTAATTTTCCATGTTTTCAATCGCAAATTCGATCTCATCAGGTGAGAAGCCGTTCCCTTCAAGATAAGCAGCCATATTTCTTTGACGGATCCCTAACACCCGACGGGATTGATTGGCGCGTCCTAAAGCATGGCGATACCAATCTACATCTAGGGTTTCTAGTGCCCATTGTGTTTCCTCCGCAGTAAAACCTTCTGTTTCTAACAGTTCTGCCATCTCTTGTTTTGAATAAAAGCGACGATTTCCTTGCGCTCTAACGAGGAAAAAGGCTTCACGTTCTCGTTCTGTCGCATTGTTTTCGCGCTCATAGCGTGCTGCTACAGTCGGGGCGAGATGAAACCCTGCTAAAATCGTTTCCTCGGTCACTTCGTTATCAAACACGTAGGTTCTGAACTAAAAACGATTGTCGTTTTCCAGTTCAAGCCATAGTGATTCAACCAGAAATCGATAACCGTATGGAATCGTTTCATAAATAGCATCGGCAATTTCGTAAAAATAAGCGGAAACGGCTTCGTAAGGAGTCATTATCTCGGGAACGATTTCCGTCGTTTGTCCATTAAACAAAGTGATTGCGGAAGGGTAGGTCTCACCAGCATTCGTAAATGTGAGAATCCCCACTGGCTCATGTTTTGTTGAAAAGACATTCATGGTCACACCGTTCGCCAAATCAATCGCACTCTGCCACTCGATTTCTTGGTCATCGCTTTGTTGGTGTAAGTGTTCAAGTGTATCAGGTGTCAAACCAAGCTTTTCTCGTGTATCTTCATTGATTTCTTCTTCATCGGCAAGTGGATTGTTTGCTCCAGCGGTCACTAGTGCCAAATCCTCTTCGTATTCGTTGAATAATTCTTGCAATTTTGCTCGTCTACTGACGATGATCGGGCTCTCTTCATGGATGGCAAGTAAGGCTTCGATACGGCCATTGCGAGCGGCAACCCAACTGGGCATATCCAGATAGCGAGCTTCGATCGCTTCTTGAGCGAGTGCGATCATTGTTTCCGTGTTTTCAATGAATGCCGCCTTGTGTTTTGAGTTGCTATTGACCTGGTCTAGAAAGGCCAATTCTGCTTCTTTGCCTCGAATCATCAGTTCGAGATTTTCAATACTTAAATCATAAGTAAGATTTTCTGCATGATAGGTATGTTCCCAACCAGCATCTAAAGCTGCACCGATGCGTTCAGAAAGTTCCTCAGGGCTTGCTGAATTTATCGTCCCACATCCTGAAATCAGGGACAGTATTAGTAATAAAGGCAACAAAACTTGTTTTTTCATTTTTCTCCTCCTCGTGAGACTCTAGTAAACCTCGCCATTTTGTACGAATGAACGCATTAGATCGAGCTCTTTCTTGGGTATAAACATAGCCACAATACAAGGGACATCAACTGAGCCCCCAAAGTTAGACCAAAAAACCTAACTTTTTGAGGTCACTACAACAGCATATGGGCATCGCGATGCCCTTTTCTTCGCTAGCTTTTAGTTACCTATGTTTGTCATCGCGTAGTCGATTTGTTCTTCTGAAAAGTCTTCAAAAGCCAATAACCGGCGAATGTTGTCAGGAGGAAGACTCATCAAGGAATGATAACTATTTGCTTTCTTCAACGCCTGCTCGTTCCAATCAATCGTGAGCTGATCAACTGCCCATTGTGCATCATTATGGGTAAACCCTTCAAATTCTAATTGTTGTATCAATCGTGCACGTGAGAAAGCCATGAGGTTCGTAAAGGATTCGGCACGAGCGATCGCTCGTCTTTGTTCTGAAGATTCTTTATTCTCGGTCTGAGTTTGTTCGTCATTGTTTTGCTCTTGCTGCAAAGCCGTAGCTGCTTCTTGTTTGGCGTTTGCTTCTTGAAGCTGTTGATACACGGTAGTGACCATGTCTTGATCAATGTCATGATCAAAGCCATAGGTCATCACCGCCAGCTGATGTTCATCAGAAGATTGATCGAATCGATTCATAAACATCATTGATTCACGAGGAATATTTACGGCGAGCGCTCGTAAAATCGTTTCATAGAAAGCAGCTTTTTGCTCGTCGGCAGTTTCCCGATTCAGAACAGTAAACCCAGATGCGTACTCCTCATCGGGCATCGCAAAAATGAAGACGTCAACATTTGTTTCGCTTGTGTGGTAAACGGTGGCAGTGAGTCCATCGTCAAGTTCGATTGTGCGATGAAGAGTAAGCGCATCTTCTGTGAGCTGCTGAAGCTGCTCGATATCGTCTGCCAAAAGCCCCAGCTTTTCCCGCGGATCGGCTTCAGGAATCGTTTCGTTTGCTACCTCTAGTAGACTGTTGAGGTTGTCTTGATTACTGAGAATGATAGGGCTCCGTTCATGAATCGCAGCCAGAGCCTGGCTATAACCAATGCGAGCAGCAAACCAAGCAGGGACATTGATCCGACGCTCCACTAACGCTCGTTCAGCGGTTGCCATCAAATCAATCGTGTGGCTGATCAATTGCTGAAGGTCTTCGTCGGAAGAATCAAGTTCTTCCAAAATAGCCAGTTCGGCTTGGCTGCCGGCAATCAGCAATTCTAAGGTCGCTGGTTGATAATAGGCCCAACCCGTTCCAGACTGGTTTGTATATTCCAGTCGTGCGTCGATGCCAAGCGCAACGGTCTCTGACAGTTCTTCATCTGCCTTCGTGCAGCCGATAAGCAAAATAACGAATGACAATAGGGTGATCAGTATTCTTTTTTTCATTAGACTCCTTCTTTCTATCGAAAGTAACTGAGAAAACGGTCGGCAGAGGTTGGTTCATCTGGGGGAAGGAGGAGGGCAGGTGAATGGAAAAAATGTTGAAAAGATTTCCATCACAAGTTCATTCAAGCAATTGTTTCTGATACGCTAATAAGAAAAAACGGAATATCGAAACAAATTTTATGAATAGTCGTTATATTATTCATTTTACATGAAAAATATCACTAAATGCAACGATAAAAGGATTTTTATTGGATTTTTTATATTTGGGGAAAGGAAGGTTACTATCAACTTTTGAGGAGTAGGTGCTCAAGATCAAAGCGATCGAGGAAATTCATCGAAGTATCGCCATGGGGGAATCTTTTGTGCAAACAAAAAAACAGCTTCCCGCAATGGGGAAGCTGTAAGGATGCGGAAAATGGGATTTGAACCCACACGAGCGATTGCTCACAAGACCCTCAATCTTGCACGTCTGCCATTCCGTCATTTCCGCAAATACTATAGAAGGAAACGCAGGCTAAGGTAGTACTGTCACGCCGCGTCTAGAAAATATCTTACCTGATTTTCAACAGGTTTGTCAATAACTTTTCGTCATGCTATTTGAAAGAATTTTCAGACTTTAGATTGCATTTTTTTCCATAAAAGGTATGCTAAAAGAATGAATAATTATTTTTTTGAGAGGAGAGCAAATGAACTATTTTAAAAACCAACTGGCAAAAGCTGTTAAGCAGAAAGTATTCATCTTCCTACTCATTGGTGCCTTTAGTTTAGGCTGCAGTTTTTCCGTTTATTTGAAACTAATGGCACCCATCAACTTGCCCGCTACCATTACCGCAGAAAAAGCCGAAGCCTCACGGCTTGTTGATCGCTACCAAGCCAATCAGTCGGGCTCGCCTGATCAGCAAGAGGTGTATCAACTTTTGCTTGAAAATAATACACTGACCTCACGGCAGTTATCCAACTTGATTATGGAGGAATACGAACGATTTAATCAAACGAGTATTCAAATTGCGGAGCTAAAAAAACAGATTTGGGCGTCTGAAGTTGATGACAAAAGATTTTTGCCACCTTTATGGACGATCGAACAAGAGCAAACAGTCTATCAAGCCTTAGCCGAGCAAGAAAAAGAGCGGGTCCTCACGGCTGCCAATACCCAGACCGCTGTCGCTTTGGCAATAATGCTTTTACTGAATTTTGGGTTCTTCTTCTGGGCTTTTTTTGCTAGTGACAATTTATTAGAAGAAAGAGAACACTTCTCCTTGATCCGCTCATACCCACAGATTTTCCCGATTCGGATGGTCAGTAAGGTTTTTGTCAAAACGATCACCAATTTAGGAATCTTGCTCGTGTTTTTCTTAGGCGTCTTTCTTTCAATGAGCCTTCTGGGGGAGTTCGGGGATTGGCAGTATCCAGTAGCCGTCTATCTCAGTGGGGATTGGGTAGCCTTACCTTTTTGGCAGAGCGTTTTATCTAGTATGGTTTCTTTTGCCTTGCTGATTGGTTTGATCGAATGCTTAGGTTTTGTCATGAACATGGTCGCAGCCAATCGATACGTCTCTTTCTTTTTACTGGTGCTTTTTTATGGATTCGGTTTGATTCCGATGCTGCAAAAGATTCCTATATTACCAGTTCATCTAGCTGCTATGGAGAAATTTTATTCGGGTGCCTTTGCTTTGGGCTCTGGCACTTCTTGGGGCGTCTATGCCAGTTGGCTGCTGACGCTAGTGTGGATCTTCCTTTGTTTAAGCATCATGCTTGTTGCGGATAAACAGAATCGCTTGTTGAGAGGAGGTAAAGGATGAAAGACTATTTTTTCTTTGAATTACGCCAGCTGTTAAAAAGCAAGAAAACCATTGGCCTTTTTTGCTTGCTGCTGATCTACAGCGGCGTTTACAGTTTTTGGCAAAGAGACTTTCGCCCGATTGAACGAGTAGATAAAACAGAAATGCAACAACGCTATACCGTGCGACAAGATTTTCTTGATCAACAAGCAGCCAATCCCTCTGACCATTGGTCGGCATTCATGGCAGTCGAAATGTTTACCCCATGGAATGAAGCAGAAAAACAACGGCTCGACGCGCTAGCCGAGAAAGACTGGCAAGCATACGCACAAAGCACAAGTACTTGGTACCATCTCGCTTTGCAATTTACCGATGAACGAAATATTTTTTATACCCCTGATTATTACACGTTTCGAAATTACTATGCTGGGTATGACGGGCGCTTCAGCTATGCATCAACCGCAAAACTGATGGAAGCTTTTAGCCAGCTGCCCAATAGCAAACTCTCTCAAGCAGTCATGGAGCAAAAAACGGGGGTGCAAGCATTACAGCAAAGCTTTACTGAATATTTACCGATTCTATTAATTGCTGTTTCTTTATTTTTGGCGATCGATTGTTTACCAAAAGAACGAAGACATAAATCTCTGTTTCTTTCACTGCCATTATCGACAGAAGAGATCCTTTGGAGCAAAACGGCAGCGTTGATGGTTGGTTCTGCAATCGCAACGCTAGGAACCATGTTCTTTATCTGGTTTGGCTCTGGTATTCAATTCGGCTTTGGCTCCTTGGAACTGCCAGTCACGATTTTATCATCGTCCTTTGATGCCCGCTACCCGATCACAGATCTCAATGCTTTTGAAACACAAGCCATCGGTCTTTTTTTAAGCCAATGTTTTCTTGCAACGCTTTTCTTGCAGTTTCTTTATTGTCGCGGCATCTTGCTGTTCAGTGCCCTGTTTCGTTCAGAACTGATTAATCTGCTTGTGGCTGGTTTTTGTTTGCTTTCGCCCTTTCTTTTCCAACGACGCTGGTTTAGTGCCTACCTTGATAAAACGCTGTATGTCTATCTGTATCAAAATGTGGGACAAGTCCTTTCAGGCTGGACACGCTTTTACTTTGGTTCTGCAGGATTTACGATGGAAAAAGGCTTACTTTTATTAGGCGGCGTTTGGCTTTTGATCGAAATGTGTTTCTTTTTGACGATCCAACGCAAAAAATTTCATTTGGCATAGGAGGAACGACATGTTAGAACTGAAAAATGTGACTGTCACGTATACGAGAAAAGTATTGGATCAACTTTCCGTTGCCTTTTCTCCCGGGGAGATCGTCGGGTTAGTCGCCCCTAACGGCACTGGGAAATCCACGCTACTGAATGTGGCGATGAATTTCATCCAGCCGAATGAAGGCGCAGTATTTTTAAACGGCAGTCAAGTATATGTGACCAAAAAATCAGAAGTGGCAGCGCATCAACAAATTTCATTTTTTCCTGACCAAAATGATTTGTACAATGATTTAAGCGGACTCGAGCATTTGAAACTGTATCAGCGAATGTGGCGTTCAGAGGAACGCTTGGTGGAAGAAACGATTGCTCGTTTGCGAATGAGCGATTATATCAAACGGCCAGTGGGAACCTATTCGCTGGGGATGCGGCAACGTCTGTGTTTTGCGATGCAGATCGTGACAGATACGCCATACATGCTGATGGATGAGGTGATGAATGGCTTAGATCCGACAAATGTCGAATTGATCTCCAACGTGTTGAAAGCCTTGCGGGAGCAAAAGAAAGCGATCGTGATCGCTTCGCATATTCTGACGAATTTAGATTCTTACGCGGATCGGGTCTTGTTTTTAAAAGACGGTAAGATCATTCACGAATACCTTGGCCGCAAGTCGTTGGTCAATGAACCCTTGTATGTAAAGACGGACTCGGCGGATTTCTTGGTGGCTTTTCCAGAGTTAACGACAGTGACTATCGATCTGCAAGGGCGGATCTATCTAGTAGAAATCAGCGATCCGCAGTTGCCGCAACGTTTTATCGCAGCAGGAATCACTGATTTTTCGGTGGGGCATTTGGCGTTAAATGAATTGTACTTGAAGTATTTTCCTGAAAATTCCTGAATGAACCAAATTCAGTGGATGAACGCAGGGCAAGCGCTCTCGACCGAGAGGTGAAAAATTTTCGCCACAGTTAAAATTTTTTTGCTATAATAGGTTCAATCTGAAAAGAGATCAACGACGAGAACCAATAACCTGACGTTGACCTATGGTTAAAGGAGAAATGGAATATGAAGAAATTTTCAAAGTCGTCAAAACTTGAAGGGGTCAGTTATGATGTACGCGGCCCTGTTTTAGAAGAAGCTGATCGGATGCAAGAAGAAGGCATCAGTATCTTAAAATTAAATACTGGGAATCCCGCGCCCTTTGGCTTTGAAGCCCCAAATGAAATCGTTAGAGATTTAATCATGAATGTGCGAGAGTCGGAAGGCTATTCTGATTCAAAAGGGATTTTCTCGGCCCGTAAAGCGATCGAGCAATATTATCAATTACAAAAATTTCCTGATGTGACCATCAATGATATTTACACAGGTAATGGTGTTTCCGAGCTGATCACGATGTGTATGCAAGGGTTATGTAACAATGGGGACGAAGTGCTCGTGCCGATGCCAGACTATCCCTTGTGGACTGCTTCGATCTCATTAGCTGGCGGAAAACCCGTCCATTATATTTGTGATGAACAAGCAGATTGGAATCCTGATATCGAGGATATCAAAGCCAAAGTAACCAGCAAGACGAAGGCCATCGTCATTATTAATCCAAATAATCCCACCGGCGCCGTTTATCCGAAAGAAGTTTTGCAACAAATCGTCGAGGTTGCTCGTGAGCATGACTTGATCATTTTCTCCGATGAGATCTATGACCGTTTAGTCATGGATGATTATGTCCATGTACCGATTGCTACACTAGCACCAGATCGCTTCGTTGTGACGCTAGGCGGTTTGTCTAAGTCTCACCGAGTGGCAGGCTTCCGCGTTGGCTGGATGGTTCTCAGCGGGGATAAGTCCAATGTCAAAGACTATATCGAAGGCTTGAATATGTTGTCATCGATGCGGCTGTGTTCCAATGTTTTATCGCAACAAATCGTCCAGACTGCATTAGGCGGCTATCAAAGCTCCGATGAGCTGCTGCTGCCAGGTGGTCGAATCTATGAACAAAGAGAGTTTATCTACAAGGCAATCAATGATATTCCTGGATTGTCAGCAGTGAAACCGAAAGCAGCCTTTTATATTTTTCCTAAAATTGATATTCAGCGCTTTAACATTACCAATGATGAACAATTTGTTCTCGACTTTTTACATGAACACCATATTTTGTTGGTGCACGGCGGTGGGTTCAATTGGCAACAGCCCGATCATTTCCGTATCGTCTACCTTCCTAATATGGAAGATTTAAAAACGACTGCTGAAAAAATGACAGAATTCTTGGCAGCGTATCGCCAGAAGTAAGTACATGAAAAAGCACCGCTCCTTCAGCGATCGTGAGGGAGCGGTGCTTATGTTTTTATTCGGTAACTGGTTGACAAATTTTTTTGCTGACAATCATCCGATTGGTAAACTTATCCAGCATTTCAGCACTAGGATCGGTCACTTGAACGAGGACCGAATTTTCATATTCCCGTTCGATGATCCCTTGGTATTTTTTGCCTTCCCATGTAAAAAAGATCGTACTGTCGATCGTCATCTTAACACCTCATTTGAAATTGTGGAAAAATAACAAGACATTCTTGAAATTGCTTTCCTTTTTGTCATTATGTGCTAAAATAAAGAAAATTAAAAATGCGAATTCGCATTTTTGACAAGAAACGTTCGATTTTTTTAGAATTTCCCCTGGAGGACGATTATGAAAAAAAGAGATGAATCTTTTGGTCAAAATATCCGTTCAATTCGGTTGAAACGAAAGATGACCCAGAAGATGTTAGCGGAAGATATTTGTTCGCAAAGTGTGTTAAGTCGTATCGAAAACAACGAAGAGCTGCCCAATGTCTGGGTGATGTACCAAATCTGCCAACGCTTAGGCGTCACCTTAGATCAAGTAATGATGCTTCATTCAGAAGAGATCAACAAAACCAATCAAATCTTTGCCGAGATCGAATCACATTTTGTCCATAAACAATTTCAAGAAATGCGGGAAAAAATGGAAGACAAGGCGATCAAGGATTATCTGTATCTGGATTCAGATATGCAAATGTATTACTACTATCTAGGCAGCTGTGATTATTTCCTCGATCAAAACTATGATGCCGCCCTTGAGGCGCTGAAAAAAGGATTGGCCTATTCCTATCAACAGGATAAGACCAATGTTTCGGTGATGGAAATTCGTATCCTGAGCTGCATGGGTCGCGTCTATAGTGACTTGCTGCAACTGGGTGAGGCGCGTTTTTATTTAGAAAAAGCCTACGATGCCATGCATGCCTTGCCGCCGGAGCGACTGTCCACAGCGCTGACCAAAATTTATTACAACTATGCGGTCTTTTTAAAGGAGCAACAAGAAGACTGTCGCGCGCTAAAAGTAACTAACGAAGGCATTGCTCTAGCGAGAGAGAAAAATAGCTTGTATTTTCTAGAAGAATTGTTTGAACTAAAAGGACAATTGCTTCAAAGACTAAAAGAAGAAAAAGCAGCTGAAAAAAGTTTTCAACTGTATCGTGCCGTCATGGATATTCGCCAATCTGACAAAGTGGTGTAGACCTTTCTTGACTTCTGCTGCAAATAAGAGTACTTTTAAGGAAGAAAAGAAATAGAGGAGCGATCAAGATGAATAAATATATTTACGCAGACAAATTCTTTCTGAAATCAGCGGTTCATGGCCCTGGTTACTTGGAGGTCAAGGAGGGAAAATTCGGCGCGATCGTCGATGAAGTCCCTGCTGGTGCAGACGTAGAAGATTATTCAGGCAAATGGGTAGCACCGGGTCTTGTGGATACTCATATCCACGGGTTTATGAACCATGATGTGATGGATAACGATGCAGAAGGCATCAAAGCCATGTCAGAAGGTCTTTTGTCTTGTGGTGTGACATCTTTCTTACCGACAACTTTAACATCTAGCAAAGAACGGTTGCGGGATGTTGCTGAAACCGTTGGGAAAGTCAAAGACGAAGTTACAGGAGCGAAGATCCAAGGGATCTACTTTGAAGGACCGTTCTTTACTGAAGAACATAAAGGGGCACAAAATCCGATCTATTTTGGTGATCCTGATATTGATACCTTCCATGAATGGCAAGAAGCTTCTGGTGGAATTATCAAGAAAATCGCCTTGGCTCCTGAGCGCGAAGGTGTGAAGGAATTTGTTTCGCAAGTGACGGAAGAAGGCGTAGTGGTTGCACTAGGGCATAGTAACGGAACGTTACAAGAAGCGCAAACAGCAGTAGAAGCTGGTGCCAGTGTCTTTGTTCATGCCTTCAACGGAATGCGCGGATTAAACCATCGTGAACCTGGAATGGTTGGTGCCTTACTTTCATTAAAAGAAGTTTTTTCTGAGTTGATTTGTGATGGCCACCATGTACATCCTCAAGCAGCTGAGATTTTGATGGAAAAAGCTGGTCACGACCATGTGGCCTTGATCACCGACTGTATGATGGCTGGCGGTATGCCAGACGGTGATTACATTTTAGGTGAATTTCCAGTAGTTGTAAAAGATGGCACGGCTCGAATGGAAACAGGAAATCTTGCTGGCAGCATCTTGAAACTAAAAGAAGCCGTGAAAAATGTTGTAGAGTGGGGAATTGCTACTCCTCAAGAAGCGGTCATGATGGCCAGCTTGATCCCAGCGATCAGCTGCAAGATCGACCACGCTTGCGGTATGATCAAGCAAGGTCGTCCAGCTGACTTCATTGTTTTGGATCAAGAAATGAATTTAGCAGCCACTTATTTAGATGGTGTTTGCCGTTACCAAGCATAAAATGAAACAATCTGCTTCAAGAAACAAGAAGAGAGCTTCTCTTGATCTGTTTTTTGAGCAGATTTTTTTGTTTTCAGTTATGATGATAGAAAACGGTATTCTTAGAAGGGGAAGGTGGCAAATTGAAGACGATTTTAGTTACGGGTGCCAACGCTGGCATGGGCTTTGCAACAGCCAAACAATTGGCAGAATTGGGGATGCATGTGATTTTGTATTGCCGTTCTGCCGAACGAGGGCAAGCAGCACAGCAACGTTTGAAGGAAGAGACAGGCAATCCAAGCATCGATCTAGTGATCGGTGATTTGGGGTCGTTGGCTAGCGTATGCAAGTCAGCCGCTGAAATCAACGCCCGCTTTGAGAAATTGGATGTACTGATCAATAATGCGGGCATCGTCAATTTAAAAAAAGAGCGAACAGCCGATGGATTTGAACAAATGCTGGGCGTAAACTACGTGGGGCATTTTGAACTGACCCGTCAGTTATTGCCGTTAATAAAACGTGCGGATGCTGGTAGGATCGTTAATGTTGCTTCTGGTGCTTACAAATTTGTAAAGAAAAAGGATCAGCGCTTTTTCGATGTGGCGAATTTTTTGCCTTGGCGGGAATATGGCCGCTCAAAAAAAGCCCTGATTTTATTTACAGATGCGCTTGCGTTTCAACTGCGCAATACGACCGTTACTGCCAATGCATTGCATCCGGGAGCTGTGGCGACGAGCTTAGGGGTCAGCCGACAGACAGGATTTGGTCAATCTGTCTACAAAATGCTCACGCCTTTTTTCAAAACACCTGAGGAAGGGTCTGATACAGCGATATATTTGGCACTAAGCCCCGAGGTGGCTGGTATTAGCGGGCGCTACTTTGTCGATCGTCAGGCAGTGCCGACGGAGATCCTTGATGAGCGGCAGCAAGCGCAAAAACTTTGGGAAGAAACCCAGCGAAGAATTGCCGACCAAGCACAATGATTGGTTTTTGTTCTTTGTCAATCAAATTAGATGGAAGTGTAAAATCGATTCTGGGACAGAATGAGCATCATTTTGTCTCAGATTTTTTAATTTGATAAAATAAGCTGCTTTTTTGCTGTTTCTTTCGCAGGAATAAGTATGATACACTATTAAGCGAGAAAGCGCATGCGGCGCTGGAATTCTTGGAGGAACATAATGAGTTATATCGAAGTTGTGAAAGAAGTGAAGAAATACACAATGGGCGACACGGTTATTGCTGCTAATGATGGTGTTTCGTTTTCCGTAGAAAAAGGAGAGATCGCACTGATCCTTGGTCCAAGTGGCGCTGGTAAGTCCACCGTTTTGAACATATTAGGCGGAATGGATCAATGTGATAGTGGCAAAGTGATCGTTGATGGAACAGATATTGCTGGCTTTGATGCCAAACAATTGACGACCTATCGCCGCAAAGATGTCGGTTTTGTCTTTCAGTTTTATAATTTGGTCCCTAATTTGACAGCCAGAGAAAACGTTGAACTCTCAGCACAAATCGTGCCAGAGGCACTTGATGCAGCTGAGATCTTGACCCAAGTTGGGCTTGGTGATCGCTTGGATCACTTTCCAGCGCAATTGTCTGGTGGTGAGCAGCAGCGAGTCACGATCGCTCGTGCTATAGCGAAGAAGCCCAAATTGCTGCTTTGTGATGAACCAACTGGGGCCCTTGACTATGAAACGGGGAAACAGATTCTAGCAATTCTAGAAAAAACGGCTCGCGAGACTGGGACGACCGTTTTGATCATTACACATAACAGCGCATTGGCTCCCATGGCTGATCGTGTGATCCATATCAATGATGCAAAGGTCCGCAAGATGGAAAAAAATACTCATCCGATTCCAATTGCCTCTATTTCTTGGTAAATGCCTATGAAAAAAACATTATTACGTTCCAGTTTACGTGAAATCAGGCAAGCACCCGGGCGGTTTTTGTCCATATTAGGCATTATCTTTTTAGGGGTCGCTTTTTTTGTGGGGATCAGTGCAACTGGTCCGAATATGGAACAAGCAGCTGAAGATTATTTTGCTCGCCAGAAATTAGCGGACTTTACGATTGCGTCAACATTAGGGTTGTCGACTGCCGATCGGGAAATCATTGAAGAAATGCCTGGTGTCACGTCTGTTGAAGCAGAGCAGATCGCCGATATCAATGCCGAAAATCACCGTGCCGTGATCCGTGTCTTTTCCCTTTCGAAAGAGCGGCAAGTCAATCAATATCAGGTGACTTCTGGTCGATTGCCACAAAAGTCAGGGGAAATTGCTTTGGATCAAGCGGCACAAAGCAGCGGTGGGTTTGCACTAGATGAAACTTTCGAACTGCCAGAAAACGGTGGAAACCAGCTAGAAACGCACACTTACACGATCGTTGGCTTTGTCAATAGTCCCGAATTTATTGAGAATTTTCATCGAGGCAATAGTACCGTTGGGAATGGGACGGTCGATTACTTTGCAGTAATTCCAGAAGAAGATTTTAAAGAAACTGCGTATGCTAGATTGTTAGTTCGTTTTGATGAGCTATCGCAAGTGGCTAGCTATTCAGAAGCATATCAGACAAAAAGGGATCAAGTAAGTGATGAAGTAGAAGAACGGTTGGCTCCGCGGGCACAAGGACGGCGGCAAGAGTTGATCGATGAAGCGCAACCAGCCATTGATGAGGCCAAAGAACAGATCCGTGATGGCGAAGAAGCATTGCAGCAAGCGCAAGCGGAACTGGACGACGCAACAGAGAAATTGGCGCAGGTGCATCAGGAGTTGACGGAACAAGAAGCAGCTTTTCAGACAGAGATTCAAACTGCCCAAGAGCAATTGAATGGAGAAGCGCAAAAATTAGCTGAGGGGAAACAGGCATTGATCGAAAATCAACACCTGCTAGATCAAAATGAACAAGCATTGATTCAGCAAGAAGCCCAAGTACAGTCAGCCCAAGCTCAGTTTGCATCTGTTTTGGCACAAAGACCTGAACTACAAAGGGGCATCCAGCAGGTAGAGGAGCAACTGGCGCTGGCATACCAAGGCATGGATCAAATCAGAAGTGTGGGTCAACTTTCTGCAGAGGAGCAACTGGCCCAGCTGCCTATCGTCTATGCACAAGTAACCGCCGCTCTGGCACAGTTGAACCTGCCGACAGATGTCCTTGGTCCGATTCCTGATCTGGAGGAAATCGATGAAACGATGATTGCTACTATGCTGACGGCAGCTGAAGATACATTGCGCCCACTCATTGCCAAAGGCGAGCAACAACGTGCGCAATTACTTGGGCAAATGGCTGCGATCAATGACCAAGAAGCGCAACTTCAGCAGGCACAACAGCAAGTCAATGCTGGCTGGAGCCAAATCAGAGCTGGGCGCCAAGAATTGGCACAAGCGCAGACCCAGATCACCCAAGGAGAGACGCAGCTGAGCGACGCTCGTGAGACCTTAGCTTCTGAAAAAGCCAAGGGTCAGTCTTTATTAGCTGCTGGTTGGCAAGAATATCGAGAAAACGAAGCAACCCTTCAAGAAAAGCTTGACGAATTTAAAGAAAAAGCACCAAAAGAACGCGAAAAACTTGAAGATGCCAAAAAAGAAGTTGCTGAAAAAGAGCAGGAATTGTTGGATCTAAAACCGGCAGTTTATCGTGTCGCAAACCGCGATGCGAATCCTGGTTATTCAGAGTATCAAGACAATGCGGAACGAGTTTCTTCGTTAGCGACGATTTTCCCAGTTATCTTCTTTTTGATTGCAGCGTTAGTCAGTCTAACCACCATGACGCGGATGATCGATGAAAAACGTAGTGAGATCGGTACATTGAAAGCATTAGGCTATCGTAACTGGGAGATTGGACAGAAATTTTTGCTTTATTCCTCTGCAGCAGGCATCACAGGTGCTGTATTGGGTCTAGCAGTCGGCTTTTCCTTTTTTCCAGCAATCATCATTCAAGCTTATGGACCGCTTTACAATCTCACGGAGTATGACACCCCATGGTATTTGCGGCTTTCATTGATTGCTGTGGGAGTCAGCTTGCTTTGCACCATCGGTATCGCGCTGCTGGTTTTACGTTTTGATTTAAGACAGTCATCGGCTTCATTGTTACGACCAAAGGCACCCAAAACAGGAAAACGAATTCTCTTAGAAAGAATCACCGTTATATGGCGGCACTTAAGTTTTATTCAAAAAGTTACAATGCGAAACCTGTTTCGCTACAAGTCCAGAATGCTCATGACCATCTTAGGGATCGCGGGATGTACCTCCATGATCTTGACTGGATTTGGTCTAAGAGATTCTATCAGCAATATCATTCCTTTACAGTTTGAGAAAATCTGGCAGTATCAGGCGGTGATCACCTTTGATGATGAGGATTCGGAAGCAATGAGTGAAACAAAAGCCGCCGCAGAAGATATTGAAGGCTTTGAAGCAGGGTTATTCTTGCATACGGAAAGTCTGACGTTGGCTCAATCGGGGGTCACGCAGCAAGAAGTAACCGTCACCGTGCCAGAAGATCCTGCGGCTTTATCAAGATTTGTCCACTTGAATGATCGGGTTTCAGGAGAAGCTTACGAGCTAGAAGGAGAGGATGCCATCATCAATGAAAAGCTTGCTAAGCTGTTTGGATTATCGGTGGGTGATACGATAACGTTGACGAATGAAAGCGGCGAAGCATTTGAACTGAATATGGCTGCAATCGCAGAAAACTACACAGGGCATTTTGCTTATTTGACCCCAGATGCGTATCAAAAGATCTTTCAGGCAGCCCCTTCTTACAACAGTGAGTTATTGAAATTCAGTCAGCGTTTGACGAAATCGGAGGAAGAAGCGATCGCGGCTGATTTGATGGCACAAGACAATGTCATCAATGTTTCCTTCCTCTCAGCTTCAGCGGATGCCTTAGATGACACGACCGCAACCTTGAACATCGTCATCTGGATCTTGATCTCGTCTGCGGGGGCATTAGCCTTTATCGTGTTGTACAACTTGAACAACATCAATATAGCGGAACGCATTCGCGAGTTGTCGACCATCAAAGTATTGGGCTTTTATGATCGAGAAGTGACCATGTACGTCTTTCGTGAAAATATCTTTCTGACGATCTTCGGCATTGCATTTGGTTTATTATTAGGGGTGCTTCAGCATCAATTTGTCTTACAGACCATCGAAGTCGATATCGCCATGTTTTCACCGACAGTCGAACCAATGAGCTATGTGTATGCCGCTGGATTGACCTGCTTATTTTCAAGCGTGGTAGGGATCGCAATGTATTTCAAACTGAAACATGTCAATGTGATTGATGCACTGAAAGCCAATGAGTAACAAAAACAGCCTTTTCTCAGAATGATTCTGGAAAAAGGCTGTTTTTATTTTTCTTGTTTTTCTTGTTCGGAAATCTCGCCTTGGACTTCTTCTAGCATGGCTTTTAGTTCAAGCTCTTTTTGCCTCAGCACCACCAGATCTTCTTGGATCTCATCCTTTTTCTCTTCCTCAGGTGGTCGAATGACGAAATTGATCGATAGGGCAACTAACGTGCCGATAAAGGTGTCCAATACACGGTCTAAGGCGAAGATGATCGATTCCCCTTGAGGGACACTGGAAGTGATCAAAAGCATCGTCGCAATAGCAGAGATAATGCCAGAATTGTTATTGATGCCATCTGAAAAAACGATGACAAAAATGACTAGCGCTGGCAAGACAAACAATTCGATCAGAAAGTCATTTTGAAAATATTGCTTCGTCAAAAAGTAAAAAATGGCTGTACCGCCGCCGATCGTATTTCCTAATACCCGTGACTTACCAAAAGAGATCGTTGTGGTCAGGTCTTGTCGCAAAGAAAAGACAGCCGACAAGGCAGCAATCAATGGTTGGCCACGATCAAGAAAATGAAAGAGCAGAATACAAAGCATGACAGCAATGGCTGTTTTTATCGTTCGCATACCTAAGCGAAAACGCCCCAGTTTCATGGTCAAATGCCCCCTTTACTTAATCATACCCAAAGCAGTTGAGAAATTCTAGTCTTATTCCTCACAATTTAGTATACTTTTCACAGGAGGTGACAAAAATGAAAATCGGAATGAGGACCGTGAAAACGGCGATTGCGGCTGGTTTATCAATGTTTCTGGCACAACAGATCGGTCTTTTGTATGCGCCAGCCGCAGGGATCATCGCCATTTTAAGCGTCGGCAATACAAAGAAAACGTCACTTTTTACGGGAATCGGGCGTTTGATCTCTTTGGCGATCGCAACGCTCTTAGCTTTTGTCAGCTTCCATTTATTAGGCTTTGGGCCGATAGGATTTGTTCTTTTTCTCTTTCTCTTTATCCCAACCGCTGTCTATTTCAATTTGACCGATGGGATCGTCGTCAATTCTGTCTTAGTGACCCATTATATGATGGAACGTTCGTTTGCTTGGCCACTGATTGGGAATGCTTTTTTATTGATGAGTATTGGCATTGGCTTTGCACTTTTGTTCAATTTATATATGCCAGATGGCGAACGAGCATTGAAAGAAAGACAGCAATTAGTGGAAGAAACGTTTAAAAGTCTTTTAAAAGACATGTCGATTGCGTTAACTGAAAAAGAAAAGGCGACGCTTCCCCAGGTCTGCCAAACGCTTTTGGGGGATATCAAGCAAGGCAAACAACAAGCAATGGTGCATAGTGAAAATCAATGGCGAGGAGAAGCCTCCTATTATGAAGAGTACTTTACCATGCGCCAAAGTCAGGCACGCTTACTCTTAGAAATGGTTGACTTATTGCAGTTGTTTTGGGTAGAAGAAGCCTATACAAATGCGTTTCAAGAGTTGCTATCCTTTACTGCCGAGTCCTTTCACGAAAATAACGATGGGAAAGAGATCTTGGCAAAAATTGCTGCGCTTTATGAAGATTATCGACAAAAGCCATTGCCCCAAACAAGAGCAGAGTTTGAAAATCGCGCTCAGCTGTTTCAGTTTCTGCAAACCTTTAAAAGTTTTATTGAAATCAAAGCCGACTTTTCTGATCAAATGCAAACAATAGCACGCTAAAAAAAGACTCCTAAAAAGGAGTCTTTTTCATTTTACTGCTGTTCCCAAAAAGCTTGCATTTGATCAAGAACGTCAATGACATCGGTGGTCAAATGGATCGATCCTTCGATCTCGCCATCGATGGCTTTGATCATATTGGCAATTTCATAATTAAGGGCTTGACTGCTGTCGCCAGCTTCAATCACTTCATTTGTTCCATCTCGGAAATGGATCACGGCTTTGTCCGCACGAGGGTATTCATCTACGGTAATGTATCCTTCTTCGAAAGCGACGATACCGGTTTTAGGCATTTTCGCTTGGAAAGTCAGCGTGACACTAGCCATTTCATCGGCTGGATTTTGTAATATCGTGACTGATTGTTCATCCACACCTGTAGAGAAGGGCTTCATGCTGCTAAACGTCACTTCTGGTGTATCCGTCATGAAAAAGCGGGCAAATGAAACAGCATACGTACCGATATCCAATAAAGCACCGCCACCTAAATCTGGATTGAAGAAACGATTGCTTGGGTCTGGATCTTTGTAGCTGCCAAATGGTGCTTGGATCATTTTTAATTTTCCTAATCGTCCGGCATCGATCTCTTCTTTCAACCGAGCATAAACCGGCATATTGAAAATCGTCATTGCTTCTTCTAAGATTAGATTTTTTTCTTTGGCTAAGGCTAGTTCTTCCGCTAGCTCATCGGCACTGGTGGTGATGGCTTTTTCGCAGAGGACATGTTTTCCTGCCAACAGAGCTTTCATAATAAATTCATGATGAAGATCATTAGGTACTGCAATATAAACAATATCGATTTGCGGATCTTCTAACATGGCATCTGTGCTTTCATAGGCATGGGGAATAGAGTGTTTCTCAGCAAATGCTTGGACTTTAGGGAAACTTCGGGCACTGACCCCATACAGTTCACTTGCTTCATTAGAAAAGCCAGCAGCAAATTGCGTTGCGATATCTCCGAGGCCAATCATTCCCCAACGGTATTTTTTCATCATTGATCATCTCCTTCGTATTTAGTATAACAAAAGAAATCAATTCTTTAAAATAATCAAAAACAATCGCAAAAAGTTTCCATTACGGCTGACTTTCAGTAAAATATAGAAGAGGAGGGATAACATATGCATAATGTATCAATTGCAATTATTTTAAATACCATCATCGAGCAATACGCATCAGAAAAACAGTTTTATGAAACACAATTAGGCATCACTGAGGAGCAATGGGAGGCATGGAAAAATGGCACAATGAGTCTGTCACCTGCTGAAAATCAGAAAGTGAAGCTGCTGTTTTCAGATTATGAATGGATGTTGATCCAAAAAATCATTCGGCAAACCGTCATTTATCCAGAAAAACGCAATCAAGCGGTCGTCGAGTTCAAAAAAATGAAGACCCAAATCGCCAGAACGTGGTTAGCAAGCGATTTAGCGAAAGTCGAATTGTTAACAGAATCTGAAGAAACAGCCCAATACCTTGATTTGAGAGTCAGTATTACGTATGATGAGTGGGGTTATGATGATATACTAAACTTCCGATTACCCGCTTTTGTTCAGCAGCAAATTCGCAATGAAAAAATCGAACTGTTGGAGTGGGTCAAAGAAAATCTGGAAGAAACTTACAACTAAAGGTAGGATATTTTTTGAAAAAGTATTATGGAATGGCTGCGGCGGCGGGCTTCTTGTTTCTGGTTCTTTTAACCATTCAAGTGAACCGAGTGACCGCAGTCACCCCAACAAAGAGTGCAAGTATCGCTCGTTCAACAGATCAAGCAACAACGAGTGAAACAACAGAAACAAATGAAAAAGAGCCAAATGGGAACACGCAAGAGTCACAAGAACAAGCAAGTGCTAGTGATGAATTGAACGAAGAGGATTTTCCAACTGTCTCATTGGATGATTGGTCATTAGTTTTGGTAGGCCCAAACAATAAAATCAAAAGCGAAATTGCCCAAAAAGATTTAGGGAAATTGTCGAATGGCTATCTCGTCGATCAACGCATCGTTTCAGCTTATGAAAAGCTGGCAGATGCCGCAAAAGCTGCAGGACATCCTTTGGTGATGGTCTCTGCCTACCGTTCAGTCGCGTATCAAGAGGAGATATTCAATGCCAATGTCAACACCCTGATGAGTCAAGGTCATACAAAAGAAGAAGCAATTCGGATCACGAAACTGACCTTTACTGAGCCTGGCTATAGTGAACACCATACTGGGCTTGCTGTTGATGTTGTGGATCAGGATTGGTATCAAAATCATACAGGAGAACTGCTCAATGAGGGGTTCGGTGATACTGAGGGTGGAAAATGGCTACAAGCTCATGCAAGGGAGTATGGGTTTATCATCCGTTACCCGAAAGGAAAACATGCTATTACGCAAATCGATTATGAGCCTTGGCATCTACGATATGTAGGGGTCGAAGTGGCAACCTACATTGAGGAGCAGGAGTTGACCTTTGAAGAGTTTCTGGAAGAAGCAAAAGAACACATCGCTCGAAAAGAAGCAGAACTGTCCTCTCACGAATGGGAAGATCCTCTGGCAGAGGACTGGATCTATGAGGGTTCTCTTGCTAAAAGTCAAGAAAGCAGTGAGCTTACACAAGATGAGTTGTTGCTGAATGGAGGCAATTTGTTTTCTGAAAATGTGTTTAGTCAGACAAAGGAAGTGAAAAAATGAGCGCAAGACGAAAAAAACAGAAGACTCGTTTCCCATTAGTCTTTCTAGGGTTATTCTTGATTGGGATTGCCTTTATTTTTTCCTTAAATAGTTTGGCAGACCCCCTTCCCAAAGAGGAAGAAACAAACACGGAAGCCATCTCCCATGAAGAATTTATTGATCGCATCGCTCCTTACGCACAAGAACTGCAAAAGGGCTACGGGATTTTACCAAGTATCATTATTGGACAGGCAATCCTTGAATCAGATTGGGGTCAAAGTTCTCTAGCCAGTGAATACAATAACTTATTTGGAATTAAGTCATTTGGCCATTCAAAAAAGGTGACATTAGATACCCAAGAGTTTTATAATGGAGAATGGGTCACGATTCAAGGAGATTTTCGTGTCTATGATACTTGGGAAGAATCAATGGATGATCATACGATGTTGTTTGTAAATGGTGTGGATTGGAATCCTGCACTTTATGTAAATGTCTTGACAGCAAACGACTACCGCAGTGCCGCACAAGCATTACAAGATGCAGGGTATGCAACGGATCCGGATTATGCCAGCAAAATCATTCAAGTAATTGAAACCTACCAATTGAATCGATTTGATCAATAAGAAAAGAGAGTTGGCTGCTTATGGAAGAAAAATATATGCCAAAAATCACCACTGATTTGCGTAAAGATATCGTGAAAGTGCCTAAAGTTATTCGAGAGGCTAGCGGTATTCAAATATTTGGAAAACAAATCCGCTCCATTATTTTCACAACGGATATTGCGATCATCCGTAATACAAATGCGGATGCTGTGATTGCGGTCTATCCCTTTACACCACACCCAGCAATTACGAAAGCAATCATCGAAGCAGCGGACATTCCAGTGTTTTCTGGTGTCGGCGGGGGCTTGACCCAAGGATTTCGCTCGTCTTATATGAGCATGTTTGCTGAAGCCCAAGGGTCGATCGGGGTCGTCTTAAACGGACCAACGCCACTGAAAACTGTGGAGCAAGTCTGTAAAGTTGTAGATATTCCCGTTATCAGTACCGTAACGAGTAAGTATACCGAAATTGATGCGAAGCTTGAAGCTGGTGTGAAAGTCATCAATATCAGTGCTGGCAAGGACACAGCAGATACCGTGGCTTTCTTCCGTAAAAAATATCCGAAGCTGCCGATCATCGCAACCGGTGGACCAACCGATGAAAGCATCTTAGAAACGATTGAAGCAGGCGCTAATGCCATCACCTACACGCCGCCGTCCAATGGGGAGCTTTTCAGTAAAAAGATGGAACACTATCGCGATATGGAGAAGCCAGAGTAGGAAATGATCCACAAATGAGAATATTTTTATTTATAAAGGGCATTCCATGCTTGTGTTTTTAATCAAATACAGGCATAATCGAATCTATCATTTAAAAATTACTTGTATATCGTCGAAATATGGTCGACAGTCTCTACCCGATACCGTAAATATCGGACTATAAGTAAAAATCGTGCCTGTTAGACACTTTTTTTGCTTTGGCAAAAAGAGTGTCTTTTTTTTCAGGATGGAATAGAAAGGAACGAGGAGAGCTAGGATGGAAAAATTAGTTGAGCGTATCAAAACACACGGAAATGTGCTGGGCGAAGGGGTTCTTAAAGTGGACCAATTTTTGACCCACCAAGTGGATTATGAGTTGATGAAAGAAATCGGTGCAGTCTTCGCGGAACGGTTTCAAGGAAGCGGCATCACAAAAGTAGTGACCATCGAAGCTTCAGGGATCGCACCAGCCCTTTATACTGCAGAACAGTTACAAGTACCAATGATCTTTGCCCGTAAAGCAAAGAGTTTGACAATGGATGAAGAGCTGCTGACTGCATCTGTCTATTCCTTTACCAAGCAAGTGACCAGCCAAGTATCGATTTCCAAGAAATTTTTGTCTTCAGAGGATACGGTCTTGATTATTGATGATTTTTTAGCAAACGGACAAGCAGCAAAAGGCTTGATCGAACTGTGTCAACAAGCAGGAGCCAACGTCGTCGGTATCGGTATCGTGATTGAAAAATCATTCCAAAGTGGTCGACAATTACTTGAAGAAATGGGGATTCCTGTTGTTTCACTAGCACGGATCGCCTCATTGTCTGAGGGACAAGTCAGCTTTTTAGAAGGAGATGCCTAATGAAAGAAACGAATAGCCGTTCAGCAGTTTTAGGCTTGCAACATTTGCTAGCGATGTATGCAGGAGCTGTTGCCGTTCCTTTGTTGATTGGAACAGGTTTGGGCTTCAATGAAGCTCAGATGACGTATTTGATCTCGATCGATATTTTCATGTGCGGAATCGCTACGCTTTTGCAACTAGTTGTTACCCGCTTTTTCGGGATCGGCCTACCAGTCGTTTTAGGCTGTGCCATCCAAGCTGTCTCCCCATTGATTTTGATTGGCACCAAATCAGGGATCAGTGCGATTTACGGAGCGATCATTGCCGCTGGGATTTTCATTGTTCTGATCGCTGGCATTTTTTCGAAAATCAAAGTCTTGTTTCCCCCATTGGTGACGGGAACCGTGATTACCGTCATCGGCTTGACTTTGATTCCAGTCGCCATCACTAAAATCGGTGGCGGCGATGCTGCAGCTGCTAACTTTGGTGATCCAACGAATTTATTGTTAGGCTTTGTGACGATTGCCTTGATCATTGGGGTGCAGGTCTTTGGGAAAGGCTTTATTCGCTCGATTGCCGTTTTGATCGGTTTGATCGGTGGGACCATTTTAGCAGCGCTCTTAGGATTGGTGGATCTTTCTGCCATCGCCCACGCGCCTATGTTTCATTTGCCTCAGCCTTTTTATTTTGGCTTACCAACCTTTGATCTGTGGTCGATCGTTTTGATGATCATTATTTCCATCGTGAGTCTGGTAGAGTCCACTGGTGTTTATTTTGCGCTGGGAGATATTACTGAAAAACCGATTACAGGCAATGACTTAAAGCGCGGCTATCGTGCGGAAGGCTTGGCGGTGATCCTTGGGGGGATCTTCAATACATTTCCTTATACTGGATTTTCACAAAATGTAGGTTTGGTTCAACTTTCAGGTATTAAGACGCGACGCCCGATTTTCTTTTCAGCTATCTTTTTGATCGTATTAGGGCTGTTTCCAAAAGTCGGTGCCATTGCGCAAATCATTCCAGAAGCAGTACTGGGAGGCGGCATGTTAGTGATGTTTGGCATGGTCGCTGTTCAAGGGATGCGAATGCTGAGCAAAGTTGATTTTATGAATGACAAGAACTTGTTAGTGATTGCGGTATCGATCGGTTTTGGTTTAGGGTTCAATATGATGCCAACCTTATTCAGTCAGATGCCTGAAACCGTCCAAATGTTTACAGGCAATGGGATCGTCATGAGTAGTTTGACAGCCATTGTTTTGAATCTGTTCTTCAATGGATTGCCGAAAGAAACAGACGAAGTGACGGAATTGAGCTTGCAACAGTAAGTTGATTTGATCCAGACGAGGATTCGTCTGGATTTTTTGTATTGTTCCTTTATTTGTCTTTTTCCTACCAAACAGAAAGACTGAATGGTTTTCTTAGCCATAAAAACGAACGATACAAAGTTAAACTAGCAAATAGTTCGAAAATATTTTGACATTGCTCCGGCAACTCGTTACTATTTAAAGGGGAAAGTGATTGTTAGTCATAACGTGCTATGCAAGGGGCGTTGGGTCGCAGTGACAAACTGCTGCTAACAAACTAATTTCGTGAGAAAATACTTCTGAGCTTGTTTCAGAAGAAACTAGTAAAAAATCGTTGGAGGGAAAATCAAATGAAACCAGCAGTTGCAGTGATTATGGGGAGCAAGTCAGATTGGGAAACAATGAAGGAGTGCTGCTTGATTTTAGATGAGTTAGCGATACCTTATCAGAAAAAAGTCGTTTCGGCACATCGTACACCAGATTTGATGTTCGAATTTGCCGAAACTGCTCGTGCAGAAGGAATCAAAGTCATTGTCGCAGGAGCAGGGGGAGCAGCTCATTTGCCAGGAATGGTCGCAGCGAAAACAACGTTGCCCGTCATTGGTGTGCCTGTACAATCTCGCGCATTAAACGGGTTGGATTCCCTACTATCGATCGTGCAGATGCCAGCTGGTGTACCAGTGGCAACAACAGCGATCGGAAAAGCTGGCGCAACTAACGCAGGACTACTTGCAGCGCAGATGCTTTCCATGTATGATTTAGAGATAGCGGAGAAATTAAACGCGCGAAGAAATACATTAAAAGAAATTGTATTGGAAAGTAGTGATCAACTTGATTAAACCTTTAATGCCCAACGCAACGATCGGAATCGTTGGCGGAGGACAGCTAGGTCGTATGATGGCAATGAGTGCCAAAGAAATGGGCTTTCGGGTTGGTGTCTTAGACCCTACTGCCAATTGTCCAACAGCCCAAGTCGCTGATTGGCATATTGTTGCTGCCTACGATGATGTGTTTGCTTTAGAAGAAATGGCTCGACGTGCCGACGTGATCACCTATGAATTCGAAAATGTCAGTGTTGAGGCTTTGAATTCCATTTTGCCTTATTCCCATATCCCTCAAGGGACTGACCTGTTAGCAATCACTCAAGACCGTTTATTAGAAAAGTCATTTCTAGAGGCTAACAATATCGTAATTGCACCTTATGCCACGATCATCAGTCCAACGGATATCCAAGATGCCATCGACAGTATCGGTTATCCCTGTGTGTTAAAAACGACTAGAGGCGGTTATGACGGAAAAGGGCAGCACGTGTTATACAGTACCGCGGACTTAGCGCCTTCGATGAACTTACTGCGTGAAGGGACGTGCGAATTAGAAGCGTGGATTCCTTTTGAAAAAGAATTGTCGATTTTAGTTGCTGGTAATGGAGAAACCTTTACCACTTTCCCAGTGGTAGAAAACATCCACCGCAACAATATTTTGCATCAAACGATCGCTCCTGCGCGCATTGATCCAGAAGTTGCCGAAGAAGCCAAACGGATCGCTCATATTATTGCGAAGGCCTTGGATCTGCAAGGCGTTTTAGCCATCGAAATGTTCTTGACTAAAAGTGGCGGCTTGTATGTCAATGAGTTGGCACCGCGACCGCATAATTCTGGTCACTATTCGATCGAAGCTTGTTCCATGAGTCAGTTTGATGCCCATATCCGGGGGATCTGTGGCTGGCCATTACCAGAAGTGTCATTGCTTTCACCAGCAGTCATGGTCAATGTCTTAGGCGATGAATTGACAGAAACGTATGAGTTGATTGCCACAAAACCTGCTTGGCAATTCCATTACTATGGCAAAGAAGAAGCGAAAACCGGGCGTAAAATGGGTCATATCACTGTTTTGACAGAAGATATCGCAGAGACCACTGAAGAAATCTATCAAACCAATATTTGGGATTAAAGGAGATAATAACATGTTAGAGCGTTACACAAGACCAGAAATGGGTGCTATTTGGACCGATCAAAACCGTTACCAAGCGTGGTTAGAAGTAGAAATATTGGCGGATGAAGCTTGGGCGGAACTAGGGGAGATACCGAAAGAGGATGTTGCTTTGATTCGTGAAAAAGCAACCTTCGATATCGACCGTATCTTAGAGATCGAAGCGCAAACGCGACATGATGTGGTTGCTTTTACCCGAGCAGTCTCTGAATCTTTAGGTGATGAAAGTAAATGGGTCCACTACGGCTTGACGTCGACGGATGTTGTTGATACTGCGTATGGCTACTTGATTAAACAAGCCAACGACTTGATTCGGGAAGATTTAAATCGTTTTGTGACGATCATTGGTGAAAAAGCCAAAGAATACAAACATACCGTAATGATGGGACGTACCCATGGTGTACATGCGGAACCAACGACCTTTGGCTTGAAATTAGCCTTATGGTATGCGGAAATGAAACGCAATGTCGAGCGTTTTGAGCGGGCAGCAAAAGGGGTCGAAGCAGGAAAGATCAGCGGAGCAGTTGGAACCTTTGCAAATATTCCACCGTTTGTCGAAGAGTATGTCTGTGAAAAATTAGGGATTCGTGCGCAAGATATTTCCACACAAGTACTACCTCGTGACTTGCATGCAGAGTATTTCTCTGCAATGGCGTTGATCGCAACTAGCATTGAGAAATTTGCAACCGAAATCCGGGGCTTACAAAAATCAGAAACCCGAGAAGTTGAAGAATTCTTCGCAAAAGGTCAAAAAGGTTCTTCTGCCATGCCCCATAAGCGTAACCCAATCGGTTCTGAAAATATGGCGGGACTTGCACGAGTCGTTCGCGGCCATATGGTGACAGCTTATGAAAATGTCTCACTGTGGCATGAACGGGATATCTCACATTCATCGGCAGAACGGATCATTATTCCGGATACGACGATTTTGATCGATTATATGCTGAATCGCTTTGGCAATATCGTCAAAAATCTGACTGTTTTCCCAGAGAATATGAAGCGCAATATGAATGCGACCTTTGGATTGATCTACAGCCAACGAGTGATGTTGAAATTGATCGATCACGGTATGACAAGAGAGCAAGCCTATGACTTGGTTCAGCCAAAAACAGCGCAAGCTTGGGATGAGCAAACGGATTTCCGTCCACTATTAGAAGCTGATCCAGCCATTACGGATGTGTTGTCCAAAGCAGACTTAGACGATGCGTTTGATTACAACCATCATTTAAAACAAGTCGACACGATCTTTGAGCGTGTCGGTTTAGCCGAATAAGAAAAAAGCCGCAACCTTCAGATCCTTGTAGTGACCCCAAAAAGTTAGACTTTTATGGAGTGGAGAAATCCACTCCTTTTTTGTACGATAAAATTAACTGTTAGACAGCTGTTTTTACAGCTTCTCGAAACTGAACCGGACTTCGCCAATTTAATTTCTTTTTGATGCGTTTATGGTTGTAATAATAGATATATTGGTCAATTTTTGTTTTCAATTCATCTAAACTCCGATAGACTTCTCCATGAAAAATCTCTTGCTTTAATAAACCAAAGAAGTTTTCCATAGGTGAGTTATCTAAACAATTCCCTTTACGAGACATACTCTGGAAGATTTTATGCTGCTTCAATTTATTCTTATAAGCATTCATTTGATAGGCCCATCCTTGATCTGAATGGAAGGTTCTACGAAATGGACAATCATTTGTCATCTGGATTGCTTCTTCTAATCCTTCCATTATGGCTAGTGCGTTTGGTTTTTCAGAAATCCGATAAGATAGAATTTCACTATTGTAGAAATCCATGAAAGGATCTAAATACAGCTTTTTCTGACGAACGACACCTGTGGTGTCTACTTCATAATACTTAAACTCTGTGGTATCAGTTGTAATTTTTTGGTGACAGATATTTGTATAAAACCGACGATGAATACGATTTTTGGCGACAGTGCCAACCTTCCCACGATAAGAATTGTACCGTCGAGATTTTCGAGTGTAAGACTTTACTTCGATACCTAGTTTTTTTATCAGACGTTGAATCTTCTTTTTATTGACATGAATCCCTTGATTCTCTAATTCTTTTTTTAGTCGCAGACAGCCATAGTCTTTATGCTCTTTGCGAATTTCAAGCATTTTTTCTTCAATTTCTTGGTCTGGGTTTGGTCTGTCAAACCGTTTCTGCCAATACATATAGGTTGCTTTAGGAAATTTCAATGTTTCAAGAAGCTCAACTAGTTTGAATGATCCTCGGAGGCTGGCGATGATTCGTGCGATTGATTCTTGCGTCTTTGCTGGGCTTCCTGTTTTCGCAGCTTCCTCAACTCTTTTAAAAAGGCATTCTCAATTTGAAGGGATCGGACTTGCTTTTCTAATGCCTTGATACGATCGCGTTCTTCAGTTGTTGTATTTTCTTTTTTGTTCTCTTTTTTTCTAGCCAAAGTAAGTGGTCGCCCTTTCTCTTTTGAGATCCCCTCAATACCTGCTTCTCTGAAATTACGCATCCAATTGGCAATAAGCGCAGGGTTGTTCATTTCTAAAGTGCTGGCAACTTCTCGATAGGACATCTCACTTGTTTGATATAACTCTATCGCATTTAACTTAAATTGAACAGAATATTTCTGATTTTGATGCTTTCTCAATAGACCTTCCTCTCCGTATTCACGATAGGCATTCACCCAATCACTTACTTGAGACTTGCTTGAAATACCGTATTTATTGGCAAGATGCCGATATCCACCCACACCACTAAGATATTCTTTAACGATTTTTAGTTTTAATTCAAAAGGATATTTTGCCATACAAATAGCGACCCCCAAAAGTTAGATTTTTGGTCTAACTTTTGGGGGTCGCTTCACCTTGTCTGAAGGTTGCGGCTTTTTTTTTAATAATGTTCAGCTAAGTAGGTCAATAGCTCAAGTGCTAAACCAGTTGCTGATTGGTTTTCCTGGCGATCTTCTAGCATGGAGACCATCAGAAATCCTTGGTCTTGCGAATCAAAGGCAAATAAGAAACTGTTTTCCTGGCCTTTTTCATCTTGCTTTTCTTTGATTTCAGCTGTTCCTGTCTTAGCAGCCAATGGAATGTTTAATGCTGCCAAGGAATGTGCAGTTCCGTTTGGATCGGAAACAACGGCGGTCAAATCTTGATTGATTTGATCGATCGTTTCTGCTTTAAAGACTTCTTTGTCTTTTTGCTCTGCCTCTTTCACTAAACGGGGATAGACCAGCTTCCCTTGATTGGCAAAGACGGAGTAGATCGCCGCTTGCTGGATTGGATTCAATAGCAATTCTCCTTGACCATAGCCGGTATCTGCCAGTAAAATGTCCGAGTTGAAGGAGTCTTCATTTGAAATTTGAGCAGGATTCATCGCGATCGGTAAATCCAATGTTTCACCAAAAATCAACTTCGACAAGCCGTCACGAAAGGCATCTTCGCCCATAGATAAAGTTTGTTGCGCCATATAAATGTTATCAGAGTATACCAGTGCATCCTTGAGATTCACAGAAGCTACATCAGTAACTCTCGTCACAAAGTAGTCGCCCCACGAGCTATCTTTTTGCCATTTCAATCCATCGATCGCGATACTCTGCGTAGGATCGATCGTGCCATTTTCCAAGCCGATCGCACCAGTGATGGCCTTAAAGGTCGAACCAGGTGCATAGGCCGTAGCAAAGCGGCTGATGAAAGGCAGGTCTTCATTTTGTTCATACGCATCATAATCTTCTTGTGAGATCCCTTGGGTCATTTTATTGGGATCATAACTTGGCGAGCTGGCAAGTACCAGCAGATCGCCAGTTTTGGGTTCGGTAACGACCGTTGCTCCTGCTTGGTTTTGTAAGGAGTCAAACGCCGTCTTTTGGGCTTGGGCATCAATGGTCAATTGGATATCCTTGCCATCTGCGCGTTCTTTTTCTAACAGGACGGCTTTCTCAGCACCATCTTCATCTGTGATGGCGATTTTTCCGCCGTTTTCTCCTCGCAACTCTTTATCGAAGGCGGCTTCCAGACCACTACGACCAATTTGTCCGTTGCTTGCTAGTGTTTCATCTTTTTCGATATCTTCCGCTGTTACATTTCCTAAGTAACCAATCAGTTGGGCGGCAGCTTCCCCAAGTGGGTAAGTGCGTCCAGTCGTTTCTTTTAAACTTGTTCCAGTTGGCATCTCATCCGTTGGTTCGATGATCTTCAAGGGGACGAACAACTCATCTTGAACCCAAGATTGCTCCAACGCTTGATTGATGGCTTCTTCTGTCAGGTCGAAACGTTCCGCGATCGCTTTGATATTGGCGTTTTTTTCGTCTCCCGTGCCCAGTTGCCCCGGAACGACGCCTAACTGATAAAGCGTGCCATTTTCTGCTAGTGGTTCGTTGTTTCGGTCGAGAATCTCCCCGCGAGTGGCATTATCTACGGAAATACTGACTTTGTCTTGTCCCTCCATTCCTGGAAAGATCAACTGAGGGGACCAATCGATCTTGGCTTCGTTATCAGCTACAGTGATCGTGCCACTATAAGAAAGCTCGGTTAATTCACCTAACGAGGTGGTCAAGGAACCGTTGTATTGGAAATTGAATTGATCGGAATCCTTGTCATTAGGAGTTACCTCAATCCCAGAGGCTTTAAATGATTCGGCACCGATACCAGTGAAGATCGCTTCGTATTTTGCAGAGACTTCGTCTGCGGTAAAGCCGGTTGATGCTAAACTGTCTTCAGACACGAAGGCAGGCAAGTCACTGTACTTCTGATCGGTCAAAGCGTCGATAAAGGAAGTGAGGGCTTTTTTAGCAGCGGCTTCTTCTTGCCGATCCTGATAGACGGTATAACCATAATAGCCGCCACCTAGTACCAATAAGGCGGCAGGAAGTGCCAACCAGACGAAGCGCTTAGGGCTTTTCGCTGGCTTTTCGTTGCGAGAGCGCCGATTTTCTGACATATTATTGTTCCTCCTTCAGAGCCGTCATACGGGCATGATAAAGCGGCAACAGCGTTTGATAAACTGCTAAAATATCCGCCATCTCAACGTCTTCGATCATTTCTTTCGGAAAAATCTTTCCAATTTGAAGCTCGCTTTTTTTGACTTTCTTCAATCGTTCCAAATAGGTTGGCCACATGGCGATAGGGTGGTGGTCGTATTTTGTGTGATCAGGAGAAAGTGTAAAGTCAGCTGGTAATTGATCGAATAATTCTTTTTGGGCCAACCACGATTCAGCGATCGTTACCTGATTTTTCGGTTGATCGATCACGCTGAGCCAAACAAAGACATACGCTTGATTGATCCCAATTTGAAAGTGGGCATCCATTTTATAGCCTCGTTTGTTCGGACCGATCCCTGCCCAGGTTTCGGCAGGAGGGTAGACGGTTCTGCGCCGGTGCTGAGCAATATGCAAATAAAAAGGCTCTTGGCAGCTTTCTTCAATTAATGGGATCGCTGCCTCACCGATCGTTTGAAAAATCGGCTGAATCTCGGCACGGATTTTTTCCATTCGTTCGTCTAACGTTTCTAAAGAAAAAGCATCAAATGATTGTTTCGTAAATAGCATAATCGTATCCTTTCTGTTGTCTGAAAATAGTATAACAAAAAAAGCCCGATAAATTACGGGCTTTTGTTTATTTTACCTTTTTTTATTGAAGGATACTCAGTCAATTTGCCGCTGGACTCAATTTAAACGTTGATGTCTGGCTTTGTTCCTTCAAAAGATGCAAAAGATCATCCAAGAAAGAAAAGTCCATTTCTTCTAAATTAAAATAAATCCGAAAAGAATACGTATGTTTAAATAAGCTTTGGCGATGGATTTGATGAATGATCAATTCGTCATTGCGTTCATTTTGAAATTGTAGAACACGCTTTTGTTCTTCGGTATAATGAGGGCGCGCCCCTTTTTTGAAGGGACTGAATAAATAGAAACTTGTTTGTTGGTTGATGGAAAGGATTTGCTGCACGGCCAATAATTCGTTATGGAGCTGTTGTTTTTCTTTGTCTGATAAATGAGCTAAAAAAAGTTCAGCACGATTCTTTAGCGACCACATATAGTACTCCTCCTTGAATGTAGCTACAATACGACCTAAATATAGCATGAAAAAAGAATATTGTAAACGCTTTATAAATCCTTTGCTGCTTCTAAAGAGGAATCTACTTTCAACCAACTGGGTAAAAAGCGAACATTCGTGTTTATTAATATGTAAATGTACAGATAATCGTTGACCCGCTTTTTCTGCGTTGTTAGAATAATAAGCAAATAAAGATGTGTGTCATCGCTATGTGAAAAATATTACTTAACTGAGGTGGATTATGGAATCAGAAGTGCTTCTTTATGAAGGAAAAGCCAAGAAATTGTTTAAAACCAACGAAGAGGATGTATTGAGAGTCGTTTATTTGGATCAAGCTACTGCATTGAATGGTCAAAAGAAAGATGCCGTTGTAGGAAAGGGTGCCTTGAACAATCAGATCACTGCGCATCTTTTTCAGCGGCTAGCCGACAAAAACGTCCCAAGTCACTTTCTTCAATTAGTGTCTAAACACGAACAATTAATTCGAGCTGTCACCATGATTCCTTTAGAAGTCGTTGTTCGCAACACGGCTGCTGGTAGTTTTTCAAAGCGCTTGGGCATCGAAGAAGGAACCAAACTGCCAAAGCCGATCGTAGAGTTTTACTACAAAGAAGATCGCTTGGATGATCCGTTTATCAATGATGATCATGTGTTTTATCTAGGGCTTGCCTCAGAAGAGGAGCTGGACCAGATCAAAACATTGGCGCTGCAAGTCAACGCTGCGTTACTGGAAATCTTTGCGAACATCAACATTCGCTTGATCGATTTTAAAATCGAGATCGGCAAAACCAAAAAGGGCGAGTTGCTTCTGGCTGATGAGATTTCACCAGATACTTGTCGTTTATGGGATATGGGGACAAATGAGCATCTTGATAAAGATGTTTATCGACGTGATTTAGGGGACATCGTTCCTGTTTATGAAGAAGTCTTAAATCGTTTAGAAAAGGAGAATTCAGCATGTATTTAGTCAAAGTTTATGTAACCTATAAGGAATCTGTTTTAGACCCTCAAGGAGAAGCTGTGAAAGGAGCCGTTCATCGCTTGGGGTATCAAGATGTCAGTGATATTCGGATCGGGAAATACTTTGAAATCAAAGTGACACCTTCAAACAATCAAACACAAGCAGCTGTAGCAGAAGAAATCGAAGCGATCTGCGACAAGCTTTTGGCAAACGTCAATATGGAAACCTACCGTTATGAAATGGTTCAAATGGAGGAAGCGGCCCTATGAAATTTGCAGTGATCGTTTTTCCTGGATCAAATTGTGATGTTGATTTGATGTGGGCAATCAAAGATATCATGGGGGCAGAAGCAGAATATGTGCGCCATGATGCAGACAGCTTAGCTGGTTTTGACGGTGTTTTGCTTCCAGGAGGATTTTCTTATGGTGATTACTTAAGATGTGGAGCGATCGCCCGTTTTTCAACGATCATGTCAGAGGTCATTCGTCTGGCAAATGAAGGCAAACCTGTCTTTGGTACCTGCAATGGGTTTCAAATTTTAACGGAAGCGGGCTTGTTACCAGGGGTTTTACAAAGAAATGAATCACTCCATTTTATTTGCAAACCGGTCCGTCTGCAAGTGAATAATCAAACAGCTTTTACTTCTGAATATGAAACGGATCAAGTCATTACGCTTCCTGTCGCTCATGGTGAGGGCAATTATTATTGTGATGAAACGACTTATCAGGAATTGGTTGCCAACAATCAAATCGTTTTCCGTTATGAAGATAACGTCAACGGCAGCCTACACAACATCGCTGGTATCTGTAATAAAGCTGGCAATGTTCTAGGCATGATGCCTCATCCAGAACGAGCGATGGAAAGCTTATTAGGCTCAGAAGATGGCAAGAAGTTTTTTGCTTCATTATTGAAAAATTTTGGGAAGGTGCCGGTAAATGGATAAAATGATCGTAAAAGAACCTACACCACAAGAAATCAAAGACACGAAATTATACGAGCAATGGGGATTGACCCAAGAAGAGTATCGGATGATCTCAGAAGATATTTTGGGACGTTTACCGAATTATACCGAAACTGGACTCTTTTCAGTGATGTGGAGTGAACATTGTTCTTACAAAAATTCCAAACCTGTTTTGCGGAAATTCCCGACAGAAGGGCCGCAAGTACTGCAAGGACCTGGCGAAGGTGCGGGTATCGTGGATATCGGCGATGATCTAGCCGTCGTTTTTAAAGCGGAAAGCCATAATCATCCTTCTGCGGTGGAACCTTATGAAGGAGCAGCAACTGGAGTTGGTGGGATCATCCGCGACATCTTCAGTATGGGTGCAAGACCGATTGCTGTTTTAGACTCCTTACGATTTGGTGAGTTAGATAATCCAAGAACGAAATATCTTTTGGAAGAAGTCGTTGCTGGGATCAGTGGCTATGGCAACTGTATTGGGATTCCGACCGTCGGTGGTGAAGTGGCATTTGATCCTTGTTATGAAGGCAATCCATTAGTCAATGCGATGTGTGTAGGGATCATTGCTCACAAGGATATTCAAAAAGGGCAGGCCAAAGGTGTTGGAAACACCATCATGTATGTCGGCGCAAAAACAGGACGCGACGGGATACATGGGGCGACTTTTGCATCGGAAGAATTTGTCGAAGGTGAAGAACAACAACGTTCCGCCGTACAAGTCGGTGATCCTTTTATGGAAAAACTTTTGTTGGAAGCTTGTTTGGAATTGATTGTGGATCATTCGGACATTTTAGTCGGAATTCAAGATATGGGTGCTGCTGGATTGGTTTCTTCTAGTGCCGAGATGGCATCAAAAGCCGGATCAGGGTTGCGCTTAACGTTAGATGATGTTCCACAACGAGAAACCAATATGACGCCTTATGAAATGATGTTGTCAGAATCTCAAGAGCGGATGCTGATCTGTGTCAAAAAAGGACATGAAGCTGAAGTGGAAGCACTCTTTAAGAAATACGATCTAGAAGCCGTCGTGATCGGTGAAGTAACAGATGATGGCAACTATCGTTTGTTCCATCACGGACAGGAAGTCGCTAATTTGCCAGTAGATGCTTTAGCTGAAGATGCGCCGACTTACTACAAAGAGATGGCAGAACCGAAACGGATCAAAGTGTTTAAGGAAACACCAGACTTTGTTCCAGTGATTCACTCAGCAACGTCTGTATTTGCCGATCTACTGCAGCAGCCGACGATCGCTTCAAAACGCTCGATTTTTGAAACCTACGATTCGCAAGTTCGTACCAATACCGTGGTAGGACCCGGCAGTGATGCCGCTGTGTTACGAATCAAGGGAACCAATAAAGCCTTGGCGATGACGACTGACTGTAATGCTCGTTACCTGTACTTAGATCCAGAAGTCGGCGGACAGATCGCAGTTGCAGAAGCTGCTCGAAATATCGTCGCTTCCGGTGGGCGTCCATTGGCGATCACTGACTGCCTTAACTTCGGCTCGCCAGATAAACCAGAAGGATTCTGGGAGTTATCCACGGCTGCTGACGGGATCTCAGAAGCTTGTCGTGTGCTAGAGACACCAGTCATTTCTGGGAACGTCTCCTTATACAACGAAACGGACGGACAATCGGTCTATCCAACGCCGGTAATTGGGATGGTCGGATTGATCGAAGAGCTGGCGCATATCACGACGCAGCATTTCCAAGCAGCGGGGGATCTGATCTATGTCCTAGGGGAAACCCATGCTGACTTCAATGGGTCTGAATTGCAAAAACTGCAGACAGGAAAGATCGCTGGGCGTTTAATGTCCTTTGACCTTGAAACAGAAAAAATGAACCAACAATTGGTTACCGCAGCGATCCAAGCAGGTCTTGTTCAAAGTGCCCACGATTGTGCCGAAGGTGGTTTAGCGATCGCTTTAGCCGAATCCGCTTTTGACAAGGGCTTTGGTCTACATGTGACCGTGTCATTGCCAGCAGCACAATTGTTTTCAGAAACCCAATCCCGATTTGTGCTTTCAGTCGCACCTGATAAGCAAGCAGCTTTTGAAGCGCTGGTAGGCGCTGCTGCAACAGCGATCGGGGAAGTGACTGCTGATGGCCAGATTCGCATGCAAGCACAAGATGATACGATCGAGATGCCCCTTACTGAGGCGAAATTGAAATGGGAGGAAGCCATTCCATGTTTAATGAAGTAAAGAGCCTCAACGAGGAATGTGGGGTTTTTGGTGTTTGGGGTCATCCAGATGCCGCTCGTGTCACCTACTTCGGACTACACAGTTTGCAACATCGCGGCCAAGAAGGTGCAGGGATTGTCACGAATGATGCGGGGAAACTCAATGGCCACCGTGATTTAGGGTTGCTAGCGGAAGTCTTTTCGGATGAACGTGTCCTCCAGCGTCTGACAGGAGATGCTGCTATTGGTCACGTTCGCTACGCAACTGCTGGTAATGGTAGCGTTGATAATATTCAACCATTTTTATTTAAATTTTTTGATCAGCAGATTGGCTTAGCTCATAACGGCAACTTGACGAATGCGAAAAGTCTACGGAAATCCTTAGAAAAGGCTGGTGCGATTTTCCACTCGAATTCCGATACAGAGATTCTCATGCACTTGATCCGTCGCAGCGAAGAACCGCTTTTTATGGATCGGGTCAAGGAGGCATTAAATCAAGTTAAAGGTGGATTTGCGTACCTTTTACTGACCGAAAATGCCATGATCGCAGCACTAGACCCCAATGGCTTTCGGCCATTGTCAATCGGGAAAATGGTCAATGGTGCTTATGTGGTGGCTTCAGAAACCTGTGCGTTGGAAGTCATCGGTGCGGAATTTATTCGTGATGTCCGACCAGGCGAAGTCGTGATCATTGATGATGCAGGCATTCAAATTGAACAGTATACCCAAGAAGTACAACCTGCGATATGTTCGATGGAGTTTATCTATTTTGCCCGTCCTGATTCCAACATCGCTGGCGTCAACGTCCATCGTGCCCGTAAAAATATGGGCCGTCGCTTAGCACAAGAGGCGCCGATCGAAGCGGATATGGTCATTGGTGTACCGAATTCATCCTTATCTGCTGCCAGCGGGTACGCAGAAGCTTCAGGTATTCCCTATGAATTAGGCTTAGTAAAAAATCAATACATCGCACGAACGTTTATTCAACCGACGCAGGAGTTAAGGGAACAAGGTGTACGGATGAAGCTCTCAGCTGTTCGTGGCGTAGTCGAAGGCAAACGAGTGATTCTAGTCGACGATTCGATCGTCCGAGGAACCACCAGCCGCCGTATCGTGCAACTGCTAAAAGAAGCAGGTGCCAAAGAAGTTCATGTACGTATCGGTTCGCCGCCTTTGCGCTATCCGTGTTTTTACGGGATCGACATTCAAACGAGAAAAGAATTGATCGCAGCCAAATATACGGAAGCTGAGATTTGTGAAAAAATCGAAGCAGATTCTTTGGCCTTTTTAAGTGAAGACGGGTTGATCGAAGCGATCGGTTTAGATTTTGACGCACCTTACTCAGGATTGTGTATGGCCTATTTCAATGGCGATTATCCAACCCCTTTGTATGATTATGAAGAAAACTATCTCGCGTCTTTAGCTGAATAAATTGTAGGCAAAAATGGTTTTTCAAACGAAGCAGTGAAGGACCGCTGGTTTACTTGCGTTAACGACGAATGAGCTGAATGAAGAAAAGCGGATGAATGATTGAGGAGGAACGAACGTGGCAAATGCATATGCAAAAGCCGGTGTCGATGTCGAAGCCGGTTATGAAGTAGTCGAACGGATCAAAAAGCATGTGAAACGAACAGAACGTCTAGGCGTGATGGGGGCAATCGGGGGCTTTGGTGGCTGTTTTGACTTATCATCGTACCAATTGAAAGAACCAGTACTCGTTTCTGGGACAGATGGTGTAGGAACTAAGCTTTTATTGGCGATCCAGCAAGAACAGCACACAACGATCGGCATTGATTGTGTCGCAATGTGCGTGAATGATATCGTCGCTCAAGGGGCAGAACCTATCTACTTCCTTGACTATGTTGCAGTCGGTAAAAACGATCCTGCAAAGATCGAACAAATCATTGCTGGTGTCGCAGAGGGCTGTGTGCAAGCGGGTGCTGCCCTGATTGGTGGGGAAACCGCTGAAATGCCGGGAATGTACCAACCAGAAGAATATGATCTTGCTGGCTTTGCCGTAGGAATCGTCGAAAAAAGTCGCTTGATCACTGGAGAAACCATCAAAGAAGGCGATGAGCTGATTGGTTTGCCTTCATCAGGCATTCACTCGAATGGGTACTCTTTAGTCAGAAAAGTCTTTTTTGAACAGCATGGCTATACAGGAGCAGAAACATTTGCAAAACTTGGCAACCAAACACTTGCAGAAAGTTTATTGACGCCAACGAGAATTTACGTGGATGCATTGAAGCCTTTATTGACAGAAGGATTGCTAGCTGGAATTTCTCATATCACTGGTGGCGGCTTTGTTGAAAATATCCCGCGGATGCTGCCTGAAGGTCTGGCGGCAGAAATCTCCTTAGACACTTGGCCGCAGTTGCCGATATTTGATCTGATCGCTGCTCATGGCGCGATTCCTCACCAAGAAATGTTCGAGATTTTCAACATGGGGATCGGTATGGTCTTAGCCGTTGCGCCAGAAAATGTTGCGGCAGTAATGGCGCTTCTATCCGCCAATGAAGAACCAGCGTATCGGATCGGTAAAGTGACGAAACGTGACAACGAAGCTGTCTGCTTTAAAGAGGCAGTCCGATGAGGATCGCCGTCTTTGCTTCTGGAACGGGCAGCAATTTTACAGCGATCGCCGATGCGATCCAGGCTAATGAAATCAAAGGGGCGCAGATCGGATTGGTCTTTTCCGATAAACCTGCAGCGCCAGTGATAGAAAAAGCTCGCGCAAGAGACTATGAAACGCTTGTCTTGGAGCCAGCGGCTTTTGCGTCAAAAGCAGCCTTTGAAAGGAAATTGATCGAAGAATTGCAGTATCATGCCATCGATTTTATTGTTTTAGCTGGGTATATGCGGATCATCGGGAACAACCTATTATCCGCTTATGAAGGCAGAGTCATTAATATCCATCCCTCGTTGTTGCCGAGCTTCCCAGGCAAATCTGGGATTGCCGATGCCTTCGCTTATGGCGTGAAAGTGACGGGGGTTACGGTTCATTATGTCGATGCTGGCATTGATACAGGGCCAATCATTGCCCAAGAAATCGTTCGGATTGACACCGACGATACGTTAACAAGTGTGACAGAGAAAATTCATCAAGTGGAACACCAAATCTATCCAGCTGTTTTAGCTGAAATTGTGGAAAAGGGGCTATCAAATCGTGAATAAACGTGCATTAATCAGTGTGTCTGACAAAGAAGGACTGGTACCATTTGTCCAAGAATTGACCAATTTAGGATTTGAGATCATTTCAACTGGCGGGACCAAAACCGTCTTGGATGAAGCAGGGCTTCAACCGATCGGCATCGAAGCGATCACAGAATTTCCTGAAATGATGGACGGTAGGGTAAAAACGCTACATCCGCGGGTGCATGGTGGTCTGTTAGGGCGACGTGATCTGCCTTCTCATATGGAGGCAATGGCTGAGCACGGTATTTTACCGATCGACCTCGTTGTCGTCAATCTTTATCCATTTAAAGAAACGATCAGCAAGCCTGATGTCACAGAAGCCGACGCAATCGAAAATATCGACATCGGCGGACCAAGCATGCTGCGTTCTGCGGCGAAAAACCATGCCTCAGTAACTGTTGTCGTTGATCCCAAGGATTACGACTGGGTTTTAACTGAGCTGAAGGAAGGCAATACGACGTTGGCATCAAGAAAGAAATTAGCTGCCAAAGTCTTCCGCCATACCGCAGCCTACGATGCCTTGATTGGTGAATACTTGACCAAAGCGGTGGCTGAAACAGAAACGGAGAACTTGACGAAAACCTATGTTTTGAAACAAACATTGCGTTATGGTGAAAATAGTCATCAGAAAGCTTCCTTCTATCAAGACGCATTACCCGTGCCCTATTCGATTGCCAGCGCAAAACAAATCCACGGCAAAGAATTGTCTTACAACAACATTAAAGATGCTGACGCTGCCTTACGGATCGCAGAAGAATTTACAGAGCCAACTGCAGTAGCCCTAAAGCACATGAATCCATGTGGAATCGGAAGTGGAGAAACGATTGCTGAAGCTTTCCAAGAAGCTTACGAAGCAGACCCAGTGTCGATTTTTGGCGGGATTATCGTCTTAAATCGTCCAGTTGATGTGGCAACTGCGCAGCAGCTGCAGCGGATTTTTCTTGAGATCATTATTGCACCTGCATTTGAAGAAGGAGCACTTGAAATCCTAACGAAGAAAAAAAATCTGCGCTTGCTGGTTGTTGATTTCGAAAAAGCAGCCAAACAGCCAGAAGTTGTCTCTGTCCTTGGGGGCTTATTGGTGCAAGAACCAGACGATCAAATGGAGTCACCAGCAGATTGGACCGTGGTGACCAAAAGGCAGCCGACACCAGAAGAAATCGCAGCCTTGGCATTTGCTTGGAAAGCGGTGAAACACGTGAAGTCCAATGCGATCGTTTTAGCCAATCAACAGCAAACCGTCGGGATCGGTGCTGGTCAGATGAACCGCGTTGGTTCAGTGAAAATCGCTGTGGAACAAGCCCGTGAAAACAATAAATTGGCTGGTTCAGTGCTGGCAAGCGATGCCTTTTTCCCGATGGATGACAGTGTCGAATATGCAGCACAACAAGGAATCAAAGCGATTATTCAACCTGGTGGTAGTATCAAAGATCAAGAATCGATCGACATGGCAGATAAGTACGGTGTGGCGATGGTCTTTACTGGTGTTCGTCATTTTAAACACTAAGAAATAGGAGAAGACGATGAAAATACTTGTTATTGGTAGTGGTGGCAGAGAACATGCCGTCGCAAAAAAGTTTCTGCAAGACCCTCAAGTTGAAACAGTCTTTTGTGCAAAGGGCAATCCTGGAATGCGAAAAGACGGGATCGTGACAGTCGCAATTGAAGAGTCCGATCATGAAGGTTTGATTGCTTTTGCTCAAGAGCAGGAGGTTGATTGGACCTTCGTTGGTCCAGAAGTTCCATTATTAAATGGCATCGTAGATGATTTTCAGGCGGCGGGCTTGGAAATTTTTGGTCCCAATCGACAAGCAGCGATGATCGAAGGATCAAAAGAGTTTGCCAAAGAATTGATGCGTGCCAATCACATTCCAACAGCTGACTACCAAAGCTTTAAAGATAGTGCGCAAGCAAAAGCATATATCCAACTTAAAGGTGCACCGATCGTTATCAAAGCGGATGGCTTAGCGGCAGGCAAAGGCGTAGTTGTTGCTGAAACCGTTGATGAGGCGAATGCAGCTGTCGAAGCGATGCTGGAGCAAAATGCTTTCGGTGAAAGTGGTGCAAAAGTGGTGATCGAAGAGTTTTTGGCTGGCGAAGAGTTTTCGCTCTTGGCGTTTGTTAAGGACGAAGCCGTCTATCCAATGGTCATTGCCCAAGACCATAAACGTGCGTTTGATGGCGACTTAGGGCCGAATACAGGAGGTATGGGGGCGTACACACCAGTACCGCAGATTCCGCAAGAAATGGTCGATCAAGCGGTCAAAGAAGTTTTATTTCCTGCAGCAAAAGGGATGATTCGTAATAAGACACCATTTACTGGTATTCTTTATGCAGGTCTGATTGCTACTAATGAAGGACCGAAAGTCATTGAATTTAATGCTCGTTTTGGTGATCCAGAAACGCAAGTCGTGTTAAGTCGTTTAGATAGTAGCCTGGCACAGATCATTGATGATCTCTTGCAGGATCGAGAGCCCGCGATTCGCTGGAATCAAGCAGCTTCGATCGGTGTCGTGATTGCATCGCAAGGATATCCTGGCAAGTATCAGCAAGGAATGCCTGTTCCATCTCCTCAAGGAGAAGGAACACAATTCTTTTATGCAGGAGTGGAGGAGACTGCTGATCAAGGCGATTTGACGGCAGCTGGTGGTCGTGTTTTTCTTGTGGAAGCTTCAGCTGAGGATTTAGCTACTGCACAAAAGAACGTCTATGAAGCAATCAATAAATTGCCTTTGTCGGGTTTGTTTTATCGAAATGACATTGGTGACAAAGCCTTACACTATAGCAACTCATCAAAGGCGATGAAGTAAAGAACGTTTCAATGCGTAATGCAAATTGAAAGTAAAGGATGACTGCCAGTAGAACCAATCGGTTGTGCTGGTGGTTTTCATTTTATAGGAGGTTTTTTTGACGTTGGTGTAGCGTTTTCATCTTGTTGTGCTAAAATAAGAATGTAGTTTAAATAAGGAGGAACTTTACGTGAAAAAAATTAAATTCGGTCCCACTGATTTAGAAGTATCTAGCGTGATTTTAGGTTTGATGCGAATCAACAATGCCAAAGACCCAGTGAAAGTATTGACGACAGCGATTGAAAATGACATTACCTTTTTTGACCATGCCGATATCTATGGGCGCGGGGAGTGTGAAACGATTTTTGCGGAAGCGTTAGCAAAAACGGATGCCAAAAGAGAAGAGTTGTTCATTCAATCAAAATGTGGCATCGTTCCAGGTGTAATGTTTGATTTTTCGAAAGAGCATATCATTTCTTCCGTGGAAGGTAGTTTACAGCGTTTGAAAACCGATCATTTGGATGCGCTACTATTGCATCGCCCTGACACTTTGTTTGAACCAGAAGAAGTGGCAGCTGCCTTTGATCAATTAGAAAAAGACGGCAAAGTGAAATACTTCGGTGTCAGCAATCAAAAACCTGGTCAAATCGAATTGTTGAAAAAATATGTTTCCCAACCTTTAGTAGCGAATCAGCTGCAATTCGGGATCATGCATACGGGAATGATCGATCAAGGAATTCATGTCAACATGACGGATGCTGGTAGTGTCGATCATGATGGAGAAATTCTTGAATATTCTCGCTTGCATGAGATGACGATCCAAGCTTGGTCTCCGTATCAATATGGTTTCTTCGAAGGTGTCTTTATCGGTAATGAGAAATTCCCAGAGTTGAACGAAAAATTGACTGAACTAGCGGACAAGTATCAAACGACACCGACAGGTATTGCTTCTGCGTGGATCTTACGTCACCCTGCAAACATGCAAGTGATTGCTGGAACGATGACCCCACATCGGATCGAAGAAATCGCGCAAGCATCTTCGATCGTATTGACTCGCCATGAATGGTATGAGGTGTATAAAGCAGCAGGGAACATCTTGCCGTAATTTATTAGTAAATCCCGTTTTTTTCAGTACTTATAAGGATGAATGTTCGCAAAAGACGAACATTCATCCTTTTTTTTCAAAAAGTATTTCTGAAAAGCTTGTATTTCACTTCTAGGTGGTTTAAATTGTTGTGGGCGTTAAAAATAGGCGGATGCCATTTGATGCTTGCTTCACTCTTAGTAAGATTTGGAGGATATTTTTATGTTTGACATGAAAGTTTTTGATTACGAAGATATACAACTGATTCCTAACAAGTGTATCGTGAACAGCCGTTCAGAATGTGATACCACGGTGACATTAGGCGGACACTCTTTTAAGATGCCTGTCGTTCCTGCAAATATGCAAACGATTATTGATGATTCGATCGCAGAATTTTTAGCTGAAAATGGCTATTTTTATATTATGCACCGCTTTGATGAAGAAGCACGGATTCCATTTATCAAAAAAATGAAGAGCCGTGGCTTGATTGCTTCTATCAGCGTAGGTGTCAAAGAAAATGAATATGCCTTTGTGGAAGAACTAGCTGACAAAGAGCTTGTTCCTGATTTTATTACGATCGATATTGCTCATGGCCACTCAAACGCCGTGATCAATATGATCCAACACATCAAGAAGCATTTGCCAGCAACGTTTGTGATCGCTGGAAATGTTGGAACGCCAGAAGCAGTTCGTGAATTGGAAAACGCTGGTGCAGATGCAACGAAAGTCGGCATTGGACCTGGGAAAGTGTGTATCACAAAAATCAAAACTGGTTTCGGGACTGGCGGCTGGCAGTTAGCAGCACTACGCTGGTGTGCCAAAGCTGCTCGCAAACCAATCATTGCAGATGGCGGCATTCGGACACACGGCGATATCGCTAAATCTGTCCGTTTCGGTGCAACAATGGTCATGATCGGTTCATTGTTTGCAGGTCATGAAGAATCACCTGGTGAAACGAAAGTAGAAAACGGCGTTGTGATGAAAGAATACTTTGGTTCTGCATCAGAATTTCAAAAAGGTGAAAAGAAAAACGTGGAAGGAAAGAAAATTTGGATTCAATACAAAGGTTCTTTGAAAGACACGTTAGTTGAAATGCAGCAAGACTTGCAGTCATCGATCTCTTATGCAGGTGGAAAAGATTTAGAATCGATTCGTAAAGTGGATTACGTAATCGTGAAAAATTCGATTTTTAATGGAGATACGATCTAAACAGGATACTAAAGAAGCGACCTTCTATTGGTCGTTTCTTTTTTTGTAAGAAGAACCATTTTGTTTTTCTGTTTTCTTCGTTATAATAGAAGCAACGAAGAGTAGAGGAGCGGGTGACCAAATGACAATCAAAGTGATGTCAGTGTTCGGTACCAGACCGGAAGCCATCAAAATGGCGCCACTAGTAAAGGAATTGGAAAACGACCCGCGTTTTGAATCGATCGTTGTGGTGACGGCGCAGCATCGAGAAATGTTGGATCAAGTATTAACGGTTTTTGAGATCACACCAGACTATGATCTGGATATTATGACTTTAGGGCAAACCTTGACAGGGATCACCACCAAAGTTTTACTGGATCTAGAACCGATCCTGCAAAAAGAAACTCCTGATATCGTGCTGGTTCATGGCGATACGACCACCGCTTATGCAGCCGCGACGGCCGCCTTTTATCAGCAAATTCCTGTGGGTCATGTGGAAGCCGGTTTGCGCACATGGAACAAAAAATCTCCTTATCCAGAGGAAGCCAATCGTCAGTTGATCGATGTCTTAGCTGATTTTTACTTTGCGCCAACTTACCAAAGCAAAAAAAATCTGCTGGCTGAAAACCGCAATGAGGCTGCGATTTATGTAACAGGTAATACCGCCATTGATGCGATGCGTTATACGATCTCGGAGGAATACCAGCATCCAGAACTTTCCGCAGCAGATCAAACCATGATCCTACTAACAATGCATCGTCGAGAAAACTTAGGTGCTCCGATGCAGCAGGTCTTTCGTGCTTTAGCACAGATCGCAAAGGAGAAGCCAACGATCAAAGTGGTTTTCCCTATGCACAAGAATCCCCAAGTCCGAGGGATTGCTCAGGAGATTCTTGGGGAACTAGCAAATGTTACGTTGATTGAGCCTTTAGATGTCATTGATTTTCATAACGTTGCGAATCAAAGTACCTTGATTTTGACGGATTCCGGTGGTGTCCAAGAAGAAGCGCCGTCATTAGGCGTTCCTGTTTTGGTCTTGCGAGATACAACAGAGCGTCCAGAAGGCATTGCTGCAGGTACGTTAAAACTGATCGGTACGTCTGAAGCTGCGGTTTATCAAGAAACAAAGCGACTGCTAGAAGATCCAGAAGCTTACAATGCCATGGCACATGCAGAAAATCCATACGGCGATGGGAAAGCAAGCCAGCGAATCCTGCAAATTTTAGCCGATCATTTTTCGTGAGAGCTAGAGTGAATAATAATTCTCCCAGTATAGGGGAACATAGAGAAAGAGGCAGCTGTTTGTTACATGGCTGTCTTTTTATATACATGAAACCTGCGGGAACGCCGTTTCCATTTTTTCGTTGAGTGTGACAAACGAAGAAGCTTGATTAAGTGTGAGTTTCGCTTTGAAAGGGTTTCTGTTCATCTGCTCGTATATAAAGGTTTATCAAGTATAAAATCACATCGGTTCTTTAATGTTGTTATTTTATTGTAAGACCTTTCATTTGAAAACCTATGGAAAACTTTGAAAAAAGGGTACTTTTTTCCTTAGATGCTGTTGACATTGGTTAGGATAGCAGTTATTATGTGGGTAGTTGGAAGAAAGACTTCCGACGAACTGACATTTTATACAAATAATTGTTAGGTGAGGCTCCTATATGGACACAAGCTGCTGCCGCAAAAGCATCGAGAGATGCTTAGTTGGTAGGACAGGTCTAATCGTGAAGGTTAAACCCAAAGCAGCTGATAGCAAATTTGCTATCTACGCCCTATAGTGCTAAAGCTCTACAATGATCATGAGTTTTTTACGCATGCTTATTGGGAGCGTGCGTTTTTTTGTGTCTTTTGCGCGCGTTCCACAGTGACTTACCTAATAAAAAGAAAGGAAGATTCACATGGAATACCCCAGTCCCCAGATGAAACAGCGGAGTAGTTATCGAATCGCTAGGGGTGGCGTAAGCAACTCCTAAGTGCTAGGAGGAAAAAAAGTTGTTAAAAAAACTATCGAAAGATCAAGAACTAAAATTACTTGCAAAATTGACCGAAAGAGAATTATTGATGGAGATGCGGACCTCCTTTCAAGGGTTATCGGAAGAAGATGCTGCAGAGCGTTTAGCAGAGTATGGTCCAAACAAAGTCGACGCACAAAAACCAACACCCGCTTGGTTGATGATCTTAGGCGCTTTTAAAGATCCCTTTGTGTTAGTTTTAGCCCTATTAATGATTATTTCTTTTGTAACAGGCGATATTGAAGCAGTGATCGTGATGGGAATCATGATTTTAGCCAGTGTCATGATTACTTTCGTCCAAGAATACCGTTCCCAAAAAGCAAGCTTAGCGTTAAAAGAACTTATTGAAAATACTTGTTCCGTAACCAGAGATGGAATCACGAGAGAAATTCCAATGGATGAAGTCGTTCCTGGAGACATCGTCACCTTAGCAACTGGCGACATGATCCCTGCGGATGCGATCTTGATTTGGACCAAAGATTTATTTATCAATCAATCTTCATTAACAGGCGAATCAATGCCCGTTGAAAAATTTGTCGATGCTGGGATCAAAGAAAGCGATGAACAAATTTCTGCACTAGATATGCAAGATCTTGTTTTCATGGGTACCGATGTCTTAAGTGGTCAAGGAAAAGCCATTATTTTGAAAACCGGTCAAAGTACATTCTTTGGCGATATTGCTAAAAATGCGACCACGAAACGCGGCAAAACAACCTTTGAAGATGGCTTAACGAAAGTCAGCAAACTATTGTTGCGAATGGTCATGGTTCTTTTCCCAATCGTTTTATTGATCAATGGATTAACCAAGGGTGATTGGGGCGAAGCGTTGTTCTTCGCGATTGCAGTAGCAGTTGGTTTGACGCCAGAAATGCTACCAATGATCGTTACCAGTAACTTAGCCAAAGGGGCGATCTCTTTGTCAAAAGAAAAAGTGATCGTCAAAGAATTGCCTTCGATTCAAAACTTAGGTGCAATGGATGTATTATGTACCGATAAAACGGGTACGATCACCGAAGATCGTGTCGTGCTGGTACAACATTTAAATCCGTTTGGCGTAGAAGATAAACAAGTTCTTGATATGACCTATTTAAATTCTTACTATCAAACAGGGTGGAAAAACCTGATGGATATCGCAGTGCTAAACTACTATGAAGAAGAAGGTTTGGCAGCGCCATTTAACGATGTGACAAAAATCGATGAGATTCCTTTTGACTTTTCACGTCGTCGCTTGACGGTTGTTGTCAATGCGGATGGTCATCAACTGATGGTCACAAAAGGTGCAGCTGAAGAAATGGAACAAGTCTGCAAATACGTAGAAGTTGATGGCAAAGTGATGGAATTGACTCCTCAATTGAGAGAGCAATTACGTCAAGTGAACCTGCGCTTGAATAAACAAGGAATGCGCGTGTTGACAGTTGCCGTAAAACGCGATGCTCACGCAGATGCCGTTTATTCTGTAGCAGACGAACAAGACATGATCATGATTGGCTTTATGGGCTTCTTAGATCCAGCAAAAGAAACAGCCAAAACAGCGATTGCTTCTTTACACGGTCATGGCATCAATGTCAAAGTGTTGACTGGAGATAATGCGATCGTTGCGCAAAAAGTTTGCCGAGATGTTGGTATCGATGCAGATGAATACTTATTGGGAACCGATATTGATCATCTATCAGATGAAGAGTTAGCAGCGAAAGCTGCAAAAACCAATCTGTTTGCAAAATTAAACCCAATGCAAAAATCACGAATCATTGAAACTATTCAAGCAGCAGGCCATACAGTCGGCTTTATGGGAGATGGCATCAACGATGCGCCTGCTTTACGCACGGCAGATGTTGGCATCTCGGTTGATACAGCAGCGGATATCACCAAAGATGCCAGCTCGATCATTTTATTAGAAAAAAGTTTAAATGTCCTTGATAAAGGGGTCATCGAAGGGCGCAAAGTATTTACCAATATGATGAAGTACATCAAAATGACGTTGAGTTCGAACTTCGGGAATGTCTTCTCGATCTTAGTTGCTAGTGCCTTTTTACCTTTCTTACCAATGTTGTCCATTCAATTGTTGGTTCAAAACTTGGTGTACGATATGGCACAATTGACGATTCCATGGGACAACGTAGACAAAGCAGAGTTAGAAAAACCAGTCAAATGGCAAGTGGGCGGACTATTGAAGTTTACGGTCGGCATTGGACCGGTCAGCAGCATCTTTGATATTTTGACCTTCTTTGTGATGTGGCATGTCTTCAGTGCAAATACGATCCAAGAGCAAGCCTTGTTCCAAGCAGGATGGTTTATGATCGGCTTAACGACACAAACCTTAGTCGTTCACATGATCCGAACAAGAAAATTACCATTTATCAATAGTATTGCTTCACCGGCAGTCTTGATCTCCAGCGTCCTAGCAATTGCAGTTGGCTTCTTAGTTATCTTGACGCCATTGCACACCGTCTTCGATTTTGCGGCGCTGCCATCAAGCTACTGGCCATGGTTTATTGGTATCAATTTCGCTTATTTAGTAACAGTTGAATTTGCCAAACGCATTTACATTCATGTAACGAAAGAATGGATTTAAAAAACAGGTCGGCGTTCTTCCTATGGAGGGGAGAATTGCCGATCTGTTTCTTTTTATCCGATCTCTGTATTATTTTTTTCTCATCTTAAGAAAATTCTTTTTGATTCAAGTCGAATCCTTCACAAGTAATAAAAGGAGGTTAATGGTAAATCTGTTTAGCCAAATGATGATTGCTGTACTATTCTTAAATAAAAAAAAGAATCTGAAAAGAAAAAATTGAAGAAAGCGATTGCTTTAATGTGATTAATTTCACTAATGTTTTCTTAAGAGTTGCTACAGTGGGAATTGTTTTATTAAAAAAAATACCCTTTTCACTTGTCATTTTCGAAGTTAAATGATAATTTATAAGAGTAAATGAAATTTCGATAGTACAGATTTAAACCCTGTTACATACGAAAGTGAATTTTTATATCAGAGAGGAAAGTGTGTCAAGATGGCAAAAAAACAAAAAGCACTTGATTTCCAAGCGATTTTGGAGCAAGTCAATGCAGATTTTCCAACTTACCAAGCTTTGGACAAAGACGGGAAAATTGTAAATCAAGAGTTAGTACCAGATTTAAGTGACGACGAATTAGTTGAATTGATGACTCGTATGGTATGGTCTCGTGTATTAGACCAACGCTCAACTGCGTTAAACCGTCAAGGTCGTCTAGGTTTCTTCGCGCCAACTGCTGGACAAGAAGCAAGCCAATTAGCAAGTCAATTTGCTTTTGAAAAAGAAGACGTTCTATTACCAGGTTACCGTGATGTACCACAATTGATCCAACACGGTCTGCCATTGAAAGAAGCGTTCTTATGGTCACGTGGTCACGTTGCTGGGAACCTTTACCCAGAAGATTTAAAAGCATTGCCACCACAAATCATCATCGGTGCACAATACGTCCAAGCAGCCGGCGTTGCTTTAGGATTGAAAAAACGCAATAAGAAAAATGTTGTATTCACTTATACAGGTGATGGCGGTTCTTCACAAGGGGACTTCTATGAAGCAATCAACTTTGCAGGGGCATACCATGCAAACGCTGTATTCTACATCCAAAACAATGGTTTTGCGATTTCTACACCTCGTGAAGTACAAAGTGCGGCACCAACATTGGCACAAAAAGCAGCAGCAGCTGGGATCCCTGGTATCCAAGTTGACGGTATGGATCCATTGGCAGTGTACTATGTTTCTAAAGCAGCTCGTGAATGGGCAGCAAACGGCAACGGTCCTGTATTGATCGAAACCTTGACTTACCGTTACGGTCCACATACATTGTCTGGTGATGATCCAACCCGTTACCGTTCAAAAGACATGGACAGCGAATGGCAACAAAAAGATCCATTGGTACGTTTCCGTACTTACTTAACTGAAAAAGGACTTTGGTCTGAAGAAAAAGAAGAACAAGTCATTGAACAAACAAAAGAAGAAATCAAAGCAGCGATCGCTGAAGCTGACCGCGTGCCAAAACAAAAAGTTTCAGATTTCTTGAAAAACATGTTTGAAGTTCAACCACAAAACATTAAAGAACAAATTGCAACTTACGAAGCGAAGGAGTCGAAATAGTCATGGCACAAAAAACAATGATTCAAGCAATTACAGATGCCTTAGCTGTTGAAATGGAAAATGACAAAGAGATTTTAGTCTTTGGTGAAGATGTCGGTAAAAACGGCGGGGTTTTCCGTGCAACAGAAGGTTTACAAGAAAAATTCGGCGAAGATCGTGTCTTCGATACCCCTCTTGCTGAATCTGGTATCGGCGGCTTGGCTTTCGGTTTAGCATTAGAAGGTTTCCGTCCAGTTCCAGAAATCCAATTCTTTGGTTTCGTATTTGAAACCTTTGACGAAATCGTTGGTCAAATGGCGCGTACTCGTTACCGTATGGGTGGTACACGTAATTTACCAATCACTATTCGTTCACCATTTGGTGGCGGTGTGCACACACCAGAATTGCACTCAGATAACTTGGAAGGATTGATCGCTCAATCACCTGGTATCCGTGTCGTTATTCCATCAAACCCATATGATGCAAAAGGATTATTGATTGCTTCTATCCGCAGCAATGACCCAGTTGTTTTCTTAGAGCACATGAAACTTTACCGTTCATTCCGTGAAGAAGTGCCAGAAGAAGCATACGAAGTTCCTTTAGACAAAGCAGCAGTAACTCGTGAAGGTTCTGATGTTTCCATCATCACTTATGGTGCGATGGTTCGTGAAGCAATCAAAGCTGCTGACAACTTAGCGAAAGAAAACATCAACGCTGAAATCATCGACTTGCGTACAGTTGCTCCTCTTGATGTTGAAACGATCATCAAATCAGTTGAAAAAACTGGTCGTGTGGTTGTCGTTCAAGAAGCACAAAAACAAGCAGGTGTTGGCGCTCAAGTCGTTTCTGAAATTTCTGAACGTGCGGTTCTATCACTAGAAGCTCCAATCGGACGCGTGTCTGCACCAGATACGATCTTCCCATTCGGTCAAGCTGAAAACATTTGGTTGCCAAATGCAAAAGACATCGAAGACAAAGTGAAAGAAATCGTGAACTTTTAATAGTTGAAGAAGGGAAGAATAGAAAATGGCATTTCAATTTAAATTACCGGATATCGGTGAAGGAATTGCAGAAGGCGAAATCGTAAAATGGTTCGTCAAAGCAGGGGATACCATCAATGAAGATGATACCTTACTAGAAGTTCAAAATGATAAATCAGTGGAAGAAATTCCATCTCCAGTAACAGGAACAGTGAAAAACATCGTTGTCCCTGAAGGTACAGTCGCAAACGTTGGGGATGTCCTTGTTGAGATCGATGCACCAGGACATGAAGACAACGAAGGCGATGAAGGTGTAGCAGCAGAGTCTCAAACACCAGCAAAACCAGCGGCAGAACCTACAACGGAAACGGCTGAAGCATCAGCTGGTTCTTCTGAAGGCGCAGGCGTTTTCCAATTCAAATTACCAGATATCGGTGAAGGAATTGCAGAAGGTGAAATCGTAAAATGGTTCGTTAAAGCAGGAGATACCATCAATGAAGATGATACGTTGCTTGAAGTTCAAAACGACAAATCAGTGGAAGAAATTCCATCTCCAGTAACAGGAACAGTGAAAAACATCGTTGTTGCTGAAGGAACAGTCGCAAATGTTGGGGATGTTTTAGTTGAAATCGACGCACCTGGTCACAACAGTGCGCCTGCTTCATCAAGCACATCTGCAGAAGCACCAAAAGAAAAAGTGGAAACTTCTGGTTCAGCAAGTGTTGTTGAAGCAGCAGATCCTAACAAACGCGTCTTGGCTATGCCTTCTGTACGTCAATTTGCTCGTGAAAAAGATGTTGATATTTCTCAAGTATCAGCAACAGGTAAAGGCGGCCGTGTAACAAAAGAAGACATCGAAAACTTCCTATCAGGTGGCGGACAAGCTGCAAAAGCTGAAACTCAAGCTCCTGTGAAAGAAGAAACAAAAGCTGCAGCAACTGAAAGCAAACCAGCAGCTCCAGCAAAAGCCTTCAAATCAAACTTAGGTGATTTAGAAGAACGTGTGGCCTTAACACCTACACGTAAAGCAATCGCTAAAGCGATGGTAAACAGCAAACAAACAGCACCTCATGTAACCTTGCATGATGAAGTTGAAGTAACAAACCTATGGGATAACCGTAAGAAATTCAAAGAAGTTGCTGCTGCAAACGGCACAAAACTTACTTTCTTACCATATGTTGTGAAAGCATTGACTGCAACAGTGAAAAAATTCCCTATCTTGAATGCGTCGATCGATGATGCAAAACAAGAGATCGTATACAAAAACTATTACAACATCGGTATCGCAACAGATACTGACCATGGTTTGTATGTACCAAACGTAAAAGATGCAGATCGTAAAGGCATGTTTGCTATCGCCGATGAAATCAACGAAAAAGCAAAACTTGCTCATGACGGCAAATTAGCTGCAGATGATATGCGTAACGGTACCATCACGATCAGTAACATTGGTTCAGTTGGTGGCGGCTGGTTCACACCAGTAATCAACTACCCTGAAGTAGCTATTTTGGGTGTAGGTACGATCGCGCAACAACCAATCGTAAACGCTGAAGGCGAAATCGTTGTCGGACGTGTGATGAAACTTTCATTAAGCTTCGACCACCGTATCGTTGATGGCGCAACAGCGCAACAAGCAATGAATAATATCAAACGTCTATTAGCTGATCCAGAGCTATTAATGATGGAAGGATGATTAACAAATGGTAGTTGGAGATTTTGCTGTTGAATTAGATACAGTTGTAATCGGTGCGGGACCTGGCGGCTATGTAGCTGCCATCCGCGCTGCTGAAATGGGACAAAAAGTAGCAATCATTGAAAGAGAATACATCGGCGGCGTTTGTTTAAACGTTGGTTGTATCCCTTCAAAAGCTTTGATCGCTGCAGGTCATCATTACCAAGAATCTTTGGATTCAACAATGTTTGGTGTAACAAGTGAAAATGTTTCCCTTGATTTTACCAAAACACAAGAATGGAAAGACAACAAAGTCGTTAAAACGTTAACTTCTGGTGTTGGTTTCCTATTGAAAAAACATAAAGTTGAAACAATTGAAGGAGAAGCTTTCTTCGTTGATGATCACACATTGCGTGTCATCCACCCAGATTCAGCACAAACTTACTCTTTCAACAATGCAATCATCGCAACAGGTTCTCGTCCAATTGAAATCCCTGGTTTCAAATTCGGTGGACGTGTCCTTGATTCAACTGGCGGATTGGCATTAAAAGAAGTTCCTAAAAAATTCGTTGTTATCGGTGGCGGTGTCATCGGTTCTGAACTAGGTGCAGCGTATGCAAACCTAGGTGCAGAAGTAACAATCCTTGAAGGTTCTCCTCAAATCTTGCCAACCTATGAAAAAGACATGGTCAAATTGGTTGAAGAAGACTTTGCGAAAAAAGGTGTAACAGTTGTTACCAACGCAATGGCGAAAGAAGCAATTGACAATGGCGATAGCGTAACTGTGAAATATGCCGTAGATGGTAAAGAAGAATCAGTTACTGCTGATTACGTGATGGTTACTGTTGGCCGTCGTCCAAATACTGATGACATGGGCTTGGAACAAGCAGGTGTTGAAGTAGGCGAACGCGGATTGATCACGGTTGACAAACAAGGTCGTACCAACGTATCAAATATCTACGCAATTGGTGATATCGTTCCTGGTGCTGCATTAGCACATAAAGCCAGCTACGAAGCAAAAATCGCTGCTGAAGCAATCTCTGGCAAAAAAGTTGCTGTTGATTACAAAGCGATGCCTGCAGTTGCCTTTACTGACCCAGAATTGGCTTCTGTCGGTATGACGATCAAAGATGCCAAGGATGCTGGAATTGAAGCAAAAGCATTCAAATTCCCATTCTCAGGTAACGGTCGTGCGTTATCTCTAGGAAAAACCGAAGGATTCATTCGCTTAGTAACAACGGTTGAAGACAATGTGATCATCGGTGCGCAAATTGCTGGTTTAGGAGCAAGCGATATGGTTTCAGAACTTGCTCTTGCTATTGAATCTGGCATGAACGCAGAAGATATCGCGTTAACCATCCATCCACATCCATCTCTAGGTGAGATCACAATGGATGCTGCTGAGTTAGCTCTAGGTTTACCAATCCACATTTAAGCTTTTTGAAACTCGTTCATCATTTGGTGAACGAGTTTTTTTATCACCAAAAATAAAGCGATCCTAAGCTATTGACAGAATCTTCTGTAAATGATACGATGCTCTTAATATTTCAACCGTTGATGAGGAAAGTACATTGATTTGGCAAGCCTAGAGAGTCTTCGTAGGGTGCAAGAAGAACTTGTAGAATCAATCGAAAATGGCCTCAGAGGTGATCTTCTGAACTTGTACGAAAGATAAGGAGATCCGGGTGCGCCCGCTATCGCGTCAGAGTATAACGACGTTTATTTGTCGCGTACTTGCTGAGAAGCATGCTGGAAAGTCTGCTTGAATAAAGGTGGTAACACGTAAACACGTCCTTTGATATCTCGATATCAGAGGGCTTTTTTATTTGTATTATTAAGGAGGAATAGTATGACAGAAAGATTTGAGACGATTCAATTACACGGAGGACAAACACCAGATCCTACCACAGGGAGTCGCGCCGTACCCATTTATCAAACCACATCGTATGTGTTTGAGGACGCAGATCAAGCGGCAGCGAGATTTAGTCTTAGTGAGAATGGCAATATCTATACCCGTATTACCAATCCGACAACGGCTGTTCTAGAAGAACGATTAGCCCTCTTAGAAGGCGGTGTCGGTGCGTTAGCAACGGCTTCTGGCTCAGCAGCGATCACCTATGCGATTTTAAATCTTGCACAAGCAGGAGATCATATCGTTTCTGCTGCTTCAATTTATGGGGGGACCTATAATTTATTCGCTCATACGTTGCCAGATTTTGGCATCACTACAAGCTTTGTTGATAGTGAAGATCTGGCAGCACTAAAAGCAGCCATCCAAGAAAATACTAAAGCAGTTTTTCTAGAGTCTTTAGGCAATCCAGATATTGATATTGCCGACTTTAAAAAGATTGCAGCGATCGCTCATGAAGCAGGGATTCCCCTCATCATTGACAATACCTTTGCGACTCCCTATCTGTTTCGAGGATTTGAGCATGGGGCGGACATCGTCGTTTATTCCACGACAAAATACCTCGGTGGTCACGGTGCTGCTTTGGGAGGGGCCATTATCGACAGCGGCAACTTTGATTGGACAAATGGCAAATTTCCCAAGCTGGTCGATCCCGATCATAGCTACCATGGAATCTCATGGGTAGAAGCCGCTGGTAACGCTGCCTATATCACTCGAGCACGAACGATTCTTTTACGGGATACAGGCGCTGCGATTTCTCCCTTCAATTCATGGGTGTTGCTGTTAGGCATCGAGACGCTTTCGTTGCGGATGGAACGTCATGTAGAAAATGCGCAACAAGTTGCTGAATTTTTAGCCAAGCACTCGGAAGTCTCTTGGGTTCATTTCCCAACACTGCCGGACAGCCCCTATTTTGAACGGGCGCAGGAGTATTTCCCCAAAGGGACCAGTTCCGTCTTTTCCTTTGGATTAAAGGGTGGAGCAGAAGCAAGCAAAACCTTTTGTGGCGCAACCAAGCTCTTCTCTTTGCTGGCAAATGTCGGGGATGCAAAGTCCTTGATCATCCATCCAGCTTCGACGACCCATTCCCAGCTTAGCGTAGAAGAACTTGCAGCAGCCAAAATTCGTCCAGAGACGATTCGCCTATCCATTGGATTGGAAAACATCAACGATCTATTGGAAGATCTCACGCAAGCCTTCCAACAGCTCTAAATAGTTGAAGCAGTAGGAAAAGCGCAGGATACTATGCTGCGCTTTTTTGTTGTCGGTTAGTGTTTCAAATAAAACTGCGGTTTCTGTTGTTAGAAGGATAGTAAATCCATCGGTTCTATGCTATATTTAGTTGCTAAGGAATATGGATAAGGTGGGGGATGTATGCGTAATCATGCAAGTGACAAGAGGATTCGGTTTTACTACACAAGTTTGCAATTTCTTTATTGGATGATGTTTTGCTCAATCTATGGCTTTGCGACCCTTTTTTTGATTTATTTCAAGGTCGATCCAGCAAAAATTGGCGGTATTTTAGCCTTAGTCAATATTGCGTCTACGATTTTGCAGCCCTTCATCAGTCAAGTCATTATCAAAAAAAGTAAAGTACCGCTGATCGTTGTCTTGAAAACGATGACAAGCGGCGTGGTCGCGGTGCTCTTAGCAGGTGTGATTTTCCCTGCATTATCAATACTGACCTATGTCTTAGGAGGGATTTTGCTCGTTTCCATGCAGTCCTTTCTCAACGCCTTGGCGTTTGAATACACGAATAGCGGCAACAAAATCAATTTTGGCTTTTCGCGTGCGGGTGGGTCACTAGGATTTGCGGGGACCTCCTTTTTACTGGGGCAGCTCTTGGAGGAGTTTTCGGCAGCCCTTTTGCCAATGATCGCTATCGGGCAGGCCGTTTTGTTTCTCATTATTTTGCTTTTGCTGCCAGCGATCAAGAAGCCAGAAATGCCCGTGATGCTGACAGAACAAAGTCATTCAGGTGCCTTTTTGAAGAAATATCCTTTTCTACTCTTTCTCTTTGTCGGGTTTAGCTTTCTTTTCAGCTTCCACACGATGATCAACAGCTTTTTGGCACAAATTTTTGCCGATATTGGCGGTGGCAGTAAGGAAGTTGGCATCGCCCTGATGGTTGCGGCGTTATGCGAATTGCCAGGCATGATTTTCTTTGAACAGTTAGTGAGGATACGGTCTAGCCGTTTTTGGCTGTTGTTTTCCAGTGTTGCCTTTGCCATTCGTGGGGTGCTGATGCTGTTGATCAGCTCCATTATCTTGATGGAATTGAGCCATTTGATGCAAGGGGTTAGTTTTGCTTTGTTTATTCCAGCTTCGGCTTATTTGTTCAACCATAGTTTGGCAGATGAAGATCGGGTTTTTGGACAAACGATTATTATCATTGCTACCACGATCGGTGGCGTGATTGGCAATCTTTTGGGCGGGATGCTGATCCAAAGCTTCGGTGTTTGGGAAATGCTTTTGATTGGGACTGGGTTTGCCGTTCTAGGTGCTGCATTGACCTTTATCGGTGTGAAAAAAATCCCTAAAAGTAACAAGAAACTAGCGATCCTAAGCGAATGATCGATAGGTAGAAAAAAGAGTTGCGGCCGTATTTGCTTCGGTCGCAACTCTTTTGAATCTGATCAACGGGTACTATTTCTTTTCTAATACAGCGATAAATTCCCGCATATAGTCTGGTAGATCTGGAGGACGGCGGCTGGAAACGATATGTCCATCCGTAACCACAGGTGTATCCACCCATGTGGCTCCAGCATTTGTCATATCATCTTTGATGCCTGGTGTACTGGTGACCGTCTTGTCTTTCAAGATATTCGCAGAAATCAAGACCCAGCCTGCATGACAGATTTGACCAATGACTTTTTCGTCTTTGTCCATCGTTTGCACGAAAGAGATGACCTCTGGGAAACGTCGTAATTTATCAGGCGCCCAACCACCTGGAACTAAGATGGCATCGTAGTCATCGGCATGAATATCAGAAAAAGCATAGGCTGATTCTGCGGGTACACCGTATTTGCCAATATACGTTTTATGCGCTTCTTCACCGACTAAATCGACTTGCGCGCCTTCTTCCCGTAACCGATGGACCGGGTACCACAGTTCTAAATCTTCGAAATCATTGTCGACTAAGGCAATGATTTTTTTGTTTTCTAAACGCAAGAGAATTCCTCCTTTAGGTTGCTAACACAAGTGTAACAAATGCCTAGAAAAACAACAAAATATCCGCTTTGCTGTCGGTGACTAAACGAGCAGAGTGATTCTTTGTTAGTTTTTTTAAGAGAATTACCTATAAAAAAATGCTTGTACCAAAGAACCTCTTTTCGACAATAAGAGGTTTTATGGTACACTGGAAGAGAAAGAAACTAGAGGTGAAAACTATGCGGGATTATCAATATCCTCTTGACTTAGATTGGTCGACAGATGAAATGGTCGTCGTCATGAAGATGTGGGAACGATTAGAACAAGCCTATGAAAAAGGCCTTCCTAGTAGCACGTTTCTTGAGGCGTATCAAGCCTTTAAGAAAGTCGTTCCTAGCATTGGCGAGGAACGCCGTTTAGGCAGAGAATTTGAAGAACTATCAGGCTATTCGCTGTACCATGCTGTGCAGGCAGCGAAAAAGACTGAGGGAAAACTAAAAATGAAAGGGTAGATCAACGAATGCATGAAATCGTTAATGAAGTTCGCCAGTGGATGATCGCTGCAGGTGAAACGATCAAAGACAATTTAAATAAAGAAGACTTAGTGGTCGAGACAAAATCAGGACGGAAAGACTTAGTGACAGAATTGGATAAAGCCACGCAAGATTTTCTGATTGGTAAGATCCAATCCTATGATCCGGATGCCAAAATTTTAGGTGAAGAAAACGGACTGGACACACTTGCCGACATGAGTGGGCGGGTCTTCATCATTGATCCGATCGATGGAACGATGAATTTCGTGTTAGAAAAAGAAAACTTTTGTATCATGATCGCGATTTACGAAGAGGGCAAAGGGCGCTTTGGCTTTGTCTATAATGTTATGAAAGATGAATTCTTATGGGGTGGTCCAGAGATTGGTGTCTATAACAATGGCGAGAAGATCGAACCGCCGAAAGATATTGCCTTATCCGAAGGTCTCGTTGGCTTGAATTCGCCCATGTTGATCCATAACCGCCACCACGAAATCGAGGTCAGTGACAAAGCATTAGGCATTCGTATGACAGGCTGTGCTGGGGTAGAGCTGATTGCCCTCGCTAAAGGACAAAGAGCAGGCTATCTTTCTCATCTTGCGCCATGGGATTATGCGCCAGGGGGCGTTTTGTTAGAAACCCTTGGATTAAAAATGGCAAACATCAAAGGAGAGCCGCTATCCTTGAATGGACGGGAATTGTTCGTAGGCGGTACACCGAAAGCTTTTGAAGAATTATTGGCGATCGTCAATCAATAAGAAAAAACCAGATATTTAATAAATATCTGGTTTTTTCTGTAAAAATGAAAACTTTGCACTATATTTCAGAAAGAAATTCTGGTATAATGGCTTGTCGAGTGCAATGTCACCAAAAAAGGAGTTTATAAATTGAATATTAGAAATGATATCCGCAACGTCGCTATTATTGCCCACGTTGACCACGGAAAAACTACATTAGTTGATGAATTATTGAAACAATCCCAAACGTTAGATAGCCATACCCAATTACAAGAACGGGCGATGGATTCAAATGCGATCGAAAAAGAACGTGGTATCACGATCTTAGCGAAAAATACAGCGGTTGAATACAACGGAACCAAAATCAATATCATGGATACCCCAGGACACGCGGACTTCGGTGGTGAAGTAGAGCGGATCATGAAAATGGTCGATGGTGTTGTTTTAGTTGTTGATGCTTATGAAGGAACGATGCCTCAAACACGTTTCGTATTGAAAAAAGCGTTGGAACAACATTTAGTCCCAATCGTTGTTGTTAACAAAATCGACAAACCATCTGCTCGTCCTGAGCACGTGGTAGATGAAGTATTAGAACTATTTATCGAATTAGGTGCAGACGATGACCAATTGGACTTCCCAGTGATCTACGCTTCAGCGATCAACGGAACCTCAAGTGAATCAGATGATCCTGCCGATCAACAAAAAACGATGGCACCATTGTTTGATACGATCGTAAAACACATTCCAGCGCCAATCGACAACAGCGATGAGCCATTGCAATTCCAAGTATCTTTACTTGATTACAATGACTACGTTGGACGTATCGGAATCGGACGTGTCTTCCGTGGAACGATCAAAGTTGGTGACCAAGTTGCTTTGATGAAACTTGATGGCCAAGTGAAGAAATTCCGTGTCACAAAATTATTCGGTTTCTTCGGTTTGAAACGTTTAGAGATCCAAGAAGCGAAAGCTGGCGATTTGATCGCTGTTTCTGGGATGGAAGACATCTTCGTTGGTGAAACAGTCACACCGATCGATCACCAAGATTCATTGCCTGTTTTACACATTGATGAGCCAACGTTACAAATGACCTTTGTCGTGAACAACTCACCATTTGCAGGTCGTGAAGGGAAATTCGTAACCGCTCGTAAAATTGAAGAACGCTTGATGGCGCAACTACAAACAGACGTGTCTCTACGTGTTGAACCAATCGGACCAGATTCTTGGACTGTTTCAGGACGTGGCGAACTTCATTTGTCGATCTTGATCGAAAACATGCGTCGTGAAGGCTTTGAATTGCAAGTTTCTCGTCCAGAAGTTATCGAACGCGAAATTGATGGCGTGAAATGCGAACCATTTGAACGAGTGCAAATCGACACACCAGAAGAATACATGGGTTCAGTGATTGAATCACTAGGGATTCGTAAAGCAGAAATGCAAGATATGATCAATACAGGAAATGGACAAGTACGGATCATTTTCTTAGCACCAGCTCGTGGCTTGATCGGCTATACGACAGAATTCTTATCAATGACTCGCGGCTACGGTATCATGCACCACACCTTCGACCAATACTTGCCAATGATTCAAGGGCAAATCGGCGGACGCCACCACGGCGCACTTGTATCGATCGATACAGGAAAAGCAACGACTTACTCAATCATGAGTATTGAAGAACGTGGAACGGTCTTCGTTGAACCAGGTACTGAAGTATATGAAGGAATGATCGTCGGCGAAAACTCTCGTGACAATGACTTAACGGTCAATATCACGAAAGCAAAACAAATGACCAACGTTCGTTCAGCGACGAAAGACCAAACATCTGTCATCAAGAAACCAAGAATCCTTTCACTAGAAGAATCATTGGAGTTCTTGAACGATGACGAATACTGTGAAGTAACACCAGAAAGCATTCGTTTGAGAAAACAAATCTTGAACAAGAGCGAACGGGAAAAATCACAGAAAAAGAAAAAAACAGCTGACAAATAAACAATGATCAAGGTTTTTACCAACTTCTGATCTGTTCGATTTTCCGAAGGATGGAAAAGGGATTGCTCCTGTGGTGCAGCGGCTCTTCGCCGCAACCCCTAGAAAAGCAATCAGCCGATTTCCCTCCTTCGGTTCTTTTTTGCACGTCTACCCGATCTGTTGAACCGTTAAAATAAGCACCGCTTGCAATTTCGACCATTCCTTTTTAAAATGGAGAAAGTAAGCACAAAGGAGAAATCTATGAAAAATTATCCTGTAAAAAAGAATCAGGAACTTGAAGTCGATATTTTGGACCTTTCCCATGAAGGAAATGGGATCGCTAAAGTCAATGGGTACTTATTATTTATTGAAAACACCCTGCCAAATGAACGTGCCTTAGTCAAAGTATTGAAAGTCGGCAACAAATTTGGTTTTGCCAAAGTGATGAAACTGTTGCAAGCAAGTCCTGATCGGCAAGAATTACCGAATGAAGCATTGTTGCGCACCGGGATCGCCCCATTGAGTCATTTGAGCTATGACAAACAATTAGCCTTCAAACAGCAGCAAGTAGAGAATGTTTTGGCTAAAATCGCCAAACTGCCTGAAATCAAGGTCAATGCACCAATCGGAATGGAAAAACCATTTGGTTACCGCAACAAAGCGCAAATCCCTGTGCAAAAGATTCATGGAGAATTAACGACTGGATTTTACCGCAAAAACAGCCATACTCTGGTACCGATCGAAGACTTTTATATTCAAGATCCAAACATCGATCAAGCAATCATCAAAGTCAGAGATATTTTGCAGCGCTTCAATGTCAAAGCCTACAATGAAGAAGCCCATGAAGGGTTCTTACGCCACATTGTCGTTCGTCGTGGGCATCACTCAGGTGAAATGATGGTCGTATTAGTGACACGTAAACCGAAATTCTTCAAAGGAGAAGAAATCGCGGAAGTGATCCACGAAGAGATTCCAGAGGTTGTTTCTGTCATTCAAAACATCAATGAAGAAAAAACCAATGTGATCATGGGCGAGTTCGAGCGTGTGTTGTATGGCAAGTCATCGATCGATGATCAATTATTAGGCAAAACCTTCCAAATCTCAGCGAAATCTTTCTACCAAGTCAACACAGCGCAAACAGAAGTCTTGTATCAAACCGCCTTCGAGATGGCGCAACTGTCTGAAAATGATGTCGTTGTGGATGCTTATGCAGGGATCGGAACGATCGGGATCAGTTTGGCTGATCGCGTGAAAGAAGTGTTAGGGATGGAAGTCATTCCTGAAGCAGTGAACGATGCCAAAGCCAATGCCAAAAGAAATGGTGTCGAAAACGTGCATTACTTTATCGGTAAAGCCGAAAAAATCATGCCGCAATGGCTACGCGAAGGCATTCAACCGACAGTCGTCTTCGTTGATCCACCTCGCAAAGGTTTAGATGCCAGCTTTATTGAAACGACCGCTGCAGTTAAACCAGAGCGCATCGTTTACATTTCCTGCAATCCAGCAACCTTGGCTCGTGACCTCGCGTTGTTTGCAGAAGAAGGGTATGTGACAAAAGAAGTCCAACCTGTTGATTTGTTCCCACAAACGACCCATGTGGAGTGTGTCGTGTTGTTAGAACGTCGTTAAGAAAAACGAGTTCTTTTTAGCAATTTTGACCGTGAATTCTTTTTATGGTAATTGTCATAAAATCTTACGATAACAAAGTTACTAGAGAAGGCGAATCAATTGAGAAATAAGCAACTATAACCCATCTGTCTATCTAATTACGTCGATTGTGACGTTTGGAATGGATGAAATATAAAACCAGAAACTGGAACAGAAAGACATTCTTTTTTGTTCCAGTTTTTTTTGTTCTTTCTCACTAATGATGAGCGGGGACAAAATCAATGCAAAAAGCAGGGAAGCTACAAATATGCAGACAGCCAAATCCTTTAACAAAATGGTTTGTCGGCAATTTATAGTTAATGTGTATAAAAATATGGCATAGCGTGATTAGAAAGTATTATAATAAACGTAGAGAATAGAAAATTTTTGTTAGGAGGGATTGCACATGGCAACGATTCGTGCATTTTCACACAAAGAGATTACACCGCAAAATACGCATTTGTCTAGTTTTAAAGTGTTGATAGAGTCAGCTTTTTATGGGAACAATGTCACTTGGATTCATGATCTAGCCACTGCCTATCACTTAGCAAAAGAATCTTCTGGCGCTATTCTTACGGATATGCCGGTCACACACACCAAGGAGTTAGGACTACCAGAGGATGCAAAAGTCATCGTGTTTAATGACGGAAAAGTGGTTGGACGGACAGCGGCAGCTCGACGCATCATCGGGCATCCTGGAATCCAGCGAGAATTATATGAAGACATTTTGCGAGATGCCTTATACCAAGGAACCCGCAAGCAATTTTATGGTGGTGAAGTTGTTGTAGGATTAGATGAAGCGTTTATGGTCAAAGCTCACCTGTTGATACCAGAGCACTATGAAACCAACTTTTACTCTTATTTGTTGAATTTTCAATTGATGACGAAATCATGGGAAGAAAGGTACCAACGTTCCAAAGAATATCCAGAGACGGACATTTTTTTGTACGCTGATCCAGATTGGTCTCATCCTGATTTTCCTTATGGACTGTCTCTTTTTGATCCTGAACACAATGTTGCGGCAGTCTTAGGTTTAAACTATTTTGGTGAATTGAAAAAAGCGACATTAACTTTGGCTTGGGCTACCGCGCATCGCCATGGCTTTGTGGCGTGTCATGGGGGAATGAAGCAGTATCAGTTACCGAATCGAACATTTACGATGGCTGCTTTTGGTCTTTCAGGATCAGGAAAATCGACTATCACATTGGCAGAACATGGTGGCAAATATGAGATCAAGGTTCTGCATGACGATGCGTTTGTGATTAATCAAACAAATGGTGCATCTACTGCTCTGGAGCCTTCTTATTTTGATAAAACGCAAGACTATCCATTAACCAACCCAAATGTCCGCTACTTTATCACCTGTCAAAATGTTGGGGTTACTTTAGACGAGGAAGGAAAAAAGGTCCTCGTGACCCAAGATATTCGTAACGGGAATGGCCGAACCGTCAAATCTCGTTATGTCACACCTAATCGGGTGGACCATTTAGATTCGCCGATCGATGCCGTATTTTGGATCATGAAAGATGACATGCTGCCTCCGGTAGTAAAAATTGACGATCCGATTTTAGCCGCTGTTTTTGGTTTGACCTTAGCTACGAAGCGCACGACAGCTGAACATATTGTCGAGACCACGGATATAGATAAACTGGTCATCGAACCTTATGCCAATCCATTTAGAGTCTATCCTTTAGGGGAAGATTTTGCCCATTTCATGCACTTGTTTAAAGAAAACCAAACGGCTTGTTATATTCTAAATACAGGCTTTTACAAAGGCAAGAAAGTCACGCCTGAAGTCACACTAACATCGATTGAAAAAATTGTGGAAGGCGAGGCTGAATTTAAAAATTTCGGCGGGATCACAGAAATGAGTTTCCTGCCAGTAACAGGCTTTAAAGTCGATTTTCAAGATGCCTCCTATGTTACTCATTTAAGAGAGCGGATGCAAGGACGGCTGGACTTTATTTTGGCTCAAGAGACAGAAAATGATGGCTATAATAAGCTCCCTAAAGAAGTAGCAAAGACAATGGAAAAGGTGATTTCTATATTAAGTGAGTTTCCTAGCTAATTTAGTTGAATCAAACTTCCGCAAGCGGCTTTTCTTCTCGCTTTTTCGCTTGTGTTAAACGTTTCGCTATGTTTTCGTATGGTCCTCATGACGTGGAACCATACGCAAATCATAAATAGTATCTCTTAACCAAGACACACCATGTGTATTTGCAGCTAAAATCAAGGAGGAAATCAGATGTGCACAAGTTTTATCTGGAGAAAAGATCAGGTATATATTGCGATGAATTTTGATCTTGCCGCTAAGTTTACTTTATCAACCAAAGATCCTAAGAAGTTTATGATTCTTGTAGATGGTGCACCGTCCTTCGGGATCAACAATAATGGCATGTTCATCAATCATTTAATGGTTGACGCTTGCGAGCAAGTTGGCTATAGAAGAGGGAAAAATGTCGTGCACACGGTTCGGTTGATCACGGATGTATTGAATGGGCGATTTGTGAAAGAAGACCTAAATGAGTTTCTTTCTGAAAAAGAAATCGTGAATGTCCCAAACCATAGCTGTCACTGCATGATTTCTGATAGTAAGGGTAATTGTTGGATCGTAGAACCGGGTAGAGGAACACTATATAGTCAGGATACAGCCTCGCCTTATTGCTTGATGACCAATTTTTCTTTAATTGACCAAAGAACAAACGGCAATCTAGTAGGTAGTGGTCGTGACAGATACCTGATTGTCGAAGAATTGCTGCAAAAAGTGTCTGATTTTGATTATGCAACTGCTTTTGAAGTGTTGGCGGCGGTGAAACAAAGTGAAGGGAATTGGAAAACGAGATTTTCAATGGTATATGCTCAAAAGGAGAAGACAGTCTACTATTGTTTCGATGGAGACTTTCAGAAAATTCAACAGTATGTTTTTGGGTAGTCGAGAAAAGAACCTTTCATCGTTAGAAAAAATGGTGCTGGAAAAGGATACACCCAATTCCCGAAGTAATGAAAGGAAATATCTCGTCGAATACGTTCTGTTTTACTGATTGAAACACTTATTTTGTTAGCCAGAAAGGAGCGATTATGAACATTCATTTTCACCATATCCAAATCACAGTCAATGATGTAAAAAAAGCAGAAGGCTTTTATGATCAATTATTTGCACTATTAGGGTTCGACCTTCAGAAGAAATATTCTGGGTATTTAGAACATGCCGATATGGAAGTAGTAGAATATATAGGGGATTCATTTGATTTCGGTATTTGTTCCCCACGAAAAGAATGGAAGAACGAGAAAATCGATTCAAGAAAACCTGGCTCTGTTCAGCACATAGCATTTAAAGCGGAAAGCCGCGAAGTCGTAGATGCGATTTTTCCCAAAATAAAAGCTTTAGGGGTAAAGATCCTTCACGATCGACCAATGGAGTACAAAGAGCGCATCGCCCCTAATTACTATGCCTTATTCTTTGAAAGCCCAGAAGGCATTCGTTTTGAACTATTTCATTATGCCTGATTCCTTAAACTAAAAGAGCGTGGCATGAACTTGTTGCGTGAGCGTGTTCCTATTCAGGTGATCTTTCATTGTGGGGTTCGTATAACCATGCGATTTCAGAGACAAACTTTTTTCGAACCTGTCATCAGGAATACTAGAACATTCTTTTTAAAAGTACGTCCGTCGGGAAAAAACTATTTGATTTCTAAAATTCATTTGGACAATTCAAAAACAAAAACTTAACTCATGTGTTAAAAAACGTTCGAATTTTTATCATTCTAGAAGCGAGTGCACCGTGGGTCAATGAGGATTATTGGGGTGATTGCACGACACTTAAGAGATGGAGGAAGATCAATATGGATCAGAGGGTTCAGCAAGACATCGAAGCAATCATTTCCCATCAATATGATCATGGCGCCGATTTATGGTCGACGCCAGACCATAAATTACTAAAAGGAGCACCCTTTACGACCTTAGAAAGTCCTCTTTATTTACTTGAACTTGGCATGTCACGTGAGGAGAACTTATTAAAAGAGACAGCCGCATTGATCTTTCAAGGATGGAGAGAAGACGGCAGATTTAAAATTTCTCCGTCAGGGGGGATCTATCCATGTCATACAGCGTTGGCTTTGCGAACGCTGTGCTCTCTAGGATATCAAAGGGACCAGCGGCTGCAACAGACCTTTCACTATTTTCTTGCTACTCAGGAAGCAGATGGCGGCTGGAAGTGCAATAAGTACAGTTTTGGTCGCGGTCCGGAGACCAGCTATTCAACCCCGATGACGACGTTAACGGTCCTTGATGCCTTTCGATATACTCATGATCGTGAGCAGATGGAAATGCTTCATCAAGCAATCGAATTTTTGCTTGCTCATTGGGAGATCCGGCAGCCAATCAGTCCTTGTCATTATGGGATGGGCACATTATTTATGCAGACAGAATATCCCTTTAGAGGGTACAATCTTTTTTATTATCTGTATGTTTTGTCTTTTTATCCTGCTGCCAGAAAAGACGCACGGTTTTTGGAGGCTTTGCAGCAGTTTGAATCGAAAGTTCAAAATGGCAATGTCATCGTAGAACGGGTCGTACCAAAACTGGGGAAACTGAATTTTTGTAAAAAAGGACAAATCAGTCCCTTTGCTACACAGCGTTACCAAGAAATCCTTGCTCGATTGGCAGAGGATTGAGGAAAAAACAGCCCTTTGAAAGTTTTCCCCCCATCTAGACGATTCTTTTTCTTTTCTGGTACACTGTCTGTAAAGAAGCAGTTGATTAAACAACAGAGGGGAGAAAGACATGCAAAAAATATATCTTGTTGAAGATGATGCAACGATCGTCTCTGTTTTAGCAGAATATTTGCAGCAATGGGGGTACGAATGTGTTTCGGCGAAGAATTTTGCTAGTATCTTGCAAGAGTTTCATGAGATCAAACCGGATCTCGTTCTTTTAGATATTTCGCTGCCTTATTACAACGGGTATCATTGGTGCCAAGAAATTCGCAAGACGTCAGAAGTGCCGATCATTTTCCTTTCGTCTATGGATCAACAGATGAATCAGATCATGGCGATGAACATGGGGGCGGATGATTATTTAACAAAACCCTTTGATTTAGCCTTCGTTTTGGCAAAAATCCAAGCGTTGCTGCGGCGCAGCTATCAGTATAGCCACCAACAAGCGCTGACCTTTGACATAGGGCAAGTAACCTTTTATCCCACAGAAAATGTATTAAAAAAACAGGGGGAACAGTTGCCGCTTTCACCAAATGAAGCTCGGATTCTCTCCTTGCTTTTGCAGCATCGAGGAAAGATCGTAGCCAAAGAGACCATCATTGAAATGCTCTGGAATAGTGAAGAATTCATCGATAATAACACATTAGCGGTCAATATGACCCGCTTGCGAAAAAAATTAAGCCAGATCGAACTATCCGATTTGATCCAGACGGTAAAGAATAAAGGGTATTTGATAGAAAAGGAACACGCCTATGACTAACGTGAAAGAATATTTCGTCCTTTATGGAAAGTTTTATCTCGTTTATCTGCTGTTTAGTGCGGGCCTATTTGGGCTATTCTTTCTCCACAGCCTTTCGTTGGAGCCCTTTCTTGACTATGTGGTCTTTTCAGGGGTGATTTTAGGGGGACTTTCCCTTTTTCATTATTTTCGTTACGCACAAAAAAGAAAGCAGCTGCAGCATTTATTAAGAAAAGAACGTATGACGGAAGCGGCGTTGGCGTTCTTGCCTGCCACTCGAAATCGTTTAGAAGACGAATACCAAGCCCTTCTAAGACAACTGGCAAGAGAAAAAACCACTTCTGATTACAAGGCAGCGTTAAAAAATGAAGAAATTTATGAAGATTTCGGTTTGTGGCTTCATCAAATCAAAACGCCTCTAGCGGCGCTGGATCTTTTGGTCCAAAGCGATTCGTTGTCACCGACTGAGGTCAAAGCGGAATTATTTAAGGTGAATGATTATTTGCAAATGATGTTGAATTATTTGCGACAAAATTTAGCGAATGAAGATTTTGTCTTTGAGTCGATTGCTTTAGCGCCCCTTGTTCGTCAAACGATCAAAAAGTATGCCTTGTTTTTCTCGAAAAAGAATCTGCAACTGGACATGGCGGTGGATTTGACGGTGACATCTGATCGAAAGTGGCTCGTTTTTATTTTTGAACAGGTTCTTTTCAACAGCTTGAAGTATACCGAAACCGGTAGCATCAACGTTTTCACTAAAGACAATGCCTTGTTGATTCAAGACAGCGGCATTGGTATTCGCAAGGAAGACTTGCCAAGGGTTTTTGAGAAAGGATATACGGGACAAAATGGTCGCTTTCAGCAACGAGCGAGCGGGCTAGGCTTATATATGAGTCAACAAGCGGCTGAAAAAATCGGCTGCCGTTTATCAATTGATTCTGAAGTAGGACAGGGAACCATTGTCACGCTTCGTTTTCCCACCACAAATAACGGATAGCCGCAAACTTTCAACACTGTAAGTTTGCGGTTTTTATTGTAAGTCGCTTTTTTCTGCCAGTCAGCTTATTCTAAAAAGGAAGGAGGGAACAAGATGACACTTTTAAACATTCAACAAGTAAAAAAAATCTATCAAAGCCAGCTGAACGGACAACCCGTTGAAGCGTTGAAAAATATTACCTTTATGGTAGAAGAAGGGGAATATGTCGCTATCATGGGGGAATCAGGTTCGGGAAAGAGTACGTTGCTGAACTTGATGGCGACGTTAGACCAACCAACAGCGGGTGAAATGCAGCTGAATGGCATTGATTTGACCACGATCAAAGAAAAAGACGCAGCGAGTTTTCGACGGGATCACTTAGGCTTTGTTTTTCAAGACTTTAATTTGTTAGACACCTTTTCGGTGAAAGACAATATTTTATTGCCATTAGTTTTATCAAAAGTTTCCGTCAAACAAATGGAAAAGCAGCTTCAGCCCATCGTACAAACTTTAGGGATCGCCGATTTATTGCAGCACTATCCGTATGAATTGTCTGGCGGACAAAAACAACGAGTTGCTGTCGCACGAGCGATCATCACAAAACCAGAACTGTTATTAGCAGATGAGCCAACCGGAGCGCTGGATTCGAAAACCTCTGATCAACTGCTGACATTATTTCAACAGATCAACCAAAATGGACAGACGATCGTGATGGTCACTCACAGTACGATCGCAGCCAGTCGCGCACAACGCGTCTTGTTTATCAAAGACGGATATGTGTTTCACCAGCTGTACCGAGGGGATCGCAGCAATACCGCTTTTCTAGAAGCAATAGCCGAAACAATGACTGCTGTCTTTGCAAAGGAGGAGTAACGAATGTTCTTTCAAAAAATCGCCTTCTCCAATTTGCGTAAAAATGCCAAAGCTTACACACCCTTTTTATTATCTATGAGCTTCTTGGTGGCTGTTTTGATGATGACGCAAATCATCGTGAACAATCCGGGAATGAAAGAACTTCCTAGTAGTCAAAGCGCCATCTTCATGTTTCATTTAGGAAATATCATCCTCATGATTTTTGCGGCGATCTTTTCCTTTTACACCAATAACTTTTTGATCAAGCAGCGAAAAAAAGAATTTGGTCTCTACAATGTTTTGGGGCTAGGAAAACGCGAGATAGCCTTCGTGGTCTTTTGGGAACTCTTTTACAGTTTTCTCATTAGTCTTGCGGCCGGATTGATCAGTGGCTTATTGTTTGCACGATTAGGATTTTTGATACTGAAGAAAATCTTGGCTGTAGGCGAATTCTTTGTCTTTAAACTGTCATTTGAGAGTATTGGCTTGGTGATCCTGTATTTTATGTTCGTCTTTGGTTGTTTATTTTTATTTGACCTGTTGCAAGTACGCAAAACCAATCCACTTCAACTGTTACAGGGAAGCAAGCGTAATGAAAAAGAGCCCCGCGCGAAAGGCATTTTAGCACTTTTGGGTGTCCTTTGTTTAGTAGCCGGCTATACGATCTCTGTGACGATCAAGTCTCCCATCAGTGCCTTAGGCCTGTTCTTTGTTGCAGTTATCCTAGTGATCGTGGCTACCTACCTGTTGTTTATTGCTGGTAGTATCAAAGCATTGCAGTTTTTAAGAAAACGAACGACCTATTATTATCAAACGACCCATTTTATCAATGTCTCTACCATGTTGTATCGGATGAAGCAAAATGCGGCTGGTTTAGCAAGTATCTGTATCTTATCAACGATGGTGTTAGTGACAGTTGCTACGACCGCCAGTCTTTATTTTGGACAAAGGAATGTGATCGAAACCCGTTTTCCTTACGATTTTGAAATTGATTCAGCGGCTGATTCCCAGCAAATCAACACAGTGATTGATGGACTTGAAGAGAAGCTAACGATCAAAAAGCGTCAGCAAGTCACTACAACAAGATCGTTGCTTTTTACCTTTGAGGAACCAAACTTTGTTCCCTCAACTTCTTTTGAAGAAAATTTCGGTAGTTTTGATAAAGCTGTTTACCTTACTTTTCTTACCAGTTCTGAATACCATGAAATCACCGGGAAAACAGGACCCACACAAGATGAACTCTTCGTTTTTCCTGAAACGTGGACTCATCAAGTATTACCAGAAATGACGACGATCGATGAACGTCAATTTCGATTGCAGGAATTGAAAGAACTGCCAACATTCACGAAAACAGAAAACCCGGTTCAGCATCTTGTTCTCGTGGCAGATGATCAGTGGCTTACCGAAAAGCTAAGCTCTTGGTATCAAAACGAAAAGTTTCAACTTTACCAGCAACCTGTGACAACAACAGTCTTTAATTTTCAAACAGCAGAAGCAAGCGATCGTGAAACCATCGCAAAAGAGATTCGCAGTGAACTCCTATCAGCAGATGCCAATGCGAGCGTTGAGTCAAAAGATCTTTTTGAAGTTGAGACCAAAACATTTACCGGCGGCTTCTTCTTCTTAGGCTTGATTTTTGGTGTGATCTTTATTTTAGCTGCCGCATTGATCATTTATTATAAACAAGTTTCCGAAGGGATGGAGGACAAAGAACGTTTCGAGATCTTACAAAAAGTTGGGTTAAGCCATAAGGAAGTCAAACAAGTGATCCAGCAGCAAGTCTTGATGATCTTCTCATTTCCTTTGGTTGCAGCGATTATCCATCTAACGTTTGCTTTTCCGATGATTCAGAAGTTGTTGCTTCTTTTTGGTCTGTCAGATCGCAACTTATTGATTACGGTATCGATTATTTCTGTCCTATTGTTTACAATGATTTATCTGCTGGTGTATTCCATCACCGCAAGGGTCTACTATCGATTGGTGGAGCGCAAACAGTAGAGGATGGACAGACGCTATTTTGTCAGACGATAGCTGGATGGATTAGCCGTCACCGACAGGAGCTACAAATATAAAATGTAAGAACACCTCATTCATAAAGCGACGCTCAAAAGTTAGAATTTTTGGTCTAACAGTTTGGAATCACTACATGATTGAGGTGTTTTTTTGATAGGCACGCCCGTTAGCCCACTTTTTTAGAGTTGAAAAAAAGCCTTAGGTGACCTATAGTGAAAAGGAGTAAAGCACGGGTATAGAGTGAGAGTGCCGCACGATTGATAGTCATTTCAAAATAAAAGAGATCATATGATCCAAAAAGGAGAAAGCCTTATGAATGAGCAGCCGGTAACCATTGGTTTCCCCTTAAGAGGTGAGTGGCTTGCGCCGACTACACCAGCAAAGAAGATTCCTAGCCATGGTAACGATCGAATGGGGTTGCGTTATGCCTTTGATTTTTTACAAGTTAATTTTGAGGGGAAAACCAAAGCTTTTCATGATCGAAGCTTTTTGCGCTATTTCTTCTTAGGGGTCCCGCTGGAGAGCTGTTATTGTTGGGGCGAAAAAATCTATGCGCCTTGTGATGGCGAAGTAATTGTTGCAAGAGATGGCTATCGGGAACGGAGAATCGTTTACTGGATCAGGGATTTTTCGATCGCTGTAAAAAATGGTTTGTTTTTTAATGAACACAAAGATGATTATCAACAAATAGCTGGCAACTATATTGTGATAAAAGCTTCTGAGGGCGTTTATATGGCATTTGTCCATCTGCAAAAAGGATCTGTCACTGTTTCCGTAGGACAAAACATCACCAAAGGGATGGTGATCGGAAACGTCGGCCATTCAGGAAATTCGACTTCGCCTCATCTGCATTTTCAAGTGATGGACAGTAACGATATCGCCCATGCAAAAGGGCTTCCTTGCTGCTTTGAAGAATACGAGGTTTACCGAGCAGGTCGATGGATAAAGGTTCGAAATCAGATACCAGATAGTACAGAACGGATACGATTTTTATAAGAGCATTAGGGACAAGCTGTGAAACATTAATAGGGGGCATCGCCGAAATGATTAGAAGAAAGAACATTTAAACGTTTCTGAGCTTCTTTAAAAAATTTGCAACAATCTTAGGTATTCAGAAAATGTATCTCTGGGGGAAACAAATGAAGCAATTACCCAATATTCTTACCACTTCTCGACTAATTCTAGCACCATTTTTACTATTCCTTCAGCCAATGTCTGGCTGTTTTTGGCTGCTTTATTCTTATTATTTTTTAAGTGACCTCGTCGATGGGCTACTTGCAAGAAGGATGAATCTTACGAGTGAGGTGGGTGCCTTACTAGACAGTTTCGCAGATGTAAGCTTTTTTCTCGCAGTTTTTCTTTCTTTTCTACCACAGCTGTTGGCGGTACATACGCTTTGGGTCTGGATACTAGTGATTGCTATGATTCGTTTTGACAGTTATCTGATTGGCGATGTAAAATATCGGTCTTTTAGTAGTCTGCATACATGGCTCAACAAAGCAGTCGGTTTTCTTTTAGGTAGTTTCCCATTGCTGCTCATGGTGAGTCATGCAAAAATTGTTGTCTTGATTTTGGGGACCATCGCCACTGTTTCCGCATTAGAAGAATTGCTGATAACGATCCTCTCAAAAAATCTGGATAGAAATCAAAAATCGATATTCGAAAGTTTTAAGTAAGGCGCCTCTATCATTGAGGGCCTTTTTTTGCGTATTCATCGCTAATAGACTTTTAAAAGACCCTTCAAAAACAATTTTAAAAATAACATTGAAAACCATTTTTAATGGCCTTATGCTTATCTTTGAAGGAGGCTTACAAATGAATAGACAAGAACTGCATGAATGTATCAGTAAAAACCAGCCCAATATTTGCCAAATTTCTGCCTACCAAAATGGAAAGGAAGCTTACTCGGATGAATGGCATGAGTATAAGCCAGAGGATACTTGCCACCTTATGTCCGCTACGAAAAGTATCGTTTCTCTACTAGTCGGGATAGCGATCGATCAAGGTGTCATCAGGAGTGTCAATGACAAAGTACTTGATTATTTTCCAGACTATCAAGTAAAACGGGGCGAAAAAACGATTGAGGATATTACGATCAAACACCTATTAACGATGCGAGCCCCGTATAAATGCAAAGGTGATCCATGGACAAAGGTTTGTTCGAGTGACGACTGGACCAGCGCCTCGCTTGATTTATTGGGAGGAAGAAAAGGAGTGACAAATGAATTCAATTATCAAACCGTTTGTCTGCAGATCCTCACTGGTTTATTAGCGAAAGCTTCTGGAATGACGACCGTTGATTATGCGAACCATTATTTATTTCGACCTCTTGGTGTAGCCGAACTGACCAATTATTATGCGGAAACGGCACAAGAGCATAAGCACTTTACGATGAGCAAGGCACCAAAAAAACCGGTTTGGTTTTGCGATCCTTTAAATATTGGCACTGCAGGTTACGGGCTTTGTCTTTCAGCAAAAGATTTAGCCAAAATCGGTGAGCTATGCTTGAACCAAGGCATCCATCAAGGACAACAAGTGATTTCTTCACAATGGCTCACTGAAATGGTCAATCCGCTAGAGACAAACATAGAGAAATTTCAAAATATGAGTTATGGGTATTTATGGTGGATCTTGGATGCTGAGAAAAGCACCTATGCCGCCATCGGCAATAGTGGAAATGTCCTTTATATTGATCCCGAATCAGAGACTGTTATCGCCATTACGGCGTATTTTAAGCCAACTGTCTTTGATCGCATCGACTTTATCGAGACAGAGCTAAAACCGTTCCTTTTGCACTAATGAGCGTTAAGAAAAAGCAGTCTGCTGTCAAAAGTTGATTGCTTTTTTTGTAGGCGAAAGCTTAATGATCCCTTTTGTGACTATGGCAGGCAGGTGACCTACTGATAAAGCTCGGCTGCTAGCCTTTTTATGAAATTATAATTTAGCAATTTGATCCCGCAGGTAGGAGGCTAAATCAATAATAAACGGAAGATAAATGAGAAATGAATAAAATGACCAAACTATCAACGACGTAAACTTGGTATACTATAATTGAGAAGAAAATCACAAGTGAAAGGAGCGGTCGGGGTATTTTCAGAAATCAGTATCTATCAAGTGAAACCCAGTAGTGTTGAGACCTTTGAAGCAGTCATGCAGGAAGCAACAGAGGCAATGAAGGCCATGGAGGGGGCTTTGTTCTTTCGATTAATGAAACGAACCCATTACATCAAAGAAATGAGGACCATCAAGGAAGGTCGCCTGCCAGATCCATTGACGAGAGTCATAAAATGTGTGAAATATGCTCACTATTGGGAGTTTGATAGCGAAGAAAATTATGGCAAAGCTCAAAAAAAGTTGTATGAAAGTTACTGGAAAGCAATGGAGAAATGTTTGATCGTTCCCCACGACAAACTATTGGGGGAAGTTCTTGAGTGCTCGCTTTAGTACCAAATGCTCTCCTGCTGAACGGACTTTTTGTTGCAACTGTTAAGAAAGGACAGGGTAGAAATACAACGGACGTTAAAAAAGTCATTTGAACGGTTGAATGGAGAACTGTTAGTTTTTTTTAAAACGCTCTATTACTTGATGGAATCTAAAAGGAGGAAGCCCCGATGGCACAGGTTGCTTTTCATAATTCGTACAAATTAAAAAAAGGCGTTTCAACACCGGAATTTGTTCGTGTCGTTGAACAATTAAACCGAGAATACACTTCCAAACAAAGAGGATACCTTTCTTTTGAATTATTAGTAGATGGAGAAACTTGGGCGGACATCACCAAGTTCGAAACGAAAGAAGATGCGGAAACATTTGCCCGATGCGGCACGCCTAATGCCTTTGCACAAAAGTTTTATTCATTCATCAATCTAAACAGTTGCAGCTCTCACCTATACACCATTGAAAAAACATTCCAATAACTAGCCATCATGGAAAAAACAGCGCAAAAAACAATTCATATGAAAAGAGGAACTTCTTATGACAAAGACAGCAGAATGGTATCAAGGAAAAGCGGGTCGGGCAGAACATTTGGTCTATTTAAATAAGGAAGCCAAAGAGCTTGAGAAACTGATTCAAGGTGACAAAACAATGATCATTCGGGGGGCAGCCGGCAGAAAATCACCTTTAGGAGGAAGAGCCAAAATCAACGATCTTGTGTATTTTGTGGAGACCGGCGGCGATTTGACCATCACTCATCGGGGCATCATTGCCAACGTGATTGAATCTGAAAAGATGACGAAAGAAGAATCCATAGATTTTGTAAAACGCTATGAAAAAGAGTTGAATTTATCGAAAAAACAAGTCGATCGATGGGCAGGGAAAAAGTATCTAGCGGTCTATGAAATCGCTGAATTAGAAGAAATAACACCATTTCAGTACAATCGTGAAAAAAATATGGATGATTGGGTCATCACAGATGATATCAACAAAATCAAATTGTAACGTAGCGAAAACCTTAAAAAACGAAGCGCAAAGGAGTTGAGTGGAAGGATGGAAGGCAAAAAGCAATTGTTTCGAGACAAAAACGTGAAACCAACAGAGCAGCTGATTGCAGAATCTTTGGGTGAAGGATATGTCATTTATCAACGTTTTATCGAAACCCTTGAAAACGAGGGCATCTCTCTTATGGATTGGCGCTATTACCAAGATGGAAAAGCGTGGTTGTCCAAAGGCGAATACAAATGGACAACGACTCGTGGAACGAATAAAGTGAAACCAATTTTTTGGCTCTCGATGTGGGAGGACTTCTTCAAAGTCTCTTTTCACTTTAGCGAGAAAGTCCGAACACAGTTATTGTCTTTACCAATCAGTGAAGAGACAAAGGAAACCATTCATAAGGCGCCAACTAATGGCACGAAAATGAAGTTTTTTTCTGTGATTTTTGATGTCGCTAATCCATCACTCTTTGAAGATATCACCGAATTGATCGTGTTCAAAAAAAGTAAATAAAGTAAGAGTATGTTTATTTAACTTGGATAGTCTGATTTTATTACATCTATCAAAAAGGAATCTTTGTTATAGTTTACCCATTTTTTAGGTTAAGAAAAGTAAAAGTCAATCAGAAGACTCTAAGTTTATCGCCTTTCCTCTGATTGGGTTTTAATATAAGTAACTCTTGGGAAAACCAACGCTAATTTTGATTAGATTATCGGATAAAATTCACAATGAAATAAATTTTACTCGCTAAATATGCTATTATGGGTAAAATATGCTTTAATTACTTTTGAATTGATGGAAGACACATTGGAAAAGGAGAAAAGACAAATGACTATTCAACGAATCACAGCTTGCGTTCAAGTCAAAGGAGACTATCAGAAGTGTTATCATTTTTATACGGAAAAAGTTGGTTTGGTACCAACTTATGGCGATGAGTCAGGTCCTTATACAAGCTTTGCATCGAAGAAAGAGGAGGCGCCTTTTTTTGGTATGTTCCAAGTGGATGCCGTGATCGATCAAATGGAGGGCTATCCGATTTCGGATAATCGGATTTCATCTGATACGCTTTCGGCAACGTTTCACACCACGGATTTTGAAGAAGATTATACGAGAATGAACAATGCTGGTGTAGTGTTTGAAGTGAGTAAAACCGTTTTGGGGGAAGGGGACCAAGCTTTTCATATTGCCTATTTCCGCGATCCAGAAGGAAATTTGCTAAGCTTGGAGGATGGCGGTGTCTAAAGAGTTCACATTCAAAAAGAATCAGAAAAAAACGTAAAGAAAGATTTATCTCATAATTGTTTTGAGATAAATCTTTTTTTATTTGAAATCATTCCTCTATAAAGCGTTCCTTCATCCGCTCCAAGAAAAGTCCAGAGGCTTTTGAAAAAACTTGGGTGTTCTTCCAAATGACTGCAAGATCTGATTCAAGAGTGGGACTCAATTTTCTAAAGCATAAAGGACTGTCAGGGGTGAAGTTGATTAATTTGTCGAGGGTCAATGCATAGCCGACGCCTTCTTCAACCAACTTTGACGCATTGTACACGAGATTATACGTGGCAACGACAGTCAATTTGTTCATGTCTTTTTTCAACCATTTAGAAAGCTCACTGCTGACCAGACTTTGTCGTGAAGTAATCAAGGGAACCTCCCAGAGATCCTTTGGTGTGATAACTTCTTTACCAGCAAGGGGACTGTCTTTTCGCATCAAGACGCCCCAGGTGTCTCTGGCAGGTAAGCGCAAGGAATGGTATTTTTTGACGTCGACGGGGCTAATCACGACGCCAAAATCCAACAATCCTTTGTCCAACCGTTCTTTGACCTCGTCAGCATTGCCGCTAAATAAATGAAATTTGACGTTAGGGTACTCAACTTGAATCTCCTTGATGATTTTTCCCAACAGCTGGATCACGTAGGTTTCTCCAGCACCGATCGACACGTTACCGGTAATCGTATCTCGAGGCGACAAAAATTCAGAACGGGTCTTTTCTAACAATTCTACAATTTCTTCCGCCCGCTTACGAAACAAGAGGCCATCTTCCGTCAGCGTAATTTTGCGATTGCCTCTGGTGAACAGCGTGACACCTAATTCTTTTTCTAACTCCATTAACTGTCGTGACAGGGATGGTTGCGAGAAATGCAGATGTTTTGCGGCAGCTGAAATCGTTTCTTTTTCTGCAACTGTTAGAAAGGTGGTTAAACTTTTTAATTCCATAGGTCTATACTCCTTTTTCTATGCTATATATGAATAGTTGGGTATTTGATATTAGTATTTTACATAGAAAGATGCGGTAAGTACAATAGGTTTATCCAAAAATAGCTCAAGCGATCAAGAAAAAACGATCATCCAGACCTTGATCATTTGAGAAAAATTGGAGAATCGCCCTAAGGTACAGGATAGTTGACCGAGAAAGAAGGCGAATGAAATGAAAAAATGGCAAAAGAAGGCCCTTGTGTCTTTAGTTGTGCTGGCACCGTTGGTTTTAGGTGCTTGTAGCAGCAATAATGAGGAGACGAATGAAGAGCCGCAAGCCAGCTCAGGAGGAGAAACGATGACAGAAAATGTTTCATTGACAGATGAATGGGATAAAGTCTTCCCAGAAAGTGACACGGTGAATCACCGAAAAGTGACTTTTCAGAATCGTTACGGGATCACTTTAGTTGCTGATCTTTATGAATCAATTGATGCGCAAGGACCACTTCCAGCAATCGCCGTTAGCGGACCTTTTGGAGCAGTCAAAGAGCAGACATCTGGTCTATATGCTCAAACGATGGCAGAGCGTGGTTTTTGTTACGATCGCTTTTGATCCGTCCTATACAGGTGAAAGCGGTGGCGAACCACGCTATGTGGCTTCACCAGACATTAATACAGAAGATTTTCAAGCAGCCGTCGATTTTCTATCTGTCCAAGAAAACGTAGATGAAGAAAGAATCGGTTTGATCGGGATTTGTGGCTGGGGTGGTCTAGCTTTGAATGCCGCAGCCATCGATACCCGTGTGAAAGCGACTGTTTCTGCCACCATGTATGACATGTCGCGAGTCAATGCTCAAGGGTATTTTGATGAAATGGGGGCTGAAGGACGCCATGAATTGCGCCAGCAGCTGAACGCCCAACGTACAGTTGATTTTGCCAATGGCAGCTACGAACGAGCAGGTGGGGTACCAGATACACTGCCAGAAGATGCCCCTGTCTTTATGCAGGATTATTTTGATTATTACAAAACAGAACGAGGCTACCACGAACGTTCCTTGAACTCTAATGATGGTTGGAATGTCACGTCTTCGCTGTCATTCTTAAATATGCCACTTTTGTCTTACATTGATGAGATCCAAAGCGCCGTTTTATTGCTTCATGGAGAAGAAGCCCACTCACTTTACTTCAGTCAAGACGCCTTTGAGCAATTGCAAGGCGATAACAAAGAGCTGACAGTCATTCCTAATGCTTCGCATGTTGATCTATACGACCAAACAGAGGTGATTCCTTTTGACCAAATGACCGAATTCTTCCAAGAGCATTTGAATTAAACAGCAACAACCAGCTGCACGACTGTTCAGTCCCATATCTTCTGCTGAGCAGTCGTGTTTTAGAAAATAAGCATTCCGTTGCCCGCCGCTACATCGAATCATCAGCAGAAAGGAGCGAAGCCATGTTGATAAAACTCATCCCTGCTGTCTTGCTGTTCCTACTAAGTGCCTGTGGGACAAGTGGAACAGAGGAGAGGCATGCGCTGTCTGCCAGCGAAACTTCCTCTGAAGCAAGTCAGGATCATGATCAACCGACAATTGAATCAGCAACAGATGTGGTCATTACGGTTGGTCAACAGGATTTTATAGCAAAGTTTTATGAAAATGAGGCGTCTGAATACCTAATGAATCAAATGCCCTTCACGTTGACAATGAGTGACTTGAACAACAACGAGAAATATTATCGTTTTTCTGAGAATTTGCCAGAAATGACTACAGAACGGCCGGAGATCATTCACGAAGGAGAAATCATGAGCTGGAATAGTCATACGTTGGTGCTGTTTTATCAGACCTTTACCAATTCTTATGGTGCTATAGTCGTATCGGCGTTATTGAAGATCCAGCAGGATTAAGAGAAGCAATGGGGGAAGAGGACGTGGAGGTTGTCTTTTCGCTAGAAAATACTCGTGAGTAACGAATGATTAGGAGAAAAACAAATGACGATCGATCAATTAAACAAACTTATGGCAAGTGGTGAACCCTTACTTGCCGGTTCGCAAGCTTCAAAACAAATGATGGCTTTGAGTGCTGAGGCGAGAAAATTGACCATGAAAATCAATACGGTTTATCATGAACCTCATGAATTACAAGAACTTTTTGCTCAATTGACTGGGAAAGCAGTTGAACCGACATTTTCGCTTTTTCCGCCTTTTTATACAGATTACGGCAAAAACATCCAAATTGGCAAAGGGGTGTTTCTTAACGCCGGTTGTCATTTTCAAGACCAAGGAGGGATCACGATCGGTGATGGTACCCTAATAGGGCACAACGTAGTTCTAGCTACCTTGAATCATGGCCTTCACCCTGAAGATCGTAGTACGCTTTATCCAGCACCCATTACGATTGGGAAGAATGTCTGGATTGGCTCAAATGCAACGATCGTTGCTGGTGTGACCGTCGGTGACCATGCAATCATTGCTGCTGGGGCAGTGGTGACCAAAGATGTCGCTGAGCGCACGATCGTGGCTGGTGTACCTGCAAACTATGTCAAAGAGGTCACTGAGTAAGCACAATAGCAATGAGTAAGAAAAAAACTGCTGTTCGCCTTGTCGCTTTTGAAGCGATGAAGACGAACAGCGGTTTTCTTATTCTTGAGGCGGCTCGCTCGTATTGGAACCGGCGAAGTTTTCGATCAACGATTTCACATCCAGACCGAGGGTTTCTTTCAAAGTTTCTTGTGTGGTCGATAAGAGATTGGTGGCGTAATTGGTGACACGATTGGCACCGCCGCCTTCACCTGATCCTGTATCAACGACCGAAATTTTATCGATATTGCCTAATGGGGCGGCAGCCTCTTTGACTAATTGCGGCATGATCTCAACGATCATGCTAAGGATCGCTGCTTCATCATATTTCTTGAAGGCTTCGGCGATTTTTTCCTTCGTTTCAGCTTCCGCCGTTCCTTTCGCCAAGGTCGTCTCGGCTTCTGCCAAACCAATCAGACGAATTTTATCGGCTTCAGCTTTTGCCAACGACTCTGTTCGAAACTGCTCAGCTTCAGTGGTTGCTAACGCAGACGCTTTTTTCGCTAATGCTTCTTGTTCAAGCGCATAACGATCGGCATCGGCTTTTTTCTTGATCTCAGAATCAAATTGGCGTTCACGACGCAAGATTTCTTTTTCTTCCAATTCGATTTGTTTTTGTCGTTCAACGACTTCAACTTCAATCTCTTGTTCTCGAACTTTTTGTTTCATGATGGCACTTTGCAGATGATAGGCTTGATCGGCATCGGCTTTGGCGATGTCTTGTTCTTTCTTATAAAGCGCCAACTTCAATTCTTTTTCCTTTAATGCTTCAGCGATTTCGGTCATGCGTTTTGATTCCGCTGTTTGCGATTCTTGTTCCGATTGGGCTTTTTTGATGCGGGTTTCTTTCAGCGCTTCGGCTTCTGCAATTTCAGCATCCCGTTTGACTTGGGCGATTCTAGGTTTTCCAAGAGAATCTAAATAGCCATTTTTGTCTCGTACTTCTTTGATCGTAAAGGAGACAATGATCAAGCCCATTTTCGCTAGATCGACAGAGGCCACTTCTTGCACGCTTTGGCTGAATTTGTCGCGATTTTGATAGATTTCTTCGACGGTCATCGAACCAAGGATCGAACGCAGGTGACCTTCCAAGACTTCTCGTGCCTCATTTTCTAATTCTTCACGGGTTTTTCCTAGAAACTGTTCCGCTGCCGTTGCGATTTCTTCTACGGATGAGCCAATCTTGATAATGGAAGTTCCATCACACATAACGGGAACTCCTTGTTCCGTATATACTTCTGGTGTTGAAACATCCAGCTTGCTGGAAAGTAAGCTGATTCGGTTTGATCGTTGGAACACTGGCAAAACAAAGGCTCCGCCACCACGCACGATTTTGATTTTGTTATTGCTCTCATCCGCATGAACATTTTTGTTGCCAAGGTAACTTCCGCTGATAATCAACGCTTCATCGGGCTTGGCTGTTTGATATTTCGTGACAAAGATGATCAAAAGCATCAGTAAAATGAACGCCACGATTGCGATCGGAAAGACAATTGGTGATAAGAAAATATCCATAGATGCACCTCTTTAGTGATTTATTTTAGTTGTCCAAAAAATTTTTCTGTATAGGGAACGACGTAGCAAATACGCTCTTTGACTTCAATAATCAACACTTTTGATCCTGCTGCTAATGGTTCATCGATAGGTTGAAAAGCCGAGGCTGGACGATTACTTGAACCAGTGACACTTGTGAGTTGAATTTCACCCATTCCTTCACAAGGAATCGGCGTCAGCACCGTTGCGATTCGACCTTCAAAGTCTTTCTCGGAACTCGAAAGCGTCGCTTCAGCATTCCTCATGGGAATCAGCACGTAAAAATTCAAGAGAAAAACGAGCCCTGTAGAAAGACAACCGCTACCAATGAAAAGCATCATCGAATAGCCTGGGAAAATAGTTTCCCCTAAGTAACCGAAAAGACTCGTAAAGGCAAACCAGGGGATGATCAACATCGGATCAATTGGACCATCAAAATCGAAGATATCGCCAAACAGAAGCAGCAAAAAGGCTAAAATGGCACAGCCAATCAATACATACAAATAAATCTGATCAGGTGCGTAAGTGTGCAGCACGTATCCACCTCCTTGTATATTAGAGTTAGGGTTTTAACCTTCCGGTTTTGATTGGATAACCCTATGAACCATCGTTATTTTAATTTGGTATTAACTCATTCATTTTGAGATAATATATTTATTGGATTGAGAGGCTATGCCGTTGCCTCCTTGAGTTTTGAAGCTCGTAATTGAAAGACTGGCACCTCTCTCTGATAAGTGGATTACGTATGAGTTAGATGTTGAAAGTTTTTGCTTTACTCCGTATCTCGTACAAGGTAGTGACGCTTTTCAGTTGAGCGGGTTTCAATCCAAAATATTTTTTTAGAAAGGTCAAATGTATGTACTTCTTAGGAATTGATATCGGCAAGCGAACTCACGTGGCTTCTTTAATGAGTGAAGAAGGTAAAGTGATCCTAAAAGGTTTTTCTTTCCCTAACACTACTGAAGGAGCTGATTCCCTGATTGAGCGGCTTTCAAAATATTCAGAGACTCCCGCTGACTTTATTGTCGGAATGGAAGCTACGGGTCATTATTGGCTCTCTATCTTTTCATACCTCCACGAATCAGACTTTTTGATTCACGTTGTGAATCCTCTTCAAACCGATGGCTGGCGCAAAGGAACAGAAATCAGAAAACGAAAAAATGATATTATTGATTCTGTTTTGATTGCTGACTTGATGCGTTATGGTTCCTTTGTAGAAACAGTATTGTCTGATGAAAATGTTTTTTCGTTAAAACAACTTTCACGTTACCGAACCTATTTAGTAGGTACCGCAAGCGACTTCAAACGAAAAATCATAGCTGTACTAGATCAAGTGTTTCCTGAAGATGCATCAATTTTTTCTAAACAAGGTATTTTCGGAAAAGCGTCTAAAGAGTTATTGCTTGAGTTTAGTTCTCCTATAGAGCTAGAAGAAATTTCGGCAGAAACGTTGGCTCAATACTTAGCTGAGTTAAGCAGGAACCGAATAAAGCCAGAGAAAGCAGATCAATTGAAGCAAGCAGCTTCTAACTCCTTTGGAGTGAAATTTGCTCAAGAAGCTTTTACATTTCAATTACGCTCCATGATTGAACAATTGAAATTCATCGAAAGCCAAGTAAAAGAAACTGAAAAAGAAATTAAGCGCATAATGAGTAATTTAGACTCTGTTATTCTCACAATCCCTGGAATCGGCCCTATAAATGGCGCGACAATTCTTGGTGAAATTGGAGACATTCGCAAATTTTCTAATCCGAAAAAACTGGTTGCTTATGCTGGCATAGACGCGTCTGTGTCCCAATCTGGGCAATACGAAGCAACACATAATGTTATGAGCAAGCGTGGATCTCCATACTTACGAAAAGCCTTGTTTTCAGCTGCTCTAGTTGCTTCTCGATGTGATCCTGTTTTTCGCGCGTTTTATCAGAAAAAAATTTCTGAGGGAAAGTATCATCTGACGGCCTTAGGTGCTGTTTCTCGTAAGCTTTGTTATGTGATTCATGCTATTTTAACTAAAAATGAACCTTATAAGATTGTTTCCGATTAGCTATTGAACAATCAAAAAAATCTAATAGTGAAAGGTCTATTTGTTGTACTCATTTTTTGGACTTAACTGTTATAAAATATTTTTTTGATTTAGCTAATTTTCACTTGACTCTATATAGTTAGTCTTTCAAATAGAGTGATTTGTAAGAACAATGAAAGCTAAGAAACAATCGAAAGAAGAACGAGGGAAGGAAAAGAACGGAATAGGTGTTCTGTTATAATTATACCAATAAATAATAAAAAAATTTAAATAAAATAGTAAAATTGAACAAATAGTACAACAAAGGGAGGTTTGTTTTTCTTGAAAGAGCCGATCAAAAATCAGCTTTTTTTCATCAGCCATTGACAAACCAGGAAAATCCAAGTAGATTAAATCAGGGTACTAGAAAAAGACAAAATCAGCTGCAGATGATTTGAATCGTAAGAGGCAGCTTTTATTTTCTATTACCATAGATCGAAGGTAGTTGTTCGCAAACATAAAAGAAGTCAGGAACACTTCTTTTCAACCGACAGTATTGCTAAGAAATAGAGGTGGAATCGATGGATCAAAAAGAAAAAATGTTAGAGCTAATCAAGAAAAAACAAGGCGGCGGCCGTTCAAAAAAAATGGAATCCCCAAAAAATGATCGAAAAAACATGCGTAAAGGCCCGAAAATTTATAATAAGTAAGGCGATACATTAGAAACACGAAATGGTTAATGAAAAAAAAGAGAGAAGGACAGGATTTCTGTCTTTCTCTCTTTTTTATTTACTCTTGAGAATCCACGTACAACTCACTCAAAGCTGGCAGATCATGAACTTGGTATTTTGCTTTAAAAGATGTGATTTCTTCAGCGCTGAAGCGGTTCGGATCAAGTTTCAGTTCTTCGACAGGAAGAGGTCGTTCGTTAGCGATCTTGACATCGATCACCACAGGTCCGTTGATTTCTTTAGCTTGTGTAAAGACGGATGCTAATTCTTCTTCCTTCGTTACCGTGAAGCCTTTTGCACCTAATGCTTCCCCAACTTTACCAAAATCAGCACCGGCTAGTTGGACACCGAACTTGGTTTGCTCGGTATCTTCTTGCTCCGCTTCGATGAAGCCGAATGAGTCATTGGAAAAGACCACGTTGATGATTGGCAAATCATATTTCACTTGGGTGATGATGTCTTGCATTTGCATCGCAAAACCGCCATCCCCACTAAAGGTAAATACTTGGCGATTCGGATAGCTCAATTGAGCTGCGATCCCACCAGGTACACCATTGCCCATTGTCGCAAACCAGCCAGACGTTGTGAAACGCTGTTCACCCGTCATTTCTAAATGACGGATACTGTGAATCGTCACATTACCGACATCCGTGACAAACAGGGAATCAGGAGCTGCAATTCGGTTGATTTCTCGATAGACAGGTTCGGGACGCAAAGGCTCTTGCGAATCATGGTCAAAACGATGGCACCATTCATGCCAATTGCGACAGTTTTCTTGATTGGATTTTAACCAAGCATCTGCAGGACGAGGGGCTGCCATCTCTGTCCATTTTCTAAGAGCGGTCGCACCATCTCCTAAAACGGAGACATCCGTCTGATGACGACGACCAAATTTCGAGGCGTCAATATCAACTTGGACAAAGTTGGCACCAGGATTGAAAAAGCGGCGGCCAAAAGGGAAGTCACTGCCGACAAAAACGATGAGATCGGCTTCTGCCAAAGCTTCATTGGCAGGTTTTGTCGCAACCCGTCCAGCAAATCCAAGAAAGTTTTCATAAAGATCAGGCACGATGCCTTTGGCTAAGACAGAAGCTGCGATAGGCATCGAGAAATGCTTAGAAAAAGCATCGATGGCATCAAAATGACCAAAGAGACCTTGTCCGATATAAAGGACGGTTTTTTTTGCTTGTTCAAAATAAGGAAGGGCAGCCTGTAAATCCTCTTCATCAGGCTGGAGAACACCTGTCTTATGATTTTTTGCGGTTGCAATCTCCTGTTCGTCGATTTCTGCAAACCCGTAATCGACTGGGATCGTTACCACAGCGACTCCTTTAAATTTGTAGGCTGCTTTAATGGCTTCGTCCACCACGTGGGGCAAACTTTCAGGGGACATGACCGTGCGATTGTAGATACTGACATCAGCGAACATCGGATTTTCATTCATTTCTTGAAAATCATTGTAGTTCATCGAGCTCGAAGCTACTTGTCCTAACAAGGCAACGACGGGCACATTATCCATTTGAGCATCGTATAAGCCAATTGATCAAATGGGTGGCACCCGGACCAGCAGAACCAAAAACCGCACCGACTTTTCCCGTTAGCTTGGCATCAGCCGCTGCTGCCAGCGCACCTGCTTCTTCATGACGTACTTGAATATACTTGACCGATTGCCGTTCATGGTACAAAGCATCCATCGTTGAGTTGAAAGATCCACCGGGGATTCCATAGATATGGTCGATGCCCCAAGCTTCAAAAACCTTGATCATTGCTGTACCAGCATTGATTTTTGTCATTTTCTTCACTCGCTTTCTCTGTTGTCATTCGTTCTCTTTTAAGTATAAACGTTTCTCAAAAAGACAACAAAGAATGCGCCTTCTGTCACAAGGCGCAGTGAAAGACTTATTTTAGGAAATGAACGACTCAGTTGCGCAGCTCTTGCACGAATCGGCTGGCGATCTCTTTTGGTCGGGTGATGGCACCACCAACCACGATACCCGTCACACCCATATCTTGGATTTTCTTTGCTTGTTTCGGGGTGTGGATCTTGCCTTCGGCTATCACTGGAACCTTTGCTGCAACCAATTGCTGGATCAATTGATAATCTGGTTCGTCATTGGTGGGACTATTCGCCGTATAGCCGGACAAAGTTGTACCAACAAAATCGACGCCCGCTTCAAAGGCATTGATGCCTTCCTCATAGGTGGCGATATCTGCCATGAGTAGTTGATGGGGATAAAGAGTTTTGATTTGTTTGATAAAGGCATTGACCGTCAAGCCATCGTGACGTTTGCGCAAGGTGCAGTCCAAAGCGATCACCGCAATCTGTAAAGCTGCTAATTCGTGCACCTCTTTGATGGTCGCTGTGATAAATGGTTCTTCAGGTGGATAGTCTTTTTTGATGATTCCGATGATCGGCAGATCAACAGCGGCTTGGATTTCGCGAATATCGCGAACGGAATTGGCACGGATGCCAACAGCTCCAGCTTCTTGAGCTGCTTTTGCCAATAGGGGCATGACACCGCCTTTTTCGGTATACAAGGGTTCTCCAGGCAATGCTTGACAAGAAACAATCAACCCGCCCTTGATTTGTTGGGTAAAGACTTCTTTTTCCATTTATATGACACTTCCCATTCTGATAAAGGTTCGTTTCTCCCTTCGACTATATCATGAGGTTTTTTGCTTGTAAATGAATCAACACCTCTTTGAATCAAAGGCAAGACATTCAAAAAACGTGCAGCAAGCATCACTGTCATGGATACTTGCTGCACGTAACGAATAGGCTAGGCAGATTTTTTATTCTGCTTGTTTTGACGTGCATTGCTTGAACTTTTCAAAATCGATCGTTTGATTAGCAGGCAGCACTTCGTATTGCAATCGTTCTGTTTCTTCATCGTGAATGATATGGAGGATTTTTCCTTCGTCATCTACTGGTCCCAGACTGATGATCGTAAAGCGTTCATTGATGACTTCTAAATTTTGTAAAACCCCAGAAAACACTTTGCGAATATGATGGGCGGTTTTGATTTTTTTGTCCGCTTTTTCAACAGCCTTGGCCAACGTAAAGCCTTCATCTAAAAACGTTTTGATCATTTCCACTTTGACGACCGTGGGCAGTCGGTATTTTCGTGGGGCATTTTCTTCTTGTGGGACCGATTGAATAAATCCTTTTTGTTCCCAATAACGCAATTGGCGAGGGGAGATATCACACATTTGGCTAAGTTCGCTGATGCCGACCAACAAGTTTTCATTATCAACGAGTTTTCGAAAAAGATGAGACATACGGACTCCATTCTTGTAAAGGTATTTGTTAATATTGTAACTTGTTTTACTTTTATGTCAAGTAGGTTGACAAATTTCAGGGAAAGATTTAAAGTAAAGAAGGTTTTATGAAAAATATACTGAAAAGAGTGTGAAATATGTCAACGAGTCGTCCTTTAGATATCTACGGCAAACCTTACAACCGTTCCTTACTGGTCATGGTTTTGCTGATCGGTACGTTTTGTACTGTTTTGAACCAAACATTGTTAACAACGGCTTTTCCAACTTTGATGGATGCCTTTGACATCTCAGCATCTGATGTTCAATGGCTGACCACTGGTTTCTTGCTGGTCAATGGGATCATGATCCCGATCACCGCATGGCTGATCAACAAGTTCAGCTCGAGAAGTCTTTACTTAACGGCAATGAGCATCTTCCTTGCAGGAACGATCGCTTGTTTTGCTGCACCGAACTTTTCTACATTATTGATTGGCCGCTTAGTGCAAGCTGCCGGTGTAGGGATCTCGATGCCGCTTTTGCAAAATATCATGTTGTCGATCTTCCCACCAGAAAAACGCGGTTCAGCCATGGGCATGTCAGGAATCGTTATTGGGTTAGCACCAGCCTTAGGCCCAACGTTATCTGGTTGGATCATTGATCATTATGACTGGCGCTATTTGTTCGGAATGGTCATTCCGATCGTCGTTTTAGTCTTAGTCTTAGCGCTCTTTCTAATGAAGAGTGTGATTGAATTGTCGCATCCGAAAATTGATCTGTTCTCAGCGATTTTATCAACCCTTGGTTTTGGTACATTGCTCTATGGCTTTTCAAGCGTCGGCGACAAAGGGTGGGGCAGTATTGAAGTAATCGGTTTTCTAGCAGCCGGTGTCTTTTTCATTGCTTTCTTTGCATGGCGTCAATTGCACATTGAGCATCCGTTCTTAGAGTTGCGCGTGTTCAAATCAACGACCTTTACCTTGGCGTCGATCCTTTCAGGGGTCACGAATATGGCGATGATCGGTGCTGAAATGGTTCTCCCGTTGTATATCCAAAACATTCGTGGTGAGTCAGCGTTTCATTCAGGATTGATGTTATTGCCAGGTGCGTTGATCATGGGGATCATGATGCCGATCACTGGTGCGATCTTTGATAAGTATGGTGCAAAACGTTTAGCTATCACCGGGATGTTTATCTTGACTGCCGCAACTTTACCATTTGCTTTCTTAACAAAAGATACACCGATTTTGCATATCATCATTCTTTATGGGATTCGGATGTTCGGGATCTCAATGGTGATGATGCCAGTAACGACTTCAGGAATGAATGCCTTACCTGGTCATTTGATCAGTCACGGTACCGCAGTAAACAATACGTTCCGTCAAGTAGCCAGCTCAATTGGTACGGCTATCTTGATCAGTGTCTTGACAAACGTCACCAAGGGCAACTTGCCAAGTGATTCTTTGCTGGATGCAACGCCTTTGGCATACAAAGAAAAAGCAATCGAAGCGACTTTATCTGGCTACCATGCCGCCTTTTATGTGGCAGCGGTCTTTAGCTTCTTAGGATTCTTGATCGCCTTCTCCTTAAAGAAAAAAGAACCACGATTGACGGTTCTTGAAGGAGGTGCGGACAAATGATCTTGCTTTTGATCGTTCTTAGCGTGTTAGGGTTTGCAGTACTGAATGTCTTTGCCAAAAACAAGCTGCAAACAGGTTTATCATTGGTCTTAGGTCTAGTCTTCGTGGCAAGTGTCGTCGCATTGATGGCCAATTTGACCTATCATTTTGGAATGGAAAAAGAAACGACTGCTAAAACAACCCCACTGATTTCTAGTGCCGATAACGAGAATTTTGATTTGCTATTGTATCAGCCATTAGGAGATGGTACGGAAAAAATCTACCTGTATAAAACGGATGCTGATCAAGAGGAACCCAAACAAACCGGTACTGATAAAGTGACCAATGTCGTGGAAACAGGGGCTGATTCAGCTCAATTAGAAACAAAAACGACGCGCTGGGTTTATAAAAGTGACCTATCACGCTTCTTGTTCGGGATCGCTGATAACGATGGCCAATATGTCAGCCGTACCAATACGTTCTCATTGCCAGATTCATGGGAAGTCTTGAGTGTGGATCAAGCAAAAAAACTGGCTTCTTTAGCGAAAGAACAAGCGGACACCATGAAAACACAAGGACAAGCGTATGTCCAAGAAAAAATGCAAGCTGCATTAATGGCTGATCCAACTATGGATGAGGCAGCCCAAAAAGCAAAAATCGCTGAATTGACAGAAGCTTATCAAAAAGAAGCGATGGCAAAATTGCTAGAAGAAGCAAAAAAGTAAAAACGAGCAGATAGTCAGGGGATGGAAGAATCAAATCGGATTCTTCTGTCCCTTTTTATATGGAACGTGATACTTTTGAAAAACGGCTACCACAAAAAAAAATCCCACACACTAGAAGTGAGTGGGATTTTCTTTAGTCAAATGAGCACGCGGCAATGCGGTCGAAAGCTTCTTTTAACAAGTCCAACGATTGGGTGGCAGCTAAGCGAACATAGCCATCGCCGGTCGTTTCTCCAAAGGCTTTCCCAGGGATCATCAGCACACTGGTTTCCTTTAATAATTTCTCGACAAAGCTGACAGAGTCCAACCCCGTTTGTTTAATGTTGATGAAGGCATACATGCTTCCTTTGACTGGGGATAAGGAAAGGAAGGGGATCTCAGCAACCCGTTGTTCAATGTAGGTCAGTCGTTCCTTAAAGACAGCAACCACTTGCGGCACGAGGGTATCATAGTGATTCAATGCGTAAATACCTGCCCGTTGTGAAGGAGTTGGTGCCGAATAGGCGATCGCCTCATTGATCAGTTTTGCCGTAAGATTGATCGATTCAGGTGCGATCATGTAACCGATCCGCCAGCCTGTCATGGCAAAGGCTTTTGAGAAACTGCTGAATGTGATGGTGTTCTCAGGTGCGAAGGCTGCCATCGGTACAAAGGTGTCATCAAAGCAAAAGGCTTCATAGACTTCATCTGAGAGGATTAGTAAGTCATGGTCAATGGCAACTGCTGCGATTTTTTCAAAAGTTTCTGGAGAAAAAACAGCACCAGTAGGATTGTTGGGTGAATTGATAATGATTGCACGGGTTTTCTCAGTGATAGCGGCCTTTAAAACCTCGACGTCGATTTGAAAGCCATCTTTTTCAAAGGTCGGAATAAAGACTGGCACACCACCGACTAGTTCGACTTGTTGTTTGTAAGGCGAAAAGTACGGTTCGTGAATAATCACTTCATCACCGAGATCAATGATGGCAGCCAAAGCTAAGTACATGCCATGCAATGCACCGACAGTTCCTCGCACTTGGCTAGGAGAAAAAGTAAGCTGGTATTGCTTTTGATAAAAATCAACGACGGTTTGGATAAAATCAGCACTGCCGTCTGAAGCGGTGTATTTTGTATGACCCGCTTTGACGTCAGCAAAAGCTGCATCAATGATTGTCGCATCTGTAATCAAATCAGGATCACCAATCGACAAATCAATCAAATTTGGGGTTTTCTTCGCAAGAGTGGCGATCTCCATTAAAAGATTTTCTTCTGGTTGTAAAAAACGTTCTGCAATCAACGGACGGTTCATTTTGTCATCTCCAATTTCTATAAAACTTTGCTTAAAAAATCCTGTGTCCGCGCATTTTGCGGATGCTCAAAGATTTGTTCTGGTGTTCCTTGTTCTTGAATGATACCGTCAGCCATAAAGATGACACGATCGGCAACTTCTTTAGCGAAGCCCATTTCGTGGGTAACGACGACCATCGTCATGCCTTTTTCTGCCAAAGCTTGCATGACCGTCAACACTTCTCCAACCATTTCTGGGTCCAATGCTGAGGTTGGTTCGTCAAAGAGCATTACATCAGGATCCATTGCCAATGCTCTAGCAATAGCGACCCGTTGCTGCTGCCCGCCAGAAAGGCTAGAGGGGTAACTATCCGCTTTTTCAGCTAAGCCAACTTGCTCCAGCAATCCTTTCGCTGTCTCTTCGGCAGCAGCTTGCTCTTGCTGTTTGACTTTGATCGGGCTGATAGTCAGATTTTCTAACACCGTTTTATGAGGGAATAAATTGAAGCTTTGAAAGACCATTCCCATTTTTTGACGAATCTGATCGATTTTCACCCCTTTTGCCAATAAATCATTGCCTTCGAAGGTGATTTTCCCACCAGTCGGCTGTTCAAGTAGATTCAAGCAGCGTAAGAAAGTACTTTTCCCACTTCCTGAGGGTCCGATGATCACAACGACTTCACCAGGTGTCACTTCAAGATCGATTTCTTTTAAGACGGTATTCTCGCCAAATGTTTTCACTAATTTTTCAACTTTAATCACTAGTTTTCATTCTCCTTTCAGCAACACCCAATAGACGTGAGAGGGCGAAGGTCAATACAAAGTAGATCAATGATACGATAACGTATGGTAAAAATGGTTTGAAGCTGGCCCCTTGAACGACGCCTGTTTGGAAAATCAGTTCAGACACACCGATTACCGATACGACCGAAGACTCTTTGATGACCGTGACAAATTCATTTCCTAAAGCAGGCAAGATGTTTTTGATGGCTTGCGGGAAAATGATGAAGCGCATCGCTTGGATCTGATTCATGCCTAATGAACGAGCGGCTTCCAGCTGTCCTTTATTGACGGCATTGATCCCAGCACGAATGATTTCTGCCACATAGGCGGCACTGTTTAGTGCTAAGGCAATACAGCCAGCAGCTAACTTCGAAAGCTCTAAGCCTAACACGCCTGTTCCAAAGTATACAATAAATATTTGTACTAACAAAGGTGTTCCCCGTACATATTCAATATAGACAGCGGCAATGACTTTCAATGCTTTTGACTTAGAAAGCTTCATAAAGGCTAACAAGCTGCCACCGATAGAGCCGAATAATACCCCAACCAAGGCTAGGAAGATCGTATAGCCAGTTCCAGTGATGTAAAAAGGCAGATATTTTTCCCAAAAGCTTTGCTCTTCATCGATCGTGCCTTCTTCGGTAAACATCAATCGATAGGCATCTTCTTTGTATTGGCTTAAAAGATCATTACTAATGATAGTTTCAATGGAGGAATTGAGTGTTTCCAGTAAAACTGGCGCTTCTTTCGAGATGGCGATCGCGGTCTCCTTCACGCCGTTTTCAAACGTGACATTTTCGGCTAATGCCAAGGTATCATTCGCCGTCACATAAGCTTCAGCGACGGGACCTTCCATCACGATCGCATCGATCTTGCGTGATTTTAGATTGGTGATCAAATCAGGCACCCTTTGCAAAGAGGTGACGGTCGAGCCAGTCAATTCTGTATTTGCCAGCTCTTCTTGTGTGGTTTGTCGTTGTGCACCGACAGCTACACCATCAAAATCAGCCGTCGATTGGAAACGATCCGCATCTTCTGCTCGAACCAGGACGGTCTGTTGGACTTCCATATAGGTGTCAGTGAAATTGACTTCTTTACGGCGCTCATCCGTAGCAGCCATCCCAGAGATGACGACATCGATTTTACCCGTTTTTAGAGCCCCTAACAGCGCGTCGAATCCAAGCTCCTCAATTTTCAGATCGACCCCTAAGTCATCTGCAATTTTTTGGGCAATCGAGATATCGATCCCCACGATTTCATTTTTTCCATCAACATTGGCACGGAATTCATATGGTGCATAATCGGCAGATAAACCCACGACCAATACACCATTTTCTTTGACTTTTTCATAGATTGGATCGGTTTCTTCTGCATGTGCTTGTCCGACAAAGAAAAACGGCAGCAACGCTGTGATGATCCCTAATAAAACAGTACCCTTACTAAACCTTTTCATGTAAACGCCCCTTTAACTTTTTCTGTGCATCTATTAAAAATGCAAATAACAACTAATAAATGTATAAAAATACATATAAGTGATAGAAACTATCATAGCATAACATCAGTTGAAGTCAATAAGTCAGAGAAAAAAAGTCAAAAATTGTTGTAGAGCGTAAAACCATTTATTCAAATTATTTGCAATCCAAGGAAGAACAAAGTGGAGAAGGAACAGCAGCCATTTTCTATACCCATCTATTTGAAAGGATGCTTAGAAAATAACGGATAGTGAAGAAAGAAAGCAGCTTCGCTTAAACGAGAAACAGGATCTGCAATGACAAAATAAAAAGTTGTCTGAAACAAAGCGGCAAAAACGAAACATAAGACATTTTTTGGATTTCTTGCGATAATAAAAGAGAAGAGGAGGCGATAGAATGAAGGTCGTATTGATTCGACATGGTGAAAGCGAAGCAAATTTTGAAAATTACTGGACAGGGTGGCTAGATGTTTCTCTGACCGAAAAAGGCCGACAACAAGCTTGGGCTGCGGGGGAACAGATCAAAGCATTGGGGATTTCCTTTGATTTTGCCTTTACATCTGTGCTGCAGCGAACGATCATCACTTGCGATGCCGTTCTGGAAGCCAGCGATCAGCTTTGGGTCCCTGTGAAAAAAACATGGCGCCTAAATGAACGTCATTATGGCCAATTAGTAGGGGTCAATAAAGATGAGATGGTGGCAAAGTATGGAAAAGAACAGGTGCAAAAATGGCGACGTGGATATGATGAACCGCCTTTATATGTGGAGAAAAATGATTTAGACCGACGCTATGATTCTTTAGACCCTCGCTTGATACCTAAGGGAGAAAATCTGGGGATGGTGGTAGCGCGAGTAGTCCCATTTTGGCAAGACCAGGTGGTTCCGTTACTTAAAGATCATAAGAATATTCTCATTACTGGTCATGGGAACAGCTTGCGGGCGTTAGTCAAATACTTGGAAGACGTGCCAAAAGATGCCATGGATACGATCGATATTCCTAACGCACAGCCGATCATTTATGAGTTTGATAGCCAAGCAAATAGGATTGAACGGGCGTAATAACGAACATTTAAAGTATAAACCACAATTTCGTTTGATGTTACATCGAAAATGTGGTTTTGTTGTGCTATAATAAGAAAAATTTTATGAAAGGCGGGAGGATATGAAAGCCGTATTAACCGTTATTGGAAAAGACAAGGTTGGGATCATTGCTGGTGTTAGCCAGAAATTAGCAGAATTAGAAATCAATATTTTAGATGTGTCCCAAACGATCATGGAAGATTACTTCACGATGATGATGCTTTTAAACATGGATGCCAATCAGGATTTTGATGGTGTTCGTGAGGAGCTTCACCAAATTGGTCGTACATTAGGTGTAAAAATCAGCATTCAAAATCAAGAGATTTTTGATACCATGCACAAATTATAGGAGGCACTATGGAGACAAATCAAATACTTGAAACCATTCGCATGGTGGAAGAAGAAAACTTAGATATTCGTACCATCACAATGGGGATCTCATTATTGGATTGTATTGACGCCGACATTGATCGTACCTGTGAGAAAATTTTTCAAAAAATTACAACAAAAGCGAAAGATCTTGTCAAAGTCGGCGAAGAGATCGAAAGTGAATATGGCATTCCGATTATTAACAAGCGGATTTCGGTTACCCCTGTAGCGATCGTAGTGGCAGCTTGCCAGCCGACACCCGCAGACTGTATCAAAGTTGCGAAGACCTTGGATCGAGCGGCGCAAGAAGTCGGAGTCAATTTCATCGGCGGCTATAGCGCACTAGTAGAAAAAGGCTATCAAGGCGGCGACCTTGCATTGATCGAATCGATTCCAGAAGCCTTGGCTCAAACCAATTTTGTCTGTTCGTCGGTCAATATTGGATCAACGAAAGCTGGGATCAACATGGATGCAGTACGTCTGATGGGAGAAACAGTCAAGAAGACGGCTGAGGCATCAGATATGGGCTGTGCGAAGCTCGTCGTCTTTGCGAATGCAGTGGAAGACAATCCCTTTATGGCGGGTGCTTTTCATGGGGTCGGTGAAGCTGATGTGGAAATCAACGTTGGTGTCAGCGGACCTGGTGTCGTCAAACGTGCCTTGGAAAAAGTCAAAGGCGAGTCCTTTGATGTCGTGGCGGAAACAGTCAAAAAAACAGCTTTCAAGATCACGCGGATGGGGCAATTGGTCGGGCGCGTGGCTTCAGAGCGCTTGGGCGTTCCATTCGGGATCGTCGATCTTTCGCTGGCGCCAACTCCTGCAGTCGGCGATAGTGTGGCATTGATTTTAGAAGAAATGGGTCTAGAATCTGTCGGTACCCACGGAACGACGGCGGCTTTGGCCTTGTTAAATGATGCAGTAAAAAAAGGCGGCGTAATGGCATGTAACCATGTTGGAGGTCTGTCGGGTGCCTTTATCCCCGTTTCTGAAGACGCAGGGATGATCAAGGCTGTAGAAGCTGGTTTATTGAATTTAGAAAAACTTGAAGCCATGACGGCGATCTGTTCTGTCGGTTTGGATATGATTGCGATTCCAGGAGATACTTCTGCTGAGACGATCGCCGCAATGATTGCGGATGAAGCAGCGATCGGCGTCATCAACCACAAGACGACAGCTGTCCGAATCATTCCAGCGAAAGACAAAAAAATCGGCGACCGCATTGAATTTGGTGGATTATTAGGGACGGCACCAGTGATGAAAACCAATCCTGCACAGTCTACTGATTTCATTTTACGTGGGGGACGTATTCCCGCTCCGATCCATTCATTCAAAAATTAATTTGTACTCCTTTAATAGGAAAATATGATAAAATGACCTTTAAAAGACCGACCAAAATGCTGTCTTTTAAAGGTTTTTTAGTCATGTAACTATTTTTTTCATGCTTAAGGCGGATGTTTTATCATTTGAAATCGAATACAATGAAAGATAACACGATGAAAAGGGGTGGTAAAATGAAGAAAATCTTCCAACTTGGGATGTTGGTTTTTGTTGGTTTGATGGGATTTTTTGTCCTTCAACCATCAATTGCCTTTGGACAGACATTTGTTCGTGATGATGCCGGGGTCCTTTCACAAGAGACGATCAAACAAATCGATACTTTGAATAAAGAGGGCTTTCAATCATTGACTGGAGCACCAGAATATGCTGTGATCACGATCCCTTCTTTAGATGGGCAATCGATTGAAGAGCGTAATTTGGAACTGTTCAATGAGTATGGTTTAGGAAATCCAGAGGACAATAATGGACTATTGTTTCTCTTTGCCATTGACGATCGTGAATTTCGTCTGGGTTATGGCGATGGACTATCCTATGTCTTCAGTGAGCTATCGGAAGATGATTTAGTGGATGAAGATGCCAAAGACGCATTACGAGATGAAGATTATGATACAGCGATATTGGCAGCTTCTAATGAAGTCTATCAGCGAATGAAAGAAGCGGATGAAACGATTGGTTTAGGGACGATCTATCAAGATGGCAAGCAAATGTTAGCAGAAAAACAGGCACAAGAAGCAGAAGCCACTAAGCAGATGTGGTTCACTATTGGTAAAATCGTCAGTGGTGTCGTAGCGGCAGCAGCTGCAGGCCTTGTCGGGTTCATCAGTTTTCGCCATCTTAAAACCAAACGGCGTTTTGAAGAGCACCTGCCATTGCCGAAACATCTGTTAGAAGATAGTCACTTCCAACAGAAAGATTTCTTGAAATGGGCTAGCAATAGAAAGAACTATCAGCGTTACCATCAGTATCAGACAGCAAAAGATTGTCAACAAGCATTTACGCAGTATGTGACGAGGACTTATGTGCCAGCGAAATTGACTTCGGTCACTGGATTGTCGACAGCGGATAAACGAGTCATCCAACACGGCTTGACGAATCCAGCAATTGGCGCCTATTTTTCAAACTTGCTGATGAAGAAACAAACCACGGTCAAACATTTCGGTCAGGTGATCCTTACACAACATGACACCTTAAAAACCTATGAAGCCCAATTAGGCAGGGAAGTGACTGAACGGATGGCAGACTACGATTTGACTGATGCGGTGTTACCCGAAAATCTGTCTTTAGCAGATGCTTATCGAGCAGAAATAGCCAAGCAAGCCAAAGAAGAGATCAGAAGACGCAATGAGCAAGGGCGATACTTAGCTCAACTTGTGACGGAAAAAGCGACCTATCCTGAGATGGTACAAGCCATTCCAAAAGAAGTTTCTGATGTTCTAGCGGAAGTGAAAACAGATGCCTTGTTCCAAGTTGACTTGAAACAGGTTTATCAAAATCACCCAGATTTAGCGAACAAATTATCCTCATTTGATGCTTCTGATCGAGCAGCCGTTTTGAATAATGCTCGCCAAGAGTATGACCCCCATGGTATGAATATGGCGTTGTTCTTTGTAATGATGAATAATCATGTGACCCATCAAGAACAAGTCATTGCAGATACGCAAAGTTCTTCGAATGATTTTGGCGGTTTTAGCGGAGGAAGCAGTAGCGGTGGCGGTGTTTCTGGTAGCTGGTAATTTTTCGTAGTGAGGAACGTTCATTGTTCTGCAATACATTCGCTTGCATGTAGGTTTGTGCAAGCGGAAGGATTGTATGGTCAATGGCGTTTTTTCTTGTAGAGGAAATCCCTTGATAAATAAGACAAACCAAACAAAGTGTGGTAAACTTTTTAGAGTTACTGAAAATGAATGGAACTTTCATTCATTTGAAAAAGGGAGAAAACGAGGGATATCATGTACCAATCTTACATATGGGATTTTGACGGAACACTTTACGACAGCTACCCAATCATGTTAAAAGCTTTTATCAAGACATTGAAGGAGTATGGCTTCGATCCAGATCCAGCGGAGATTTATTATATATTGAAAGATTCATCTTCCAAAAAAGTTGCTGAAAAATACAACTTAGATTTTCAAGAGTTCACTAAAGCATTCAAAGCAAATGAAGCGCTGGATGATCGTTTGCCGCTTTCCTTTGCAGGAACCAAAGAAACATTAGAAGCCGTGGTTGCTGCTGGGGGCAAGAACTATATTTTGACCCACCGCGATGTCGTCTCAACGAAAGAGTTGTTAGAAAAAGAACAGATGGCAGACCTGATCGTTGAGATCGTTGGCCCAGAAAACAACTTCCCCCGCAAACCGGATCCAACTTCCCTGATTTATCTTGTTGAAAAGTATCAACTAGACAAAGATCAGACTGTCATGATCGGCGATCGCACGATGGATGTTTTTGCAGGACAAGGAGCAGGTGTCAAGACGATATTTTATGATATAGAAGGTCTCTTAAAAGATGTATCTGCCGACCATACCGTCCAATCAATGGCTGAAATACAAGAAATCATTAAGTCTTGAGAAATCAAGGCTTTTTTTGTGCATAGAAAGTAAGTCATTCAGTACTCATGATGAACGGTATAAACGTAGTTCTCATTGATCTTCTAGTCTCGGCACAACAAACCAAAAACAAGTCACGCCATTTTTCGACTCAGCGCCATATTCGAAGGCATGAGAAGTCAAAATGGTTTTTACGATCGCTAAGCCGATGCTAGTTCCTTCTTTATGTCCTGCTTGATGTTGGACGCGTTGGTATCTTTCCCAAATAAGTTCGAGTTGTTCTGGAGGGATATCTTTTCCAGGGTTGATGACAGCAACTTTTGTTCCTGCAGATGTATTCGTTAATTTGATTAAGAGTCGTTCATTTTTAGGTGTATGGTTGATGCCATTGTTTATTAAATTACGCAAAACCTGTTCCATTTTGATGCGATCAAAAAGAGCATTTCCATTCGTACGATCTGCTTTAAAATCGACAGTGATGTCATATTGATTGGTGATCCCTCTTGCGTAAGCAACGACGGAGGAAACCACCTCGTATGTATTCCAGATTTCATTTTTAAGTTGTGTGTAGCCTGCTTGCATGATAGAGAAATCCATGATGTAATCGACCATTGCACTCATGCGGTGGGCTTCGCTGATAATTAGGTCCATATGTTCTTTTCGAAGGCGTTCGTCGCTTCCAGATACATCACGTACCATCTCCCCATAGCCAGTGATCAACGCGAGGGGGGAGCGTAGTTCATGAGAAACATTGGCAATCACTTCTTTTCGCAAGACGTCTACTCGCTGAAGTTCTGTGCTTAAGTCCGCAACTGATTCAGAAAGTGTACCTAATTCATCACTACGCTTAAGTTTGGGTACGGAATAAAGCTCGCCGTTGGTTAAGCGGATGATGGCTTCTTTGATGGTTTTGATCGGGCGAATAAAATGCTGTGCTAAAAAAAAGGAGATCGTTGACGCAAAAATAGTTAATATGATGGTGAATAGAAAGAGTTGCTGTCGATTCAAGCTTTGAAGCGCTTCGATTTGAGTGATCGTATTGGAGAGCAAAAGGGCAGCTGGGCGTTGGAAAAGAGTGGTAGGAACGCCAATAAGAATGGCAGAAGACTTTTCAAAGTCTTCTACAGCACTCAGGCTCTCACCATCAAGGACAGTTGGTGCGTGAGATAACAACCAGTTGTATTCGTTGCTCAACCCATCTATGTTTAATTGTTGGCCATTGTTAAATGCCGCCAGAATTTCGCCATCCTCGTCGACTAAGAAAAGAGTCCCAACGATCGTTTTACTAAGAAAAAGTAATGGCTCTTCTGGTAAATCATCTGGATCTACTGCCATTTCTTCAATAGCGGCAGCTGTTTCCTGAACTGTTTCTAAAAGTGATTCTTTCGTTACATTGATATAATTTGGTTCAAAGAGCAAAATTTGAACAGTCCACAAAAAAGCGATGCCAATGATGACCAGCAGCATATTGGCGGACCAAAGCCGCACGAGTAATTTACTTTTGATGTAAGTAAAACCTAACCGATTAGTCTTCATAATCAAATTTATACCCAACTCCCCAAACCGTTTGGATCAACTCTCGGTAATCCCCTAGACGCTCTCGCAAGGACTTGATGTGTGTATCCACTGTTCTGGTATCTCCGAAATAATCAAAGCCCCAGACACCTTCTAAAATTGATTCTCGGCTCAAAGCGATATGATTATTTTTCGTCAAATAGACCAGCAGATCGAATTCTTTTGGTGTAAGCGGCAGAGGTTTCCCTTTGATCGTTACAGTATGAGAAAAAACATTGACTTCGAGATCACCAAAAACGATCTTTTCGAACTGAAACTGACCGCTTCGTTTCAACACAGCTTTGATGCGAGCCATCAGCTCTTTAGGGCTAAATGGCTTGGCAATATAATCATCGGCACCAAGATTGAAGCCAAAGAGTTTGTCATACACTTCCTTTCGAGCGGTAATCATAATGACTGGCGTGTTACAGCTGCCTCTGATTTCCGAAAGCGTCTGAAAGCCATCTTTTCCCGGCATCATGACATCTAGGAGGATCAAATCGAATGAATGATTGGTTAATTTTTCCAAAGTTTCTTTTCCATCCGCTGCCTCAAAACATAGATACCCTTCGATCTCCGCATAAGTTTTCACTAAGGCACGCATATGAGTATCATCATCAACGATCAATATTTTTTTGCAAATTTATTCACATCCTTAAAAATAATTTATATTTTTTAAAGTATATCACAGAATAATCGCTGATTTAATAGGAAAATGACTCTTTGAAAAATAATTGTTCTTTCCCTCACAAGATCATCACAAATACCCAATACTATAGAGGTATATTCAATCGAAAGGAGCGCTTTGGCGATGTATGACTATCATATGGTCAGAAAGAAAAAAGCAAAGAAAAATCGTAAGCTAGTCGGTCATTGGTTATACATAATCAGTCTTGCGCTTTTTATGGGGTTTTCTGCACGTTTGATTACATTGTTCAAGTCGGCGTGATTGCAGGCGTCTCTTTGTCTGAAAGAATAGAAAATTTGTATTATAGTTCAAGATCGATCGAAACAAGTCGAGGGGCGATTTTTGATCGGCAGGGGACAGTGATCGCACAGGATATTCTTTCCTATACTGTTCGAGCGGTTCTTTCTGAAGATTACATTGATAATGGCCGACCCATGTATCTAGACAGAGCGCGCTTTGAGGAGACCGCAACGATTCTTTCGGAGTATTTACCTATTTCTAACGAGCAAGTTTTGTCAATCTTGTCAGATGGTGCGAATCAAACAGATCCGCCTGTCTTTCAAGTGGAATTTGGCAATGTTGGCAGTGGTCTAAGTGTGACTACTCGAAATCAAATCGAAGCGGCGTTTGATGCAGCTGGAATCAACGGTATCTATTTCGATGCTCGTTCAAGTCGCAGTTATCCGAATGGTATCTTTTCTTCACATTTGATAGGGACAACGTCAGATGATGAAGAGATTCGAGTCGGTGTTTCTGGATTAGAATATGTACTGAACGACTTTTTGAAGAATCAAAATGGGCGAGAGTCCTTTCAAGTCAATGCTTCAGGGAATCTTGTTCCCGCAACCAATCAAACCGTAGAAGAAGGAGTAGATGGGAATGATGTTTGGACGACATTAGATGCTCATCTGCAGTTATTCACTGAATCAGTGATGGATGAAGTTATGGAACAAACACGACCAGAAAATCTAACGGCTTTATTGATGGATGCGAAAACTGGGGAGATTTTAACGATGGCTCAAAGACCTAGTTTTCATCCAGAGACCCAAGAAGGAATTACGGATGAACACTTTATTTGGCGTAATCTTTTTACGGAAGAGATGTATGAACCTGGTTCGACCTTGAAGCTGGCAACCGTTGCGGCAGCTATTGATGAAGGTGTTTTTGATCCGACGGAACGCTACAATCCTGTGAGTATGCAGATTGAAGATCGAGTCATCAATGACCACGACTCAGGAGCAAATGGTGAGTTGACGATGCGGCAAGCGTTAGCTTGGTCAAGCAACACTGGGATGGTTCGACTTCAGCAACGGATCGGTTTTGATAATTGGGCACAGTATTTAACTGATTTTGGATTAGGGAAAGTTACAGGAAGTGAGCTTCCTGGGGAAGTGCCTGGGATCTTACCTTCAAGAAATCGGGTGGATTATGCCATGAGTTCCTATGGCCATGCGATCGGCGTCAATCAGATGCAGATGATGCAGCTATTTAGTGCATTTGCCAATGGTGGCGAGATGATACGTCCGCAATTGATTCGGCGAGTAGGGGAAGAGACCCAAGTTTTTCCAGAAGTCGTTTCCCAGCCTATTTCACAAGCAGCAGCTGATGCTGTATTGGAATACATGACCGATGTAGTGACGGATGAACGTTATGGCACCGCTTATGATGTATACCAACTGACGAACCATGAGATTTCTGTCAAAACTGGGACTGCTCAGATCGCCAATGAGAATGGTCAAGGCTACATGACGGGAGAGTTTGATTATATTTATTCGGCGGTCTCCATCTACCCAACGGATGATCCACAGTTTATTCTTTACCTCACCATCAAGCGACCAGAAGAATACGATCGACATACATTAGCTAAAATCGCCAATCCCTTGATGGAGCGTTCGATGGCGCTGCAAAGTTTTCGTGAGTAAAAAAAGTTTCTTAACAGGAGCTTAAAAAGACCTAGATCATCTAAGAAATTTCATGATGCAGCTGGTCAACTTCCCACAGGAATGATAGTCTTTAGAAAAGACAGGAAGGGTGCATCAGCGATCCAATCTAGGGATGAATGGATAAACGATCGCGCTAAAGCTAACACATAAAGATTCATTGACGGAGGTGTCATATGAAAAAAATAAAATTCTTGATCAAAAGCATTTTTCTCATCGGGCTTCTTTATTTTGCAAGCCAGATGATCACATGGCAAGACGGGCGCTTGGCATTTCGTGATGCCCGACTCAACGAGATCACTCAATCTCTCTCGTCCCAATTTTCTCTTTCACAAGACACTTCAGCAAGGCCAGCGGCAGAAACGCCTGCCCAGACATATTTATATAATGAATCACGACAAGTGATCGAAGAAACCTTTGGGGAAGCGATCAATGAATCAGCGAATCGGTATGGACTGAACTGGACTTCCTATCACGATGATTTTCGTAACTTCATGATGGTGATGTACGATGAACATGATATTGCGCAAGGGATCTATACGAATCAAGACACGATTCTTATCGATGACACACTAGGTATTGGGTCTTCAAAAGCAAGCGTTCGTAATCAGATGGGGACGCGTCAAGAAAGTATACAACGAGGATCACGACGGTATCGGATCGATTCGGATGCTGACTATGATCTGTTCTTGCAAGACGATCAATTGATTACTTTTTTCTATGATATTCATGCTGAAGATACAGTGACTGCGATCCAAATCATCAATCGCTCCCTAGAAACACGCCATGCGAATGATTTTCGCCAAAATCAAGCCGCCATTTTAAGCGGTTTACGAACACAGTTATTTGAATTAACGAATGCCACCCGAGTGAAATTTGGTTTGTCACCCCTTGGTTTCAGCGAAGCAACCAGTGAGACTGCCGTGAAGCATAGCCAAGATATGGCAGAACATCGATACTTTGACCATATCGGGTTAGATGGATCAACTCCATTTGATCGGATGCAAGAAGACGGGATCAGCTTCACTGCTGCAGGGGAAAATTTGGCATTTGGCCAAGCCAGTAGTATTTACGCCCATCAAGGTTTAATGAATTCAGAGGGACATCGGGCAACGATTCTAAACGATGAGTATCAATTTCTCGGGATCGGTATTGCGATCGATACCAGCGAACAGCCATATTATACAACGTTGTATCACCGAGGATCGGCGTCGTAAATTCCTGAATTGCTTGAAACTGATACTTGTTAGCCAGTAAAAAAAGTCGACACGTGGAAAGTGTTGACTATTTTTCTGTCCTTGATTACTTTTTGCGTATTTCATCTATGAGGTGGTGAAAATGGATCAATGGAAGCTGCTCAAAGACTATTGGCGATTTGCAGTTGGTGGTGCTGTTTTGATGGTTTTGCTGATCATCTGGTTCGTATCGTTCTCGCAAAACAAAGAAACAAACTGGCAATCAATGGCAGATGCAGCAGGTCAATCGTCTGAAATGGGGGAAGGTGGAACCCTTCAAGAAGATGGTCTTCACGATGAAGAGTATGAGATCGTTATCGATGTCAAAGGAGAAGTGCACCAACCGGGCATTTATCGTTTAAAATCAGGTGCGCGGATGTATGAATTGATCGAACAAGCAGGTGGTCTGACAGAAGAGGCGTTAGAAACAGCCATAAACTTAGCACAGGTGCTGCAAGATCAACAGATGGTGATCGTCCCGCATAAAGAGGATCAAGCGTTTACGGAGATGAATTCTTCAGGAGTAGGTGGCAGCCAGACAGCAGTGACACAAATCAATCTGAATCAAGCCAATGCGCAGCAACTGCAAGAACTGCCAGGCGTGGGTGCCAAAAAAGCAGAAGCAATCATCGCTTACCGCGAAGAATATGGCTTTTTTAAACAGATTGATGACCTAAAAAAGATCACAGGCATCGGAGAGAAGACCTTTGAGTCCTTGAAAGAGATGATTACAGTGACGGACTGAACCAAATAAAAGTAAGAAATACTAAGAAATGACGGTTGAAAATTCAAGAAATTCGATTAGAATAGAACTAATCAATCGCAAAGGAGCAAATGAATGAGCAATACGAGAATCCCTTGGGACCAGTATTTTATGGCGCAAGCTGTTTTACTTTCTTTACGCAGTACGTGTTCCCGACTTGAAGTCGGCGCTACATTAGTCAAAGATCGCCGAATCATCGCTGGAGGCTACAATGGGTCAGTCAGTGGCGATGTACACTGCATCGACGAGGGCTGTTATGTTGTCGATGACCATTGTATTCGAACGATTCATGCAGAAATGAATGCCTTATTGCAATGTGCAAAATTAGGGGTGTCAACAGACAATGCGGAAATCTATGTGACGCATTTTCCTTGCCTTCCCTGTACAAAAGCAATTTTGCAAGCAGGGGTCAAAACGATCCATTATTTGAATGACTATCGTAACAATCAGTATGCAATGGAATTGATTCAACAAGTAGGTGCTTCCGTCCACCAAGTTGAACTTGATCCGGTGTATTTTGAAAAACTTTCATTTGGTGTGCTGAATGATGCACAACCAACAAAAGAGAACTGATTCATTTTTATTTCTTAGTATTGTTCTTGCTTGTTCGGTGACTGCTTACTATGTGCAGTCCATCTTACTGGGACTCATTGCACTTTATTATTTCGTGATGCTTGTCTTAAGACGACAAGCATTTTTGTGCATGATTTGTTTTGTCGGACTGTTGCTGTTAAGTGTCCGCGTCTGTCTTTCTCGGACTGGAAACATACAAGAAGGTGAGTATCAAGGGGTAGTCAATGTGTTGCCAGACACGATCAAAATCAATGGCGATCTGCTTACGTTTGAAGCAAAATCTTCCGCAGGTAAAGTGATTGGCCGTTACACGATTTCTTCAGAGACTGAAAAACAGCAATGGCAGGATCGATCCGATTGGGGAAGAAAGCTGCTGGTGAAAGGATTTTTTTCTCTTCCTGAAAAACCACGAAACCGCCACGGGTTTGACTATTCTGCCTATCTAGCCAGTCGATCAATTATTGGCACAGTCCATATCGAGCAAATGGTAGGAATGGAAGCAGCAGACTCAGGCTTTTCGCTTGCAAAAGTTCGAGCAGAGGTTATTTCTTCTGTGCAACGAATCTTTCCTGAACGCTCAGCAGCCTATATCAATGCGTTGCTCTTTGGTTTTAAAGACCATGACTTTCAAGAAGTACGTCAAATGTATCGTGCTAGTGGCTTATTGCATTTCTTTACGATCTCAGGAATGCATGTCGTCTTATTTTTCAAGTGGTTTCGCGGATGCTTCTGCCGATTGGGGTTTACGCAAAAAGAAATGCTGTTGCCAATGGGGGTCTTTTTCTTGGTCGTAATTGGGATTTGTGGCGGCGGCATTAGTGTCTGGCGTGCTGTCTTGGCATTGTCGGTTACTCAAGTGACCACTCTTTATCAACAACGGCTATCGGCAAGTGATCATTATGGGATCGTCTTAACGGCTCTTTTATTCGTTGATCCCAAAGTATTGCTTCAAACATCGGGGCAACTAAGTCTTTTGATGACCTTCCTGATAATGATGCAGCGACCAATCAAATTGACGTGGTTTTGGCGCAGTCAGTTCCTCACGGTGCTGGCTGCGCCTGTCATTGTCTCGCTCTTTTATGAATTTCCATTATTTGGGGGCTTTTTGACGTTTGTCTTTTTACCGTTTTTTCAATTGGTTTTGCTGCTAGCCTGTTTCTTAATGTTCATTGCTGGGACGCTTTTCCCAACCATCAGTGGGCTGATTGCCCTTTTTGAAGAGCTTTTATTACTTATGGAAGTTGTCGTGGGCGCTGTAGGAGGCGTATCGATAACGGTGGGTGCCCTTCCTGCAGGATTGGCAGCTAGTTGTTGTTTGCTTGGCCTGCTCTGTTACCAAAAGAAACGGTGGCTGTTGGTGATCTGTTTTTCGCTTGTTGTACCAATCGTCTTTCAACAGAATCGCGTTTTACCCACCATTAGTTATGTCGACGTTGGTCAAGGCGATAGTATCGTTTTACAGGCAGAAAAAAATCGCGAAGTTTATGTGATCGATACTGGAGGTTCTCTATCTTTTCCGAAAGAAAACTGGCAAGAGCGCAAACGACAAGCTGCCGCGGAATCTACATTGATTCCTTTTTTGAAAGGGGAGGGAGTCAGGAAGATTACTGGTTTGTTTCTAACTCACGGGGACACGGACCATATGGGAGATGCGCTAGCATTGATGAAGGCGATTCCTGTTGAAACGTTATATCTTGTACCAGGAAGTGAACAAGATCACCGCATCGCCAAGCTTTTAAACGAACTGCCTAATCAGACAAACGTTGTTTGGACGACGGTTGGCCAAGTGGTGGGTGATTTCCTTCAGTTGCAAGTATTGGCACCAGAATCAGGTGCAGGACAAAACGAAGATTCGATGGTGATTAAAACCAAGGTAGGGGATAAAACATTTTTGTTTACTGGCGATCTCGAACAAGCAGGGGAAAAAAAGTTGATTCATGATTATCCGAATTTAAAAGTTGATGTATTGAAGCTAGGGCATCATGGCAGTCGAACCTCGACGGCACCTGAGTTTGTTGCGGCAATCGATCCCCAATTCGGGATCGTTTCAAGTGGACGGAACAATCGGTACGGGCATCCTCATGAAGAGGTGCTTGAAACATTGGCAAATCAGACCGTTTTGCGAACCGATCAGCAGGGCATGATCCAATTTATTTGGTCTGAAAAACAACAATCATTTTTGATAAAAACGCTGCTAGACTATCCGATTGACTAATGGTAGGATAAGAATGAAAGCGGGGGGAACGATGGAATTACAAAAAGCGTTGCAAGCAATTCGAACCAAGGAGTTGCAATCGATTTATCTGGTCATCGGCAGTGAAATGTTTTTACAAGAGCAAGTTCGCACGGCCTTTTTGGAGCGTTTTTCCGTTGGGAAAGATGATCTGAATTTTGCTTCCTTTGACATGGAGAAAGATCCCCTTGATATGGTGATCCAAGAAGCCCAATCGTTGCCTTTTTTTGGCGATCAGCGATTACTGTTCGTTGAGCGGCCATTTTTCTTAACGGCTGAAAAAAAGAGCAATGCACCTGAGCATGACCTAGATGATTTTTTGAATTATATCAAAGACCCATTGGAATCATCGGTAATGGTGATTTTTGCAGATGTCGATAAATTAGATGAACGGAAAAAAATTACTAAGCAGTTGAAGAAAGCCGCAGTTGTGATTGATGTCGCACCTATGAAAGAAGCCGACGTGCGTCAGTATCTCCAACAGTCGTTGGCCAATGATGGCATCGAAATGAGCCGAGAGGCGTTTGATTTGTTTTTACGGTTAACGGATCTGCACCTATCAAAAGCGATGCAGGAGTTACAGAAACTACGGCTGTATGCAGGAAATGGCAATAAAATTACGAAAGAGATCGTCTTGCAGTTGATCCCTAAGACGTTGGAACACAATGTCTTTGAATTAACCAGCGATGTCTTAAAGGGGAACGTATCGGATGCATTGCGCTTATATGACGATCTATTATTGCAAGGGGAAGAGACGATCAAGATCAATGCTATCTTGATCAGCCAAGTCCGTCTGCTGTTACAGGCGGCGATTTTGATGAAAATTGGCTACCAGCAAGCCAATATCGCAGAAACGTTGGGGATTCATCCGTACCGAGTGAAGTTAGCGATGCAGCAAGCTCGGGGGTTTGGAGAAAAGCAATTAGCGGCACTATATAGTGAATTGATCGAAAATGATTACTTAGTGAAAAGTGGTCAGATGGACAAAGAGTATTTGTTCCAGCTATTTGTTTTAAAACATGGCAAACAGTAAGTCAAAAAGAAAGGCGCAGCAATCGATGATTGCTGCGCCTTTCTTAATTTGCTTATTTTGCAATTTTTTTACTTAAACGAGATTTGTCGCGACTAGCTTTGTTCTTGTGGATCAATCCTTTAGTCTCAGCCATATCGATTGCTTTAACAGCATCTTTATATAACGCATCTACGTTATCAGCACCAGCTTCAACAGCTTGATCAAATTTTTTGATTGCTGTACGCATTGTGCTTACTTGAGATGAATTCTTAGCATTAGCCGCTTCGCTTGTGCGAACACGTTTGATTGCAGATTCAATGTTTGGCATGTATTTCACCTCCGAAAAAAAAGTTCAATTACGTTTAGAAAACGTATAAATCAACACTAGTCATTATACCTAATGCCAAGAGTGATTGCAATAAAAGTTGTAAAGAAATTTTACTTAACACAAAAATTTGTTTTTTGGCCGTGCTATTTTTTGCTTTATGGATTTTAAAAATGCTTCTTTACACATTTTTTACTGAATAGTTATAAAAAGTTTACACAGAAACAGCTTTCTATGCTATGATTACTTCGGAATTTTTAAATGGGGGAATCTATGTGAATATCGCTTTGTTTCTAACGATTGTGTTGTCATTAGGGGTGATTTTCGTCAACGGCTGGACGGATGCGCCGAATGCTATTGCAACCGCTGTCTCCACGAGAGTCTTACGCTCGAATATCGCCATTGGCATGGCAGTCGTCATGAATTTCTTAGGTGTGCTAGTGATGACGTATTTTAATGCGCAAGTTGCAGAAACCATCAGCAACATTGTGACTTTTGATTCAGGCGGGAGTTTTCGGGTCTCACAGATCGCATTAGCCGCTGCCTTGTTTTCAATTGTTGTTTGGACGGTCGCAGCTTGGTATTTTGGGATCCCAACTAGTGAATCTCACGCGTTGATCGCAGGACTGACTGGTGCAGCCATGTCCCTTGGTGGGTTACATGCAGTCAATGGCGAGGAGTGGCTGAAAGTTTTGATCGGTCTTGTCGTTTCTACGTTGATGGGCTTCATTGGCGGCTTTCTGATCACGAAACTGATCGTATGGCTCTTTCGCGATACCCAACGGCGAAAAGCCAACAAAATTTTTACAGTTGGTCAAGCCATTGCGGCTGGTGCCAATGCGTTCTTACATGGTGCACAAGATGGCCAAAAATTTATGGGTGTCTTCATGTTAGGGCTTTTCTACAACAATCTTGCTGAAAAGACCGGCAATGGCTTTTCGATCCCACTCTGGGTGATGGTTCTTTGTTCCTTGACCATGGGGATCGGTACTTCTGTCGGTGGGATGAAAATCATCAAATCAGTAGGGATGGATATGGTAAAACTGGAAAAATACCAGGGCTTTTCTGCAGATGTTACCGCTGCGATCTGTTTGTTCTTGTCTTCCGTATTTGGTATCCCAGTTTCAACGACCCATACAAAAACGACTGCCATCATGGGGGTAGGGGCTTCTCGACGTTTTTCTAGCGTTGATTGGCGCATCGTTAAAGAAATGATCTATGCTTGGATTTTAACGTTCCCTGGTTGCGGGTTGATTGCGTTTCTAATGGTGAAAATTTTATTGCTAATTTTGTGAGGAGAGAAAGTAATGGCACGAAAAAAAGGATTTGATTATTTTGCGGCAATGGAGCAGTTGGCAACAAATGGGCATCTAGCTGCGAAACGTTTTTCGCTGTTGATCAATGATTACTCTGAAACAGCGTTAAGTGAAGCGGCAGCTGAGATTCATGGATTAGAAAAGGAAGGCGATCAGGTGATCGCTGAGTTAACGAATGAGTTGTACGACTCATTTATCACACCGATCGATCGCGAAGACATCCTGGTCATCTCTGAGCGCTTAGATGATATTTTGGATGGCATTATGGGACTGACTTATTTATTTGAGAATTTGGTCATTACGAAGATCCGCCCTGAGACGAACTTATTTGCTGAAATGATCGTTCAAGCGACACAGGGGGTCGAAACAGCATTAAAAGAGTTTCCGAAGTTCAAAAATTCAAAAACATTGCGTCAAATGATCAACGATGTAAATACGATTGAATCAGAAGCAGATCTTTTGTATTCAAAAATGAAAAAAGCGTTGTTTACGGATGAAAAAGAAGTGCTGGAAATCATTAAATGGAAAGATATTTATGATCGCTTTGAATCGATTATCAACGACACCGAAAGTGCGGTTGATATTATCGATGGTATGGTGATCAAAAACACGTGAGGAACTAGAGAGCATTCAAACGAAAAAAAAGGGCTCTTTGTCAATAAGGACTGATGAGTTGTGCAAAATCAAATCTGGGTCAGAATGAACCACATTCTGGCTCAGATTTTTTGTTATCTTACATTGATTAATTGATTGATCAAAAAGATTCTAATTCTCATGTTCTCGAATGATTTAAATCCGTAGGATACTCGTTTCATTGTCTTTATGTGGGTATTCTTCGCTTCTATTTTTCCATTGGAATAAGGATAGATCATTGCGTTGGTGATGCCTTCTTCATAGGTCAGAAGGTTTTGAAGCTTTTCCCGAAAGCCGTCATCTAACGTTTCGGGAAGTTCTGCCAATAAGGAGAAAAATAAGTCAGGGTCTTTGTCTCGAAAGGCTTCAACTAATTCATGAAAAAAGCGATACGCCTCCTTTAGGGGCGGAGAAAACTCAAGCAATCGATCAATCATCATTGCTTCAGTAAGAAATGGGTATTTTGGTGCTCGGAAACTTTTCCATGTTTTGTATTCATAATGGTTGATGTTTGCACGATTTTTTAGCAAAAAGCGCCAGTTCTTTTTCAGTTTTTCTGCCTGGCTTTTCTGTCCGGCTTTACGAAGTTCATTCATTTCACGGATACGCAACTCATTGAACGCTTGATTCATGTGTTTGACAATATGAAACCGATCAATCACGACTTTCGCATTTGGCAGAACACGTTTGGTGAGCTGAAAGTAGGTGGCATTCATGTCTGTCACCAAGAATTCTACTTCTTCTGGATTGGTACAACCTAAGAAATAGCTTGTTAATCGAGGTAATTTACGCGTAGGCAAAACATCTATTAATTTTCCTGTTTCGCCATCTGCACAAATAAAGCTCATTTTATCTTCTATGGAAGCATGCGAACGAAATTCATCAACCATCAATACTCTTGGGAGAATCTTCTTAGATTGCTTTGGTAAATAGCTTTTAAACTCTTTCAATGTACGAATAACGGTGGTCAAAGATACCTGACAGCTTTTCGCAATAAAAGATAAAGATACTTTTTCAGTCAGTAAAGAAGCAATTTTATATCTAACATGATTTGCGATTGAATGTCTGGGTTGGACAAAATAACTTTGAGCAGTCCAATGGGTGCGACAGTTTTTACAGGTATAGCGCTGCTTTTTTAGGCGCATAACCAAAGGCATATGATTGTATTGTTCAAAACGGACAATTGTTTCCTTCTTCCCATTTTTCACTATAATTGCTTTCCCGTTTCCATCTACCACAGTAGAACCACAACTTCTACAAGCACGAGGAGTAGGCGAGAGAACAGCATCGACGACCAACGTCTTTTTCTTCTGAAGGGTCTCGTAAGAGACCTCTGTAATCATCAAATCTTTCTCTATTATTCTCAGCATTTTTTTGATAGAATCATTCATATAGCATATCGTCCTCTCAGTTGTTTATTTTGTGGTGATTTAATCATACTAGAGAACGATATGTTTTTTAATACCTAAAATGAAAATGGGGCTGAAGAATCAATTCTGATTCATCAGTCCCATAAATTATAGAGCCAAAAAAAGAGCAACTATTGCGGCAGTTACCTGCCCAAGAGTTGCTCTTTTTGCTTATAATTGGATCAGCCAATAGCCGATCAAAATGATTCCTAAAACGATGCGATACCATCCAAATACGGTAAAATCATTCCGTTTGATGTAGTTCATCAAGAAACGGATCGCGATGATCGAAACGATGAATGACACGATGGTTCCTGTCAATAAGATGACGGTTCCTTGGAAATCAAAGGCATTGCCATCTTTCAAAAACTTGAAGATTTTCAAGGCACTGGCACCAAACATGGTGGGAATACCTAAGAAAAATGAAAATTCAGCAGCAACATAACGAGAAGCGCCGATCATGATAGCACCTAAGATAGTAGCACCAGAACGAGAAGTTCCTGGGATCAATGCCAATACTTGGAACATTCCTACGATCAATGCCGCTTTATAGGTGAACTTGTTCAAATCGGTACATTTTGGTGCTTTATTTTTGTTGCGTTTTTCTACCACGATAAAGCCGATCCCATAAACGATCAAGACGATCGAAACGGAGAAAAAGTTGTAGAAGTGCGCATCTAACCAATCATCTAACGGTAATCCGATAATAACCGATGGCAAGACCGCCACGACGACTTTAAACCATAACGTCCATGTATCTTTTTTCTCTAACTCATTTTTCTGCGGTGAAAAAGGGTTTAGTTTATGGAAATATAAGTAGACGACTGCTAAAATCGCACCCAGTTGTATGACAACATTGAACATCGTCATAAACTCGGGAGTTACATTCAATCCGATAAATTCGTTGGCTAGAATCAAGTGACCCGTGCTGCTGATTGGCAGCCATTCCGTGATCCCTTCAATGATCCCAAATAAAATCGCTTTTATGAAATTTGTAAAAAACATTGGTTCAGTCCTTTCTATGACAAAATACAACTCTTAGTATACCGTTTCCTGATTCGAATACCAATCTTTTTCCTAAAAAAAGGGGGCAGTTTTTAAAACAAAAACTGCTCCTTTCTTAAAGAAATTGATCAACTGCCAAAGGTTTCTCTTAGGATAAAAGTTCTTGAGAGAGTGCTAAGCCTTTTTTGATGTAATCGGTATTGCCCACTTCAGCAATCGTAAAGCTGCCATCTTCGTAGATCAGTCGAGTGACCGAGCCATTTTCAATATCCATGCGAACATTGTTCTCATCATTGATCAGATGCAAAAGAAAAGCGATCGTTAAGCCGTGAGACACAACTAGCGCATTGCCGCCGCCTTTTTTCTCAACGCGGTAGGCGATATCTTCAAACCCTGTTTTGACACGTTCGGTCAACACATCAAAGGTTTCCGCCCAATTGGCTGTATCTGCGTGATAGATCGCATTGGCGATCGCCTCAAACGAGACATGATTGGCAATCATATCATCGTAATCAGGAAAGTCAAGAATCCGTGGCAGAACGCCCCACATTTCTGCATCATAGGCACCTTCAAGTGAGCCAAAGCACCATTCACGAATCCGTTTGTCGATATGATAAGGGATCTCTGGTCCTCTGACATGTTCACCCAGTATCAGACGCATCGTTTCGATCGCGCGGCCGCTGTCACTGGATACTGCTTCCACAAAATCCACATCTCGTAACCCGAGTCCTAAATAATGGATGCCTTGTTCACCAGTACGAGTCAATGGGGTGTCGCACCAGCCTTGCACACGCTGCAATGTGTTGAACATGGTTTTCCCGTGACGCACGACATACAATTCCGTTTTTGCCATAAGTAGTAATTCCTCCTTTGGTTCGTAATTCGTTTATGCGTTAAAAAACGGATTGGTCCGTTTCTCAATCTCGATCGTTGTTGGTTCCCCGTGGCCAGGATAAACGGCCATCTGATTCGGTAAAACAAAAAGTTGCGTTTGGATGCTGGTCAGCAATTGCTCAAGGTTGCCAGTTGGTAGATCGGTCCGACCGATGCTGCCTTTAAATAAGGCGTCTCCAGAAACGACAAACTTGTCAAAAATAAAACTGACGCTGCCGATGGAATGACCTGGGGTTGCAACAACCTTAAAGGACATGCCAGCTATCTCGTACTCTTTCAATTCTAGCTCGAATTCTGCTGGACGTGCGGTGATGGTTCCTAATTCAGGATGACGACCAGAAAGGTTTTTCATAGGATCACTTAGCCATTCTTGCTCAAGTGGACTAACGTAAACGGGGATCTGATAATAATCCCGCAAATGGTCAACTGCGCCGATATGGTCATAATGAGTGTGGGTCAATAAAATCGCTGCTGGTTTTGCGCCTGTTTTTTCGATCTCAGCGATCAATCTCGCTGCTTCTGCTCCAGGATCAATAATCAACAAAAAATCTTCTTTCCAAATAAGGTAACAATTTTCTTGAACGGGTCCTGTCACTAAACCAATGATTTTCATGCTAAAACCTCCTAGGATCACAAATACTTGTGTCTGACTATAAGTATAGCTTAAAGTATAAGAGGAAACAAAGAAAGGTTTTTAGGAGTGAAAAATTAATGATAGAAACGATGAACACAGAAGACAATCGTCAGGCGATCTGTCAATGGCTCAATTATTCAACGAAAAAAACAGAGGCAGTGAGTGCCTTTTCCGATCAAGAGCAGCTTTCATTTGCATTTTTTGACAATCACGATCAACTTGGTGGGTTGATTGGGAAACGGACAGGTAATACGATTCATATTCAATTGTTTACAGTTGATCCAAACCATCAGAATCAAGGGGTGGGGAAACAATTGATGGCAGCACTTTTCGATCACGGTAAAAAAGCGGGGTGTCGTTCCGTGACAGTTACCACCCAAGACTACCAAGCGCCACAGTTCTATCAAGCAGTCGGCTTCGAACAATTTGCTGTGCTTTCTGACACGCCTGTACTTGGCACGGATAGGCTTTATTTCGTGAAGATGCTGTGACCACCCTATGGCAGGCAGGTGATAAGGCTAACCAATAGTTTGATGAGAGAAAAGCTCAGAATTATTGTGGGAATTCGAAAATTTTTCTAAGAAACCGCATTAGCAAAAAACTGCTGTTATACTAATTAAAATAAGAAAGCGCGTGTTTCGTTTGAAACTGGTCTAATTTTTTCCTGCAGCAGAAACATTCGTCGTGACTAAGTTCGGGGAAAGTAAGTGTTCAGGACCTTGTGTTCGTTTTGATTGGTATACATCAACTTTTTGTAAGAAGGTGTTTTTTATGAAAAAATCGCTCCAATTCTTTTTCACTGTATGCTTTGCTGTGCTTCTTTTAGCGAGCTGTGGTGAGGAAGAGCTATCCATCGATGATTCGAAAGAAGTTTCTGAAACCGTTACTTCCGCCTCAAAAGCGGTTGAAAATGGCGACCTTGATTTGATGTTGATCCAAGATGAGAGTGTCATCTTTCCGCAAAGCCAAGGGGTTTATGATTTCCATGAGAATGAGTTGACGATCGTTAAGCAGTATTTGCCGATGGCAGACTTAGAAGATAGTTCAGCCAGCTCTAGTGATGTTGCCTTGTATAAAGGACAAATCGAAAGTGATTTTCAGCGTCATTTTTCCCATTCAGAGGTACAGTTGTCCAACGATCCTTATCAAATTTATGAGATCACCTATCAAGATGCCTCATACATCGTCGAAGGAAAACGTTTGACGATCATGGCAGATGGGCGAACCTTTGAGTTCACCTTAGATCCCAATAATCAGAAGGCCTATGATCAAAATGGCGTTAGCTATGACATTCAGGTCGATCAATAAATTTTCTTAAAAACATATTCCTGCTTTACTTGCTTAGGTGAGTAGAGTAGGTTTTTTTGGTAACCTTTCGTCAAACCCATTCTCTGGAAGTGGAAATGGCGTTGATTACCTGATGAGAAGGCATTTTGCCGCAAGTGATTTTTTTAGAGATCAAACCTGTTTGGATAGGATACTCTCCGCAGAGGATGAAAAGCTGTTTCTGTTCGCTTTTCCAAAAGTGATCTATCCGCTATAATGGCAAACGAGAAGGTGAACACGTGTATAAAGGAAAAGTTGCGGTTAGAAAAATCGTAGAATTTATTTTGCGCAGAGGCGATATTGATAGCCGCAAAGTCAGTAATCATACCGCACAAGAAGGCGCCCGTATCCATCGCCAACTACAAAAAGAGGCTGGGGATGCGTATCAAAAAGAAGTCTTTTTCAAACGAGAAAGCCAAATTGAGAAAGATTCGATCACTGTCGAAGGACGTGCCGATGGTCTCTTTTTTGATGCAGCTGTTAATTCTTGGGTGATCGATGAGATCAAAACTTCAGAACCAGCTTTCGAAGATATCCCTGAAGATCAAATCGATTTGTTTTTTGCCCAGGGAATGGTTTATGCTTATTTGTTTTTACTACAAGAAAATGAACAAGCAGCGCTTAATGACAGTGAAAAACAAGAGAAACCAGAAGCAGAAGCTACTGCTGATGGAGAAAATGATCCGAGGAGACCCATCGATCGGATCGCCGTACAATTGACTTATTATCAAACCACTGAAAAGCTGACCACCCGTACGAGAAGAACATTTCAGTTCTCAGAATTAGCTGTTTTTTATGAAGAATTACTTCAGGAATATCATAAATGGTTAGTTTTTCAAGAGAATTGGCGCCGTGTCCGCAATACGTCTTTGCAGCTGTTGTCTTTTCCCTTTGAAACCTTTCGCAAAGGGCAGCGAGAGTTAGCAGCAGCGGCGTATAAAACACTAAAAAATGGCAAGCGACTTTTTGCGGAAGCGCCAACGGGAACTGGAAAAACCATGTCAACGCTGTTTCCCGCATTAAAAGTTCTCGGGGAAGAAGGGGCAGATCGGGTCTTTTATCTGACGGCGAAGACGATCACCAGACAAGTGGCTGAAGATGCGTTGAGCAAGTTAGCAGACAACGGTAGTGAAACCAAGAGTGTCACGATCACTGCCAAAGATAAAATTTGCTTTCTGGATGAACGAAATTGTACGCCAGAGCATTGTCCTTATGCACAAGGTTATTACAATCGAATCAACGAAGCTTTGTGGGATCTGTTGCATCACGAAAACCAAATAACCCGAGAAGTGATCGAGACTTATGGAATGAAGCATACGGTTTGTCCCTTTGAGCTTTCACTGGATGTCAGTGTCTTTTGCGATGTCATTATTGGTGATTATAATTATTTGTTTGATCCAACCGTTTATTTACGGAGATTTTTTGAAGAGCCAGACGAAGAGTATTTCTTTTTAGTGGATGAAGCCCATAACTTAGTTAATCGTTCGAAAGAAATGTATTCCGCAACGATCTTACGACAGCCATTTAAGGAATTAAAGAAGAAGCTGCCGAAGGATCAACAGAAATTAAAACGCGCACTAAACAGAGTTGATAAAGAATTTGCGGCTTTAGCCCAATTAGCAAAAGAGGAAGGATGGTCATACCACCATCAAGCAGCTCCCCATGAAACAATGGTCAATCAGCTATACAAATTAGCTGAATTGATGAAGGAATGGTTGCCGGCAAATCCTGAGCATGAATTGCAAGAAGAAGTGCTGCAAGTGTATTTTGAAGCTAACCATTATTTGAAGATCAGTGAATTTTATGATGATCACTACGAAACGACGGTGGAGATCGACCGCTATGATATCAAACTACGGCAATTTTGCATCGAACCAGCGCCGTTTTTGGAATCCGTGTTAGATAAGGGCAAGGCCAGCCTGTTGTTTTCTGCGAGCTTTACCCCTTTGTCGTATTATCAAGAAGTATTAGGTGGCGGCGATGAAGCTTTGCGCTATCGCTTGCCAAGTCCTTTTGATCCGAAAAATCAGGGGATTTTTATTGCGGACTATATCCAAACGACATATCGCCAACGTGAAGCCAGCATTCCTGCGATCGTTGATGCGATCCAGCAAATGACGGCAGCGAAAGCGGGAAACTATATGGTCTTTTTCCCATCTTATCGTTATTTGGATGAGGTGGCGGCAGCATTTTCTCAACAGGCGCCAGAGGTGGAGGTCTTGATTCAGGGGACTGCTATGAACGAAGCAGAGCGCGAGGCGTTTCTTGCGCAGTTTCAATCTTTTGACTCGCAACAATCATCCTTGCTGGATAAAAGTCAAGACGAACCAAAGAGTCAACCAAAAACTTTGGTGGCATTTTGTGTCCTTGGAGGAATTTTTTCTGAAGGGATCGACCTAAAAGGCGATCGCTTGATCGGTGCAGCGGTGGTAGGAGTCGGACTGCCGCAAATCAATCACGAGCAAGAATTGATTCGGGAATATTACGATGAGAAAAAGGCAGCTGGCTTTGCGTATGCCTATCAGCTGCCAGGGATGAATAAAGTCCTGCAAGCAGCCGGTCGAGTGATTCGGGATGTCAGCGATCGTGGCGTGGTGTTATTGCTGGATCAGCGCTTTCGGACACCGCGTTACCAAGAACTTTTCCCACTGCATTGGCAGCATGCCTTGCAGATTCGTCGGCCGCAAGAGTTATCAAAGGCATTGACTCATTTTTGGCAAGAAAAAAACTAGAAGCAGAGCTTTCAAGAGCGGTTGCGCAAAATCAGTAGATAAAGCTGATTTTGCCTAACCATCACGTTAGACTCTGTTCTAGTTTTTTTGATTAGCGATAATTTGTAAATTGTAAATCGATCGTCAGGGGCAGTTTACGCAACAATTGGATCACCTCTTGCAGATCGTCACGACTTTTGCCTGTTACCCGAATTTGATTGTCTTGAATTTGGGTTTTAACTTTTAGCTTGGCGTTTTTGATCGCTGTCGTTATTTTTTTGGCGTTTTCTTTATCGATGCCATTGATCAATTCTGCCGTTTGACGAGCTTTTGCCCCCAAGGCATGCTCCGTTTCGCCAAATTGAATATTTTTCGTTGGTACATTCCGTTTGATCAGCTTCGCAAAGAGCACATCTTTGATTTGCTCCAACTTAAATTCGTCATCTCCAACGATCGTCAGTTTGCCCTCAGTCATCTTGATTTCTACCGTGGAGCCTTTAAAATCAAATCGGTTTTTCAATTCTTTTTCCGCCTGTTGAATGGCGTTTTTCACTTCTTCTGTGTTGATCTCAGATACGACATCAAAACTTGCTTCTTTTGCCAAAATCAATCACTCCTCTCATCTCTTACCTATGATTTTAACATGGAGGCGAACGATGCGGGAATGAAAAGTAAATTTTTGCAAATAATTGTTTCATTTTTTCACACAAACTGCTATTCTTTGGAAGGAGATTTTTAGTGAAGGAGCTAGATCATTGTGAGTAAGTTATTAACGAAGCACGAACAATCAGAACGATTGAAAAAAATAGGGGTTATTTTGCTGTCAGGTATTACTGCAGCCATTGCTTTAAATTTCTTTTTGATTCCCGCAAACGTTCTTTCTGCTGGGATGAACGGGGTCGCCCAATTGATCGTGGCACTTGCCTTGGAACATTTTGGCGTTCACCTTAGTACAGGGCTGTTTATTTTCCTCTTAAACTTGCCTATCTTTGTTCTTGGGTTCATCAAACTCGGGAAATCATCGACACTATTGAGCTTTATCAATGTCGTTGTCGTTTCCGTCTTAACGATGATCCTTCCGCAAGGAGCGATCACTGACAATATTTTGGTTAACGCTTTGCTAGGTGGCGTACTGTTAGGCGTCGGCGTTGCGTTTTCACTGAAAATGGGTTTTACCACCGGCGGAATGGATATTCTTTCGTTGATATTATCAAAAACGACTGGAAAAACAGTTGGTAAATATATGTTTATTTTAAACGGCATCATTGTCATGGTCTCAGGTTTCGTCTTTTCTTGGGAAAGTGCCTTGTACACGATCATTTCGATTTTCGCAATGAGCTACGTTGTGGACATGCTGCACACAAGTCATCAAAAGGTAACGGCAATGATTATTACGACCAATGCGGAAGCTGTTGGGAAAAATATTTCTAAGCATGTGTTTCGCGGCATGACTTTGTTCCCCTCAGTCGGAGGGTATTCAGGCGTACCTGGCAATATGATCATGATGGTCGTGACGCGCTACGAGATCTACGATTTAGAACAAGCCGTTTTAGAAGCTGACGGCAATGCGTTTATTAATTTTGTGCCGACCCAATCAATTACAGGCCGTTTTGCGACAGATGATGAACAACGGACCTTTAAAACGACAGGGGTCTTCCCAGAACTGAAAATACACAAGAAAAGCCGTCCATAATCAAGGATCGTCCATTTACAAATCTTGCAAAAGAAGGTATTATTTGAAACAAGAATTAAAGGAGGTCTTCAACCGTGGCATATACTGAAGTAGAAGCAGAAGCAATCAAAGAGCGTGTCTTGGCTGCCTTGGAAACCGTGATTGACCCTGAGTTGGGGATTGATATAGTGAATCTAGGCTTAGTTTATGAAGTCGAATTTGATGCAGAAACAGGCAATACCGTAATCAAAATGACCTTAACAACAATGGGCTGTCCCTTAGCCGACGTATTGACTGAATCGATACACGAAGCACTAAGCGATATTCCAGAAGTCAAAAATCCAGAGGTGAAATTAGTCTGGTATCCCGCTTGGACGACCGATAAAATGAGTCGTTATGCACGGATTGCTTTGGGGATTCGTTAAGGATTTTCAATCATAGAAAGTTGTTTCATATTTGTTAACTAGATGGAACAAGCTGTTTTCTTAGGTGTCGGACAGTTGGCAAAATGAGGATATAAACACAGAACTCTTTTATTAACTTTGAAAAAGTTGGTAGAAGAGTTTTTTTATAGAATACTTTCTTAAATAAACAGTTACTTGGTGAAAAAGTTATGCTTTTTTACTAAAAGCATTAAAGAAAATCATATATTTTTAAACCTGAAAGCTCAACGTATTTTCCATTCATATGACAACTCAAAGTGAGTTAGTATTTAACTTTGCCGAAATAGTAATACTTTCTATAAACCTTCGATCATTTTGACAAAAAAAGAGCACAGAATAAATTCTTATTCATCCACATTGATAACCTTAAGGTGCATCCCAGAAAACATGTCTAAAGAAAAGTTACTGAATTTAGTCAGAGACTTTGGGATACGATGAATTTTCCTTAAGGAGTCAATGTAGAATGAAGAAGGATGATTCTAGGAATGTTTTTTCAAAGGTCATGTGATTTCATCCTAGCAACTGACTCTTGGTTAACAAATATACAAATGTGTTCTATGCAACCATACATATAGGAAAACGATAGCCAAACTACAGTTTCGGTCAATCATTTAGCGAGTTACATATTTTTATTAGAGATTCGAGATTAATTAATTGAATTAATGTATAATTATAGTTAAGTTGTAAAAATGATTTGGTTGATTCCCTTGATCATAAAAACAAAAAAGGAGTGTGTTTTGTGGATTTTCTATTTACTTTATTTGCTTTTATTTTCGTCGCAGTTATCTTATATCATATTGTCGAATTCTTAAAGGATCAATCTACGCCAGAAGTGGCAGTACTTGCCACGCTAGTAGACAAACGAATGACTAGTAGCACGAATATTGCTGCAAACGGCTTTACGAATCAATCCATTACCTATTATCTTTTATTTGAAATCGCAAGTGGCGAAAGATTAGAATTTAAAGTAGGGTATGGAAAATACAAATTATACGTCATCGGAGATACTGGAGTGTTGAGGTATCAAAGAAAAAGGTTTAATTCACTTGATAGGTAAAAAATTTGTATGTATATAGTATGTGTTTATTCGTTTTCAATTTCAAAAAAAGTTGAACAGTCAATTAAAATACTCCTATTCAAGTGTCTTATCATTTGAAATGATTTGAATTGTACGCTTTCGATGGAAAACGCAAGTATCATCGAGTAACACTTGAGAATTTCTACTTATGAGGTCGCATAAATAAAACCAAAACCGAAGGAAATTTCCTGCGAGGAATGGCTTAATTTAGTTCACCCATTCGATTTATTGGCGGAAGTGATGAGCTACGGATAGTTTTTAAATACTCATAAATAGAATAGATTGCTTCACCAAAATCTCGTGACTCATTGTTACGAGGTTTTTTGTTTTTTACGTGACTTCAGAAATAATTGCAAAAAGGAAAAATCGTTCTTGGTTTTTCACAAACATTTTCTCTTTCAAGTGACAAAGTCGTTGCCGTTTTGGGTTAGGAAAGATTGGGTTGCTGACGATCCAATGGTTAAAAATTGCGGGTGTGAAAACGATTATTGGCATTGATATTCAATCAGAGAAACTGAAACAAGCATTAGATTTAGGTGTCACCGATACGATCGATCCTAGTGTTCAAGACCTTGAAAAAGAGATTTCTCGGATAACGGATGGTTTAGGCGTAGATATTGCAATGGAATGTGCAGGTACTAAAATAACCGAAGAACAATGTCTCTTAGTGACAAAAAAAGACGGGAAAATTGGATTTCAAGGGATCACTTATTCTGATGTTTTGATTAAGCAACGGGCATTTGAAAAATCTTTCGCAGTGAATTAACCATTAAGGGTTTTTGGAATAGCTATTCTGCGCCTTTCCCAGGCAAAGAATGGTTTGATTCACTCACCTTTTTAGAAAGCGGACGCTTAAGTGCCAGTCATATGATTTCCCATCGCTTTCCGTTAGAATATCTTCAAAGAGCATTTGATTTAGCGGTAAATAGAAGTGAAAGCTTTAATAAAATCATGATCATGCTCTAAAAACTAAACATTTGATTACAGCACAAACAGATTGTTTTCAAAAACCATTTTTATTCAGCAAGCTTTAACAAGCTGCTATGGATATGGTTTTTTGATTTGCTACAGTGATTAAATAGGTTGCTCCTTCTAAAACCTGTCCCAATCAAAGACCCGTTGCATTTTCAGAAATGAAACGGTAAACTAGTTGAAAAGATTGGAGGAATGAATCAATGTTAGCTACGAATTTTGGGAAATTTACATACGAAAATCCGTTTATGAACGCCTCAGGAGTCCATTGTATGACGATCGAGGAATTAGATGAATTAGCGGTATCAGCAGCTGGATCATTTGTCACAAAGAGTGCAACGCTAGAAGCACGTGCCGGAAATCCAGAACCACGTTATACCGATTTACCCTTAGGAAGCATCAATTCGATGGGATTACCAAATCTAGGGGTGGACTACTACTTAGATTATGCCATCAAAAAACAGCAGGAAATGACTCAGCAAGCGCCTTTCTTTTTCTCTGTCGCTGGTATGAGTGTGGCTGAAAACATTGAGTTATTGAAGAAGATCCAAGAAAGTGATTTTGAAGGAATCACTGAGTTGAATCTTTCTTGTCCAAACGTGCCAGGAAAACCACAAGTTGCCTATGATTTTCCTTTGACCGATCAAATTCTTGAAACAGTCTTTGGTTTTTTCACAAAACCTTTAGGTGTCAAATTGCCGCCATACTTTGATTTGGCTCACTTTGATGAGATGGCTAAGATATTAAACAAGTATCCGTTAACCTACATCAATTCAATCAATAGTATTGGGAATGCTTTATTCATCGATCCTGCTACTGACTCGGTAGTCATCAAACCAAAAGGTGGTTTTGGTGGTCTCGGAGGCGAATATGTGAAACCAACGGCATTAGCCAATGTGCGGGCTTTCTATACACGTCTCAAGCCAGAAATCAAAATTATTGGTACAGGTGGGATTCGTAATGGTCAAGATGCGTATGAGCATTTGTTGTGTGGTGCCTCTATGTTGCAGATCGGCACAGAGTTGCAAAAAGAAGGGCCGGCGATCTTTGAACGATTGACGAAAGAATTAGAAACGATCATGAAAGAAAAAGGATATCAATCAATCAGTGAATTTCAAGGCAAACTAAAAACGATTGATTAAAACGACTTTCTATCATCGTCTGTTTCTTTTTATAGAAGAAAGTCATAGAAGAAAGGTGGGGTTAAATGGAGAAATTTCGTAAAACAACTGAGGGCGATTTAACGGAGTTAATGGCGCTGATTGAGGAAGGAATTGCTTTTTTAAAAGCTCAAGGATCACCACAATGGCAAAATGGCTATGGCCCAAAAGAAACTCAAATCAAAGCAGATATTGCAAAAGGTGAAAGCTATGTGTTAGTGAAAGATGGGAAAATCGCAGCGTCTGCGGCACTGGTTTCTGGTGATGATCCTGTCTACAACGCAATTACCGGCGCAGGGTGGGATGGAAACGGTCCGTATCTATCCATTCATCGCGTCGTTGTCAGTTCTCATTTTAAAGGGCAAAAGTTAAGTGCCAAATTGCTGCAAGCTCTTGAAGTGGTTGCATTAGAGCAAGGAATCGTTGATTTGCGTATCGATACGTATAAAGCCAATATTGGGATGCAAAAGAATATCCAAGCAGCTGGCTATCAATATAAAGGAGAGGTAACATTTCCTTTTCCGAATGGAGAGCGATTGGCGTTTCAAAAACGTTTGATCACAAACTAAACATTCTTTTTCCATTCTTGTCACTTGGCTGAAAGAATGGAAAAGGTGTGTCAAAGTGAATTTTTGGTATGAAAATGTGGATAATGGTTGTCAGAATCCTTTCGGCTTGCTAAGATAAGCACGTAAAGGACGGTGCCAAATGAAGAAAAGAATCAAAAAGAAAAAAGCTTATAAAAAATACATCCATGATATTTTTGCAGGTTATGAAGAAATGCTTGAAAATCCAGCGATCGATGAGAAGAAGTTCTCTTATTTGAAAGAAGAAACAACCTTAAAACGAGACGATCAAAATCAAATCCGTTTCCGTACGATCGATATTGATTAAACTACCTTTTGGGTAGTTTTTTTCTTTGTTTTTGTTAATTGGAAAAATTTCAGAAAAAAAGCTTGCTCTTTCATTCATAGAGTGATAAAGTATTCAACGTTGGCAATTGAGCCAGCGGGTCAAAACAACAGTTGAAAAATCTTCAAAAAAGACTTGACCAAAAATAAAACAGATGATATTATAACGAAGTCGCAATAATAAAACAGTTAATCAATGTTGATACATCAACAAAATTAATTGAAAAAAGTTGTTGACAAATAACAAATCATTTGTTATTCTAATTAAGTCGCTGAGGCAGCCGCTACGAAGTTGAAAAACAACGAGCGAAAAAAACTTTTAAAAAAAGAGTTGACAATCAAATGTCGCTCTGATATGATATAAAAGTTGCTAACACAGCACGGTAGACCTTTGAAAACTGAACAAAGCAAGCAAACGAACCAATGTGTAGGACGTTTCAATTTATTGAAACAAATACATGCAAGCAATAGCTAGCAAAGTTAATTTTTATGAGCTTAATGACCGTATGGTCATTCAAACAAATCATTATGAGAGTTTGATCCTGGCTCAGGACGAACGCTGGCGGCGTGCCTAATACATGCAAGTCGAACGCTTTTTCTTTCACCGGAGCTTGCTCCACCGAAAGAAAAAGAGTGGCGAACGGGTGAGTAACACGTGGGTAACCTGCCCATCAGAAGGGGATAACACTTGGAAACAGGTGCTAATACCGTATAACACTATTTTCCGCATGGAAGAAAGTTGAAAGGCGCTTTTGCGTCACTGATGGATGGACCCGCGGTGCATTAGCTAGTTGGTGAGGTAACGGCTCACCAAGGCAACGATGCATAGCCGACCTGAGAGGGTGATCGGCCACACTGGGACTGAGACACGGCCCAGACTCCTACGGGAGGCAGCAGTAGGGAATCTTCGGCAATGGACGAAAGTCTGACCGAGCAACGCCGCGTGAGTGAAGAAGGTTTTCGGATCGTAAAACTCTGTTGTTAGAGAAGAACAAGGATGAGAGTAAAATGTTCATCCCTTGACGGTATCTAACCAGAAAGCCACGGCTAACTACGTGCCAGCAGCCGCGGTAATACGTAGGTGGCAAGCGTTGTCCGGATTTATTGGGCGTAAAGCGAGCGCAGGCGGTTTCTTAAGTCTGATGTGAAAGCCCCCGGCTCAACCGGGGAGGGTCATTGGAAACTGGGAGACTTGAGTGCAGAAGAGGAGAGTGGAATTCCATGTGTAGCGGTGAAATGCGTAGATATATGGAGGAACACCAGTGGCGAAGGCGGCTCTCTGGTCTGTAACTGACGCTGAGGCTCGAAAGCGTGGGGAGCGAACAGGATTAGATACCCTGGTAGTCCACGCCGTAAACGATGAGTGCTAAGTGTTGGAGGGTTTCCGCCCTTCAGTGCTGCAGCAAACGCATTAAGCACTCCGCCTGGGGAGTACGACCGCAAGGTTGAAACTCAAAGGAATTGACGGGGGCCCGCACAAGCGGTGGAGCATGTGGTTTAATTCGAAGCAACGCGAAGAACCTTACCAGGTCTTGACATCCTTTGACCACTCTAGAGATAGAGTTTCCCCTTCGGGGGCAAAGTGACAGGTGGTGCATGGTTGTCGTCAGCTCGTGTCGTGAGATGTTGGGTTAAGTCCCGCAACGAGCGCAACCCTTATTGTTAGTTGCCATCATTTAGTTGGGCACTCTAGCGAGACTGCCGGTGACAAACCGGAGGAAGGTGGGGATGACGTCAAATCATCATGCCCCTTATGACCTGGGCTACACACGTGCTACAATGGGAAGTACAACGAGTTGCGAAGTCGCGAGGCTAAGCTAATCTCTTAAAGCTTCTCTCAGTTCGGATTGTAGGCTGCAACTCGCCTACATGAAGCCGGAATCGCTAGTAATCGCGGATCAGCACGCCGCGGTGAATACGTTCCCGGGCCTTGTACACACCGCCCGTCACACCACGAGAGTTTGTAACACCCGAAGTCGGTGAGGTAACCTTTTTGGAGCCAGCCGCCTAAGGTGGGATAGATGATTGGGGTGAAGTCGTAACAAGGTAGCCGTATCGGAAGGTGCGGCTGGATCACCTCCTTTCTAAGGAATATTTCGGAAGACTACACATCGTTTGCCTTTGTTCAGTTTTGAGAGGTTT